>JAISBR010000118.1 GCA_031266095.1 Treponema sp. | reverse complement strand
TCGGACCTCCGGTCCGGCGGGGTATGTTGTTCTCATAAGGTATTTGACTCAGGGTCCATACCCTTGGTTCCGCCCCAAGGCTCCCCCGCCGAAAGGCGGGCTCTTGGGTATGGACCCTTCGCAACGAATCAGGGCATACCAAAGCCCAGCCGTATAAAACGGCTTTTTACCCTCTGTTTTGTACCCCCGCCGCCGCCGAAACAAGCTGGCCGGGGCTGGCCTTTTAACCACCGTCCGCATGGAATACTGGACTTGTTCGGAAACCCCGTTGGTTTCCTCTCAAGTCATTAAGTATCCATGTCAATATTTGACAGGGTTATAACCACCCCTAAAAACTGAATTTTTAGAAGTTCCTTAATTTGAAGGGGGGGGCCATATTTTAGAACATCATATAGCAAGTACCTTTTTTATGCAAGACCTTTTCAATAACATTTTCCAGGAGGCAAGGCGGGAGGTTTCATTTCTTCCTTAATATAGACGTATGGTATCAGCGTCTGCCCCAATGCCGCTAAACAGGGTGTTTGCCCCCCAAAGACGGTATCAGTCGCCAAACCGGGCGCCCTTTTATTCGAAAGTCTGGTTTAATACCTTTCCGGACCGCGGGCGCTTCCGCGGAGGCTCATTCTGCCAGGGTCCAGCCGCCGTCGGCGAGGGTGTAACTCCCTGGTCTTTTGCCGTTTGAGGCGTAGTAGGTATCGAAGTTATTCGCCGTGCTGAGAAGGATGTTCCCGGTGGTATCGGTGTAGTTGACGCTGTTCCGTATCCGGCCATCGGCGGAACGGGTATCAAAAGCCCGTTTACCCAGGGATTCCAGGGCCTGGGGTATGGTCACGCTGTTTATCCGGTTGTTGTAAAAAGCGCCGTCCTTTATCTGGGTGACTCCATTGCCGATGACTATGCCGGTCAGCCTGTTACCCGAGAAAGCGCCTTCCCCAATCAAGATAACGCTGTCGGGGATGCTGACTCCGGTGATTTTATTGTTAAAAAAAGCGTAATCATCAATGATGCTTACGCCATCCGGAATGGTCACGGAGCTGAGTTGGTTATCGGAAAAGGCCCCTTTGCCGATGGCGGTCACGCCGCTCCCGATGGTAACGCCCGTCAGGCTGTTTCCCGTAAAAGCGCCTCTGCCGATGGTAAGGACATTGTTGCCGATGCTGACTGTAACGAGTTTGTTAAAAGAAAAAGCCCCGTCGCCGATAGTGGTTACACTGTCCGGAATGGCAACCTCAACCAAGCCCTTGCCGGTGAAAGCGCCGCTGCCGATGGCGGTTACGCTCTTTCCGTCGATGGTTTCCGGGATTGCCAGGTTTTCCGCGGTTCCTTTAGATTTGGTAATTATAAGGCCGCCGTTATTTTCCTCTACGATAATTTCCAGTCCGCTTTGCCCAAAAAGAAGCAAACCGATGCATAAAAACAACAGCACGCACACGCTCTTTTTATACATATCCGCTCCTCCATCTTCGGCTGCTCTTTTCATCAGGCTCCTTTAAGGATAGCTGAAAAAAAGATCTTGTTCCACTATACTCAAGATTATGAAAGATTTAAATCAGATCCGTTCGAAAAAGGCATTCATCATCGACATGGATGGGGTTCTCTACCACGGAAACCAGCTGCTCAAGGGCGCCGCGGAATTTGTTGAATGGCTTAACGCCAACAATAAAGCCTATCTCTTTTTGACCAATTCCAGTGAGCGTTCCCCGATTGAGCTTGCCCAGAAACTTGCCCGGCTGGGCATCGAAGTGGAACCGGAGCATTTCTACACCAGCGCGCTGGCCACGGCGAGTTTTCTTGCCTCCCAGCATCCGGGCGGCTCGGTGTACGTAATCGGCGAGCCGGGGCTGATCCAGGCCCTGTACGACGCGGGCTTCACCATGAACAACGTTAGTCCCGATTACGTGGTAGTCGGCGAAGGCCGGGGTTATTGCCTGGAAGCGCTGGAGCGGGCGGTAAAACTGGTGATGGGCGGCGCCCGGCTTATCGGGACCAACCCGGATCTTTCAGGCCCGATGGAGGGGGGGATTGTCCCCGCCTGCGGCGCACTGGTAGCCCCTATAGAACTGGCCGCGAAAACCAGGGCCTATTTTGTGGGTAAGCCGAATCCGCTGATGATGCGTCATGGGCTGCGCAGGCTCAATGTCCGGCGGGAAGAAACAGTTATCATCGGTGACCGGATGGACACGGACATCGTGGCCGGCGTCGAAACTGAAATCGAGACGGTACTTGTCCTCTCAGGGGTTACGCTCTTCACGGACCTTTCCTCGTTCCCCTATCAGCCGGGGCACATTCTGGGAGGGGTGTTTGAGATACCGGAAGCCCCCGTCGAAAATCCGGAGTGATTGAGCTTGTTCCAAAACTAATTGACTATGCGCTAAAGCGCATGGTTTTGGAACAAGCTCTTGCGGTTTTTCGGCCTATTGCCTACAAAACCGCGGTTTTTAAAGGAAGCTGTTCCAAAAACTGCAGTTTTGGAACAGCCTCGATTGGAAGTATTGCCTTTTAAAGACTTGCTTGCATAGAGGCCGTTACCCGGTCTTTGTAGTTCCACGGTCGACAGGAAACAGCAGGTTGAGCACAATTCCCACCACCGTCGCCAGGGCCACGCCGGCCAGCTCGAAGCGGAGATCCCGGGTAATATTGAAGGCCAGCCTGCCGCCGCCGATGCCGATGACGAAAATCACCGAGGAAATGGTCAGGTTGCGTTTGTCCTTATAGTCAACGCCGCTTTCAACAATGGTACGAAGGCCGCTGGAGGCGATTATCCCGAAGAGCAGCATGGAAATGCCGCCCAGGACCGGGGTAGGGATGGTCTGGATCAGCGCGCCGAATTTGCGGAACAAAGAAAGAATGACAGCGATTACCGCCGCGCCGCCGATTACCCACACCGAATAGACCCTGGTAATGGCCATAACACCGATGTTTTCGCCGTAGGTGGTGTTGGGCGGCCCGCCCCAGAACGCGGCCCAGGCGGTAGCTATGCCGTCACCGGCAAGGGTGCGGTGCAGGCCGGGGTTCTTGTAGAAATCACGGCCTACCACCTTACTGGTTACCAGGGTGTCCCCCAGATGTTCGCAAATCGTCGCCAGGGACACGATCACAAAAGTCAGAATCGGCACAAAGCTGAAACTGGGTAACTGAAAAACGGGAAACCCGAACCAGGGGGCATCCCTCACCACTTGGAAATTGATAAGGGCATAGGCCGGGATAAAAGCCCCCATGATCAGGGTGAAGAGATAACCCGCCGCAAGTCCGATAAGAATGGGAATGGTACTGAAAAATCCTTTCAGGAAGATGTTGGCCGCCACTGTTACGCCCAGCGTTACCGCCGCGATGGAGAGGCAGACCAGGCTGTAGTTGCCGCCGCTGTCGTTCATGGCCATATTCATGGCGGTGGGGGCCAGGTTAAGCCCGATGACCACAATTACCGAACCTATCACCACCGGCGGCAGGGCCTTGTCCAGCCAGCCGGTTCCGGCAAAACGGATAATAAGCCCCACGAGGCAGTAAAAAATCCCCGCCGCCACCGCGCCGCCCAGGGCGTAGGGAAGGCCGTAGCTCGCGGTAACGCCGATAAGGGGCGGAATAAAGGCGAATGAGGAACCTAAAAAGGCGGGCACTTTGGCGCCGGTACACAAAATGTAGATTAAGGTCCCGGTGCCCGCGGTAAACAGCGCAGTAGCCGGGTTCAGTCCCGTAAGAATTGGTACAAGAATAGTCGCCCCGAACATGGCGAATACATGTTGAATAGAAAGGGGTATCCATATCCCCAGAGCAGGCCGGTCTTGCGGACCAAGGGTTTCAGTATGGGCCATCTCATAACCTCCGATGGTATTTTTGATAGTATACCGAAAGACCGGCGTTCTGGGTAGGGGACCTCCGCTTGCTCACCAGCCGGTACCGGCGGTGGTATCAAACGGATCGTTTTCGCCACTAAGGCTGATCGGGACCCACCCCTAACCGGGGGACGTATCCACCCCTAACCGAGGGGCGCACCCTGCGCTAGCCTATCGCAGCACCCTGCGCCAGGCTATCGCAGCACCCTGCGCTAGGCTGTCGCAGCCACCTGCGCTAAACTGACGCAGCACCCCGCGTTAAGGTATCGCAGCACCCTGCGCTAGACTGTCGCAGCACCCTGCGCTAGGCTGTCGCAGCACCCTGCGCTAAGCTATCGCAGCACCCTGCATTAAGCAATCGCAGCATCCTGCGCTAGGCTGACGCAGCCACCTGCGCTAAGCTGACGCAGCACCTTGCGCTAGCCTGTCGCAGCACCCTGCGTTAAGCTGACGCAGCACTCACCCCTAACCGGGGGACGTACCCGCCCCTAAGCGAGGGACCGGTCCCGAATGTACCACCGGAAATGGGACGGCGCTCCGCAGGCGGACCTCCGGGTACAGGCCCCGGCGAGGCCGGTCTCCGCGCCCTCGTATGCACCGGGGAGGACTTTGAGCAGCATGATGGTTAAAATGGTTTTACGCCGGCCCGGCCCGTTTACTGCCTTGGCCGTTTACCCAGCGCCTGTTTAAACGCTTCCATGTCCACCGCCGCGCCGGGACCGCCGGGCTGCAGCTCTTCCGCGCTGATGTCAAGCATAAAAGGCCGCCGGGCCACATGCTCCGGATAATGCGCGTCGGAGGAAGTGGTAAGGGGATAGCCAAACGTGTCTAAGGGGGCGCCGTTCAGGGTCGGCGGGATACGGGTGCACTCAAGCGCGGCCCAGGGACCTTTCACCACTACCCCAAGCTGGCTGGACATGGAAAAGGCGGGCCGGTCCACGTGGGCGGGAATGACCAGGCCGCCGTATGCGGCGGCTTTGGCGCCTATCGCGTCAATAGACAGGTCAAGCGGATTCACCAGATAATACCCTACTTCCCCTTCGATGTTGTCATCCGCGTCCACGTACACCTGGTCCCCGGTTTTCTCCGGGTCATTGGGGAAGGGTACCAGTATGGAATAAGCGTACTCACTAAAGGCGAGGCTCGCTTCCAAAGTACCGAAGAGGCACAGCGCGTGAATCTCCTCACTGGTGGTAGCCTCCATGCCAAAGAGGGGGATGACGCCGTATTGGGGACAGAGCCCGGCAAAAGCCGGGCAGTTGAGGCTTGAGTTGTGGTCCGTGAGGGCCATCACCTTAAGGCCCCTGGCCGCGCCGAGTTCCACCAGATACCGGGGCGAAAGATCCAGTGATCCGCAGGGCGATAAACAGGAATGATTATGCAGATCCGCCGGCAAGGCCACGGTTTACCCCTATCGCCCTTATGAAGGCACGGGCGCCGCTAAAAACTGAAGTTTTGAGCGGTTCCCTTAAGTAAGTCCCACAACTTTCCCGAAACGGTGAACTGGTTTTCTTTGGTGCGCAGAACGGCGATGCCCTCTTCCCTGGCGGCATCCAGCATATCATCCGGAAGGGGCCGTGAGTTACAGATAACAATCACCGTAATGTTTACCAGGGTAGCTACCGCCACGGTGTTTTTATGGGCCTGTATGGTGATAAGCGCGCCGCCTTCCCGGGCGTTGGCCATTACGTCGGAGAGCAGGTCTGAAGTGTAGGCCCCGGTAATGTCGCTGTCCTGAAATTCGCCCTGACAGATATCCGCCTCCAGGGCGGCGGCGGCTTCCTTGATGGTCATTCAGGTTTCATCCTTGGAGGAAGTAACATACAACACTGAACGTACTGTGGTGCCTGAACCCGGCGCGGAGTTAATCGAAAATTCATCCGAGACCCGTTTGGTGTTGGCAAGGCCCATGCCCGCGCCAAAACCCAGGGAGCGGACGTATTCGTTGGCGGTGGACCAGCCCTCCTGCAAGGCCTGGTTCACATCGGCGATGCCCGGACCGGTGTCGGAGGCGATTATCGTTACCTTGTCGGGCTGGATGGAACACCGGATGCTTCCCCCCAGGGAGTGGACCACCAGGTTAATTTCCAACTCATAGCTGGCAATGGCGATCCGCCTGATGAGGCGGGGATCAAAATTACGCTGCTTTAACGCTTTTTTGATTTCCGTGGAAGCGCGGCCCGCCAGCTCAAAGTCGTAGCGGGGAACGTTGAATTCTATTTCCGAATAGGGCAATGCGGCGCCGCTTAATTCTTTTTGTATTTTCTCAAGCCGCAGCACTTCCCGGTTCATTTCCACCAGCAGGGTTTTGATCACGTCGGTGGAGGTAAAAATGCCTACCAGTTCATGGTTTTTGTTGAGTACCGGAAACCGGCCGTAATGGTATTTGTTAAGATAAGAAATGGCGAAGGAAAGCGGCATATCGTCCTGCAGCACGATAATATTTTGGGTCATCCGTTCTTCCACCGGCAGATCGATATACCCCTTGTCCAGGGCGATCACGATGTCATCAATAGAAACCAGCCCGAGCAGGCGCTGCCCCTCCACAATGGGAACGCCGGTAATGTGGTTCTCCCGCATGATGGCTTGAATATGCCGCATGGTTTGATCCTTTCTTCCGGTTATAACCGCGGTTGCCATCACGTCTTTTATTTTCAATTGATAGATAAGCTCCAGCACCACCGAGGAGGAATCGACGGTACTGATGGGGATATCTTCCTTCCGTGCGTCTTTGACACCCGGCTCTGTTTCGGAAAGGGCTTCTACGGTATCACTCACTGCCGGACCTTCTTTTGGCTAAGATACATTTTTCGATTATCTCCACCACCCCATCATCGTCATTGGTTTTTTCCGTTACCAGGTCGGCGATGGTTTTGATCCGCTCATCCCCGTTGGCCATGGCAACCCCCACGCCCGCCCAGCGGATCATGGCCTCGTCGTTCATGGAATCCCCGATAGCCATTACCTCTTCCTGCCTGATGTTCAGCATCTTCGCCACCAGTGCCAGGGCGGTTCCCTTGTCGGTCCTGGCGGGGAGGATCTCCAGAAAATAGGGCTTGCTGGTAAAGAGCGTGATATTGTCGCCCAGGTATGTCCTGATGATGCTCTCCAGCGGCGCGAGAAGCATAGGATCCCCCGGAATAAGCATCTTATGGCAGCCGCCGCCCACCATAGCCCGGAAATTTTCCACCACTACCTGCCGCAGCCCGGTCAGTTTCTGATCGTATTCGGTGAACTCGTTGGCCCGGGACACGTACATGATATCGTCATCGTAGATCTGTACCGGGAAACCCTCGGCGTCGGCTAAATCAAAGGCCGTAAGGGCGGTTTGCACTTCTATCCTGACCTCGTTGACAATGGCGCCGCTGCGGCTTTCCTGAATGATGGTACCGTTATTGCAGATGAGGTAACCTTGCTGCTGCTTGTGCATGCCCAAAAGCTGCGCAAAGCGCTCCATTGCCGCGGGAATCCTGCCTGAAGCCAGCGCCACCGTTACCCCGGCGGCTTCCGCCCGTTTTATTGCGTTTCTGGTGCGGTAGGAGATGCTCAGGTCCGACCGGAGTAAAGTATCATCCAAATCAAGCGCCAAAAGGCGAATTAAATTCATCGTTTATAGAATAACTCCGATTTTTCCGTAGTTCAATAGCTCGAATAGCCCGTGGAGAGTTACGCTCTCAAACACGGCAACCCGCAGAAAATTTGCCAAATCGGATAATCCTCGTATACAATGGGAGTATGACTAAAAGTACCTTAAAAAGACTGATCTCTACCGCCGCGGGAAATACGACGGCGGATCTGCTGGTACGGGGCGGCAAAATCGCCGATGTGTATTCGGGCCGTTTTATTGAGGGCGATCTAGTGGTCACGGACGGCCTGGTCGCCGCCATTGGTAAGCCGGGCCTGTACCAGGGCCTTGAGATTATCGACGCCGCCGGGCAGTATGTACTTCCCGCGTTTATTGACAGTCATATCCATATCGAATCTTCCTTTTTAAGCCCGCCGGAACTGGGCAGACTCCTGGTTCCCCGCGGTACCTCAACCATCATCGCCGATCCGCATGAAATAGCGAATGTCGCCGGTCTTGCGGGTCTTGACTATATGCTGCAAGCCTCCGAAAACATCGTCCTGGACATCAAGTTTATGCTCCCTTCCTGCGTACCCTGTACCTCCTATGAACACAACGGGGCCATCCTGGACGCCGCCGTCCTTGAAGCGCCGCTGAAGCATGAACGGATTTTGGGCCTGGGTGAACTTATGGATTACCAGGGGGTGATCAATGAAAACGACGATATACTGGAAAAAATTCTTTTGGCGCTGAACCAGGGCAAGCTCATCGACGGTCACAGCCCCGGACTGAGCGGCAGGGATCTGTCGGCCTACATGGCGGGTATGGTCCACACCGACCATGAGTGTTCCACGGTGGAAGAGATGAACCAGCGGATTGAGATGGGGATGTATGTGATGCTTCGTCAGGGCTCGGCCTGCCACGATCTGCAAAAACTCCTCCAGGGCGTAACAAGTCAAAACAGCCGCCGCTGCCTGTTCTGCAGCGACGACTGCCAGCCTAAGACCATTCTTGAAAAGGGGCACATTGACAACAGCCTGCGGCTCTGTGTTGAGTACGGCCTTGATCCCATGATCGCCCTGCGCATGGCCACCCTGAACGCCGCTGAATGTTTCGGCCTGAAAGACCGGGGTGGTTTCGCGCCGGGGCTGCGGGCGGATATAGTCCTGCTGAACAACCTGGAGGAATTCAAGGTAAGTAAAACGTTTATCAAAGGGAAACTTGCCGCTCTGGACGGACGCTCTCTGTTCCCCCATATTCCGCCCCACTCCGGTGATTCGATTTTACGATCGAGTTTTCACGTAAAAGATTTTTCGGCACGGAAACTTGTCCTGCCTCTCAACTCGGACCAGGTATGGGTGATCGATGTACGCCCCGGTACCGTGGTCACCGGCAAAAAGAGGGCAACGGTGAAGCGGGACTCTTCCGGCGCCTTTGCCTTTAATCCCGCTGTGGATATTGCCAAAATCGCCGTGGTAGAACGGCACCGGAACACCGGAAATGTAGGCCTGGGCCTTATCCGGGGCTACGGAATTCGCTGCGGCGCGGCTGCTATTTCCGTCGCCCATGATTCCCACAACATCATCGTGGTGGGCGCCAATGACAACGATATGGTCCTGGCCGTGGAGACGCTCATTTCCCTGGGCGGCGGAGCGGTCCTGGCCAGAAACGGAACCATCCTTGAGAGAATGCCCCTTCCCCTGGGCGGCCTGATGAGCGATCAAACCGGAGAATGGGTGGACCTGAAACTGAGGTCCCTGCAACAAAAAGCGGTAGAAGAACTGGGGATAAACAAGGATGTTGAACCGCTGATGACCCTCTGCTTCATGTCCCTGCCGGTCATTCCCGAATTGAAGATCACCGACATGGGGCTGTTTGACACCCTGGCGTTCAAGTTTATCCCGCTTGAGGCAACGGACGAATAGAAGCCGGCGGTAAGCCGCCGGGGTCCTTATACTTCGAAGCTGTCTACCACGCGGGATATTTTTTCAATAGCCAGCTGGGTTCCCTGTGCCAGGGAGGAAACATCCTGTGCCCCGCTATTGATCCGGCCGACACTTTTTATCATCTCGTTCATGCTGGCGGATATTTCCCTGGAGTTGGTTTGGAGTCTGTTCATTTCCTTGAGCATGGAAGCGTTCCCCTCATTCATTTCCGCCGATCCCGTCTTGACATCCGCGCTTATATTGTTCATATCCTTCAACGCTTCCAGAACCTGATTTGTCCCTTCTTTCTGTTCCCTGACGGCGTTATCAACCTCGGTGACCAGATGCTGGGTTTCATCCAGCCGCTCGGAGACCTGGGTGAAGGACGCTTCCGAAGCCTGCGCGCTTGTTACGATACTGTTAATTGATTCGACTATCTGTTTCAGCTCGGAATGGATATTTTGAGATTCACGGGAAGAATTTTCCGCCAGTTTTCTGATTTCATCGGCCACTACGGCAAAGCCCCTGCCCGCTTCCCCCGCGTGGGCGGCCTCAATGGCGGCGTTCATCGCCAGCAGGTTGGTCTGGGCCGCGATAGTGGCGATGATCTTGTTGGCGTCCTGGAGAGCTTTAGACTCCTCGACAATTTCCTGCACCATGGTCCGGCTTTCCTGCTGGATCTTGGTGCCTTCCTTGGCGGCGCTGTTCACCGTCTCGAATTGCCTTGACATCCGTTCCACCACATTCCCGATGGATCCGATATTGCCCACCATTTCTTCTACCGCCACCGAGGCCCGGCTGATGCTGCCGGCCTGTTTGGAGATAGAGTTATCCAGGGACTCAATATTCCGGGCGATCTCCTCCACCGCCGCAGAAGATTCCGTCACGCTTTGCCGCTGGCTCTCGGTCTTGGCATTAACCTGTTCAATCACATTAGATATTTCCACAATCAAAGCGGCCATGGCGGAGGCATGATTTTCCAGTTCCATTCCCGAATCGGCAAGCTCTTTCTGCCCCGTCTTCAATTCCTTCATCCCGCCGCCCATGTTTTCACAAAAACTGTTTACCATTCCCGCGATGGTCCCCAATTCGTCCACGGAACAAATAGAAATACGTTTAGACAGATCCTTCCGTTCAGAGGAAAGATTTTCAAGCTGCCGGATAACCGAATGGAAAACATTAACGATTGTTTTCTTCAGGCTAAAAGCCAGGACAAATACGATTACGAAAAACGCGGCCAGGACCAATATCATTCGCAACCAAAAACCGCCGCCCATTCCGGAAAGATCCACTCCAGATTCGCTGATGGAGAGGACCGCCACCGAGAAGGTAAAACAGATAGAGAGTATCGCCACCGCCAGGGGAATTATCAGGGTCTTGACGGCCTGACGGCCTTCCCGAAGATCCCGCGGGTAGCCGGTAAGACTGTGGGTGATGAGGGTACTGGAAACAAGATAATCGGTCAGTACATAGACAAAAGTCCCCACCAGCATACCCAGCGCAAGAGCCGCGATGAAAAGAGGCGCCTTGAGTTCCGGCGGCGCTCCGAGATATTCGTTTCTGAAAAAGAGGACGCCCAAAAAAACCAGTTCCAAAAGCACCACCAAGGCTATATTCTTGATGGGGAGAGCCCCTATTTTTTTAAGACGACTGTTATAAATATCCCCGGAAGCCCCTTCAAAAAAGCCCTTTCCGAAGCATGGCGCGCCCCGCCCCAGGAAAAAAAAGTACACCGCGATAAAAACTATCCCCGGAAGCCCTACCCGGTACAGCAGCTGTTCCGGACCAAGAGAACTCAGGAAAAGCAGCAGTACCAGGAAATTAACCAGGACTACCGCAATGCCGCTTACAACAACCAAGATCAAAAACGATGTTTTTTTCATCGACTCCTCCGCCGTTCAAATTTTTCACGCACACAGTAAAACGTGTGATAATATCACTGCCCTTGATAGTGATGATCTTTGCCTTGATCTCTCAGCCTGATAAGTATACCCTTAAATCATTAAAAATATTAAGGGCCGAATCCTCCAGCTATATTTCCGGCCATACATCAATCGGAATCACCCGCATCTGCGCCATTTTTTGCTTGCATAAATACGAATGATAGTTATATACTTTAATAGAGTGATTAACTAAATGAGCAATAACCACACCAGCAATATCGACGTGAAACGCTTGAACCGCAACCGGGTATTCCGGTATATCAACCGGCATGAACGGCTTTCAAAACAGGAACTGGCCCAGGCCTTGGGCATGAGTTCCCCCACCGTTCTTTTCATCACCAACGAGCTTATCGAAAAAGGGGTTATCCGGGAAGAAGGGGTATTTGAATCCACCGGCGGCCGCAAGGCCAAGGCCCTCTCGCCCATCCACGACGCCCGTTTTGCCCTGGGCCTTGATATCACCCTCAACCATATCGGCATAGTGCTGACCAACTTGTCCGGCAAGGTACTTGAGCACATCAGAATGCAGAAAAAATTTGAAAATTCTGAACAATACCGGCATTTTCTGTCGGAAAGCATCCTGATCTTCAGCCACGAAACCGGCATTCCCGCCGAAAAAGTCCTGGGTCTGGGTATTTCCCTGCCCGGCATTATCAACATACAGCAAAAACGGCTGACTTATTCCCATATTTTGGATATTTTTGACATTCCCTGCAACGAATTCAGCCGGTATATCCCCTTTCCGGTGGCTTTTACCAACGATGCCAACGCTGCGGCCCTGGCGGAACTTCACAGCCGGCAAGATTTTGCCCATGCTCTGTACCTTTCCCTCAGTAACAGCGTGGGCGGCGCGCTGATTTTTCGCAAAGGCCCCTACCTGGGTATGGACAAACAGAGGGATACCGGGGCCTGGCAAAACGACAGTCTGTTTATGGGCGACAACTTTAAAAGCGGTGAAGTCGGACATATGACCCTGATCCCCGGGGGAACTCAGTGCTATTGCGGCAAAAAAGGTTGTTTTGACGCGTACTGTAACGCGAAAATCCTCACCCGGCACACCGGCGGCAAGCTGGAACCCTTCTTTGAAGGGCTTGAGGCGGGCAATGCAGCGTTTCAGACCGAATGGGAGACCTATTTGGACCATTTGGCTGTCCAAATCAACAGCCTCCGCATGCTGCTGGATTGTAAAGTGATAGTAGGCGGCTATATAGGGGGTTTTATCGAGCCCTGGCTGGGAAACCTGCGCCGCCGCCTCCGGGAACTGGATACCTTTGGCGACGATGGCGCTTATGTGGAAGCCTGTACCTATCGCCTTGAGGCCTCCGCCCTGGGCGCGGCCCTGCTGCACATTGAGGCATATATTAATACGATTTAAGTTGAGTTTCCAAAAACAACCACTTCTTTTAAAATATTCCCCTTGACAGGTCCTGCCACTTCTATTACAGCTTTAATAGACATATTAAAAAAGTATTGAAGTATGCCAAAAAAATTTCCATCGGAGGAAAAATGAAAAAGAAAAACTGGTTACCGAAGGCGGTGGTTCTCATGCCGGCCCTGTTGGCGGCGCTGATGGTGAGCTGTACCGAAAAAGGGGACGCCGGCAAGGCCGCCTATTCGGTGGGCATGACAGTGCAGGATCTGTCCAACCAGGTCTGGTCATCGACCTGCGAAGAGCTCAAGAAGCTGATCCAGGCGGACAATGGATCGTTTACCTACCTGGATTGCAAAAGCAACCCTTCCACCCAGATCGGTCAGGTAGAAAACTTTATTTCCAACAACGTTAACGCCATCATCATCCAGGTTGCGGAAAAAAACGCCCTTGAAGCGGTGCTTGCCCAGGCCAGGAGTAAACACATCAAGGTTTTCTGTTGGGATGACAACCTTGAAAATTCCGACATCAACTGGCTTATCGACAATTACCTGCTGGGCCAGATCATCGGGCAGGAAACGGCCAAATGGATCAACGAAAAGTTGGGCGGTGTCGCCGAGGTGGGAATCCTCGATTACCCTCAGCTTGAGATCCTCCTGGAGCGGGGCAACGGTATTGTGGACGCCATCAAGAAAAACGCGCCTAACGCGAAGATCGTGGCTCAGTCAAGCGCCATTAACCCCACTGAGGGCATGGCCAAAACCGAGACTTTCCTGCAGGCCCACCCCAACATGAAGGTGATTGCCTGCATTGGCGGCGGTGGCGCGGTCGGCGCCAACGAGGCGGTCAAGTCTTCCGGCAAACTCAGCCCTGATTTTGGCATCTTTGCTGCGGATGCGACGCCGGAAGAACTGGCGGCTATGGCAAAAAACGAGGCTATCCGCATGTCGGTGCTCAATACCGGTGACGGCAAAGCCAAAGCGGAAGAGATTTTTGGCCTGCTCAAAATGCTGCTCAACAACGAACCGGTGGAGCGTGTGGTGTACCGTTCAAACATTCCGGTTACTATCGCGAATTTGGACCAATACTATACCAGGTAAGGGGTCCGTCATGGCGGAAAATCTGCTGGTTTTTCAAAATATTACAAAAACCTATCCGGGGGTCACCGCCCTTTCCGGCGTAACCCTTGAGATTCGGAAGGGCGAGGTACACGCGCTGGTCGGTGAAAACGGGGCGGGAAAATCAACCCTAATCAAAACCTGTACCGGTGCGGTGGTTCCCGACAGCGGAAAAATTATCATCAACGGTAAAGCGTTTTCCGCCATGACACCCAGGCTTTCCAAAGAGAATGGCATAGCCGTGATTTACCAGGAATTCAATCTGGTAGGAGAACTTTCGGCAGCGGAAAATATTTTTCTGGGCCGGACGCTGCGGAAAGGAATCCGCATTGACCGTAAGGCAATGGAGAAAGAGTCGACGGAAATTTTCAAACGTTTCAATATCAGCATAAATCCCGGCGGCCTGGTAAAAAATCTTACTGTGGGTTATCAACAGATCGTGGAAATCGCCAAGGCGGTTTCGCAGAACGCGAATATCCTCGTAATGGACGAGCCTTCCGCGCCGCTTACTTCCCAGGAAGTGGAAGGCATGTTTACTATTATCGATCAGCTCAAGGCTCAGGGTGTTACCATTATTTACATTTCCCACCGGCTGGAAGAAATTTTCAGACTCTGTGACCGGGTAACCATCATGCGGGACGGCCGCTGCATCGAAACCCTTAACACCGCGGACACCAGCGAGGATCATTTGGTGACTACCATGGTGGGACGCGAGTTGAAAGAAACATATCCGGAGCGGAATTCTTCCATAAATGACGAGGTTATCCTTGAAACAAAAAATCTCTGTGGAAATGGACTGCATGATATTTCCTTCAAGCTGCGCCAGGGTGAAGTGCTTGGCCTGGGCGGCCTTATCGGCGCGGGCAGAACGGAACTGGCGGAATTGTTATTCGGGATAAAACCAAAGACAAGCGGAGAAATTCTGATGAAGGGAAAACCTATTGAAAGCAAAACTCCCCGGAGCGCGATCCGGCGGGGCATAGCTCTGGTCCCGGAAGACCGCAAGCGGCAGGGCGCGCTTCTGGATATCGACATCAAAGGTAACATCAGCATGGTGATTCTGGACAAGATTTCGACCCTTTCGGTGGTGAATAAGGTCAAAGAGAAAACCATTGCCGAAACCTACAAAAGCAATTTGCTGATTAAAACGCCCAGCATTAATCAGAAAATCAAAAATCTGAGCGGCGGCAATCAACAAAAGGTGATTATCGCCAAATGGCTGGCGGCGGTTCCTGACATCATCATTTTTGACGAGCCCACCCGCGGTATTGACGTAGGGGCCAAGTACGAAATTTATAAGCTAATCAACACCCTGGTTGAATCGGGAAAGACACTGCTCCTCATCTCGTCGGAAATGGAAGAGCTGATGGGCATATCCGACCGCATCCTGGTTCTGTCCGAAGGCCGGATTACCGGCGAACTTGAAAAGAAGGATTTTAATCAGGAGCGAATAATGGCGTTCGCTTCGCGAACACAGGCTAAAACAAATTCAACTAACGCAAAGGCGGTGGTATGATGAAAGCGGCGGCTTTTGACATAGTTAAGAAATACGGGATATATCTGGCGCTGATTGCCTTGATGGTTTTTTTCAGTGCGGTTACCGGATCGTTTTTGAAACTGGACAACCTGTTCAACGTTGCCCGGCAGATTTCCATGCTGGGAATTGCGGCGGTGGGCATGGCCTTTGTGCTGCTGCTGGGCGGCATTGACCTTTCCATTGGTTCACAAATCACCCTGGTGAACATTGTAACCGCGTGGCTCATGGTAAAGGCCGGTATGCATCCGCTGCCCGCCTGTCTCATTTCGCTGGCAATGGCAAGCGCGGTGGGCTTTATCAACGGCTGGATAATCGCCAATATCAAAATGCCGCCCCTCATCGTAACTCTGGCGGTGATGACCATGCTGGAAGGTTTGGCGTTTATCATCTGCGGCGGCATTCCCATTTTTGGTTTTCCCAAAGGTTTTTCGGTTATCGGTCAGGGCTACCTGGGGCCGGTTCCTATTCCGGTAATCATCATGGTGGTGATTCTGGCAATCGGCGCGTTTATTTTGAACGAGACTTTTTTTGGCCGCTGGTTCTATGCCGTGGGCGGCAACGAAGAGGCGTCAAATCTTTCGGGTATCAACGTAAAGCGGGTGAAGTACATGGTGTATACCCTTTCGGGCCTCTTCGCCGGTATCGCGGGAATAGTGATGCTTTCCCGTACCAATTCCGGCCAGGCCCTGGCGGGCAAGGGCTTTGAGTTTGATGTGCTCACCGCGGTAGTACTGGGCGGCGTATCCGTCAACGGCGGTTCGGGGAAAATCTCTAACGTGGTGGCGGGCATATTAATACTGGGCGTTTTGAGCAATGGCATGGTATTAATGAATGTAACCCAGTATTCACAAATGCTGATCAAAGGCGCGGTGCTGCTCGCCGCGGTCGGATTCGACTGTTACCAGAAACAACGGCAAAAATAAGGAATGTATTATGCGGGGAAAAATGAAAGTGGCGGTAATGACCGGACTGAATAAAATAGATTATATCGAGCGGGACATTCCCCGGCCAAAACCGGACGAGGCTTTGGTAAAGCTGGAATATGTAGGCATCTGCGGCAGTGACATGCACTACTACGAAACCGGCCGTATCGGTGACTACATCGTCAAGCCGCCCTTTGTGCTTGGACACGAGTCCGGCGGCACGGTGATTGAAGTCGGCGAAGCGGTAAAACATCTGAAAATCGGCGACCGGGTGGCGCTGGAACCGGGCAAGACCTGCGGCCACTGCGAATTCTGCCGGGAGGGGAAGTACAACCTCTGCCCGGACGTGATTTTCTTCGCCACGCCGCCGGTGGACGGAGTTTTCCAGGAGTATGTCAGCCACGAGGCGGCGCTCTGCTTCAAACTGCCGGAAAATGTAAGTACCCTGGAGGGGGCGCTGATCGAGCCGCTGGCGGTCGGGTTTCACGCCGCCAACCAGGGCGGCGCCCGCGCCGGGCAGACGGCGGCGGTTTTCGGCTCAGGCTGTATTGGCCTCATGTCCATGATGGCGCTGAAAGCCTGCGGCGTTTCGCGGGTGTATCAGATCGATGTGATGCCCAAACGGCTTGATAAGGCTTTGGACTTAGGCGCAAGCGGCGTTATCAACTCGAAGGAGCAGGACCCTGTTGAAGTGATAGGCGCGCTGACCGGCGGGCGCGGCTGTAATCTCGTTATCGACACATCGGGAGTAGAGGCGGTTGCCGGCCAGTCGGTACAGGTACTGCGCAAAGGCGGCGTGCTGGTTATGGTAGGTTATGGGAAAACCGGCATGGTAAACTTCCCCATGAGTCTCGCTATGGACAAGGAGATCCGTATTGAAACGGTCTTCCGTTACCGGCACATTTACCCCATGGCAATTGACGCGGTGGCCGCCGGCACGGTGAATCTGAAAGGCGTCGTAACCAACACTTTTGATTTCACCGATGTTCAAAACGCCATGGACAAGAGCATTGCGGATAAGGCGAATATCGTAAAATCCGTGATAAAGATAGGGTAATGGAGATACCCTGCAGGGCGTCTTTGCCTGGCTTATGCTTCAGCACCCGTCAACTCACGCGCCACCAGCGTATGAATAACTTTCTCAGGTGTCGTATACCCCGCCTCCGCCTTGACGCGGAGCCACTCGGCGGAAAAATCGTCCACCACCACCATACGCACCGGGCGGCGGGAGTTGGCGGGGTCAACATCGGGCGGATTGCGCGTAATTTCATCTTCAAGGGCATCGTATTCAGCTTCGGTTAGTCTTGGCATGGGTTCTCCTTTGTGGTATTTTGCAAGGTTCAGACTTTCGTACATATCCGCAAGCATTTCTTCCAGTTCTTCAAGCGTTCTCCCCTGAGTTACATCTTCAGGAAAATCGTCAAACCACCCCACGAAAAAGCCGTCTTCCGCTTCAAACCAGGTATATTCCAGTTCCATGTTTTGATAATAAGCCTGTTGAAGGAGATACACAGTTGAAGGAGATACACAATAGTACAAAACAGCAGGGAACATGCTTTACGAAAGCGACTCACCCATGTATGCGCTATTCCTGGGCGGGCGTGGGCTCAATGCTTTTTGTCAATGAAGAACCGCACGGCAGGGCATTACCTCCCCTCGAATCCACAACCGCGCGGCAGAGCTCGGACCTCCGGTCCGGCGGGGTATTAAACCGGACTTTCAAAAAAGCCTCCGCCCTCATACGGAGGCGGTCGTATCCCTTCCTAATACCCCCGCGCCCGCCGGGCATCTTCAAGGTTGTTTCTGGCGAGGGTATAGTTTGGGTCGATCCGCAGCGCCGCTTCATAGTCCGCGATAGCCCGGTTGTAGTCCTTTTTGTTTTCATACGCAACGCCGCGGTTGTTATACGCGGTGGCATAATTGGGGTCAAGCCGGATCGCCTGGGTATAATCCGCTATCGCACGGTCATAGTCTCCTTTGTGGCGATACGAAATACCGCGGTAGCAATACGCCGCGGTATAATTGGGGTCAAGCCGGATCGCCTGGGTATAATCCGCTATCGCCGTGTCGTAGTCCCCTTTTTCGTCAAATGCATCACCGCGGTTGAAATACGCCTTGGCGTAATTGGGGTCAAGCCGGATCGCCTGAGTATAGTCCGCTATCGCCCGATCATAATCTTCTTTGTTGTAATACGCAACGCCGCGGTTGTTATACGCCGCGGTATAATTGGGGTCAAGCCGGATCGCCTGGGTATAGTCCGCTATCGCACGGTCATAGTCTTTCTTGTTATCATACGAAATGCCGCGATAGTAATACGCCCTGGTATAATTAGGGTCAAGCCGTATTGCCTGAGTATAGTCCGCTATCGCCGTGTCGTAGTCCCCTTTTTCGTCAAACGCATCACCACGGTTGAAATACGCCTCGGCAAAATTGGGGTCAAGCCGTATTGCCTGGGTATAGTCCGCTATCGCACGGTCATAATCTCCTTTGTCGTAATACGCATTGCCGCTGTCATTATATGCCTTGGCATTGCTTGTAACCGCGGGCGCGGGGCTTGGCCTTGCCGCGGGCTGTGGTGATGGCTGGGGATTCACTACCGGCGGGGCCGCGGGCTGTACCGGAGCGGGTCTTGTTCCCAAATACGCCACATCGAAAAACTGCGAATAGATCGCCGGTACCTGCTCACCACCGCTTGCCCGGTACACGTCCGCACCGGTTTGATCAAACATATCCCGGACACTTAAGCCCGGCTTTTTCAGGTTGTTCAAAAGGTGGGTGGTAAAAAGCCCGTTCCTCCCCGTCCCATCTGCGGCGGTACTCCCCGCGCTGGTGGCGTAGACGATGATGCTTTTGGCGGGCTGGTTAGAAACCACCTGCAAACCCCGGCTCCCGCTCCGCCGCCAGCCAAAGGGATTGTCCCGGCAGGCGTCCAGCACCACGATATTCAGGCTGTTCCCCACGTAGTTCAATTCGTCCAGTATCGCCTGCATCGGCATTGACCGGTCCCGCAGGTACGCCTCGCCGGGGATGTTCGCGTCCACCGGTATCAGGTAATTCTCCCCGTTGGACTGCACCCCGTGGCCCGCATAATAGAAAAAGCCGTAGGAACCTTGCGCCCCGCCCAGGCGGTTCTTGAGCCGCGTGACCGCTTCTTCCATCTGTACCCGGCCCGCGTTGATCACCTGATCCACGGTAAAGCCCAGGTCCCGCAGGGCGGCGCTTATGTCGGCGGCATCGTTTACAGGGTTGTTGAGCCGGGTAATGCCGGTATAGGCCCCGTTCCCGATAACCAGGGCGTATTTCTGCCGCCCGTCATCCACCGTCTCCACCGGCGCGGCGCTTTGCTGATCACCCTGGGCGAAAAGCCCCCCGGACGCCAGGACCAGCAGTGTTATGCCAATAATTGCCCGCAACGTCTTTTTCATCTATTTCCTCCTTAATAAAGATACAGTATCCCGTTTCCACCCTCAGGGAATAGACGCCTGCCCCAAGGCTGGGCAGTACCCTTCCCCAAGCAGGGGGCGTACCCGCCCCTAAGCGAGGGCGGGACCCTGCTCTAGGCTAACGCAGCACCCCGCGCTAGCAATTCGCATCACCCTGCGCCAGGCTAACGCAGCATCCACCCCTAAGCCTGGGACCGATACGCCCCTAAGCCTGGGACCTATGCGCCCTTACGCCTGAGCGGTCAACGTGAAGCCGGACTTTAGGTCCCGGAGTGGAGTTATTTACGGTGTCTTGTACAGGTATCGCCGCGCGTTCGGACTAACCCTTTACCGCCCCGGAGGTGAGGCCGGAGATAAAGTACTTTTGCAGGAAAATAAACATGACGGTTACGGGGATCGAGGAAAAGAGGGAGGCCGCCATCATGTTGCCCCAGTTGCTCTGGAACTCGCCTAAATAGGTCAGCTGGAGGCCCGGCGCCAGGGTGCGGAGATCCGATTGGGTGATGAGGGTGAGGGAGTAAATAAGATCGTTCCAGCTCCAGACAAAGCCGTAGATGGCGATGGAGATCATGCCCGGCACGGCCAGGGGCAGGATGATCCGGAAAATGGTGGTCAGGGTCCCCGCACCGTCCACCCGCGCGGATTCGATGAGGGAATCGGGAATCTGGTCGAAATAGGATTTCAGGGTCCAGGTTCCCACCGGCAGGGTAAAGGTAATGTAGGACAAAATAATCGAAAGATAATTATCCAGGAGGCCGAAACGCCGCATCATCATATATATAGAAATAAGCAGCACCACCTGCGGGAAGGCCTGGCTTATCATTACCAGGGTCATCAGGGACTTCCGGCCCCGGTAGCGGTATTTGGAAAAGCTGTATCCGGCGAAGACCGCCACCAGGGTGGCAAGGAAACTTGACGCAAGGGACACAAACAGGGAGTTTTTCAAATAGATGAGGATTCGGGGGTTGGAGATTACGTTCCTGAAGTTTTCCAGCGTGGGGTTTGAAAAGAAGCTGAACCTGAACGTGTCCGCCGCGGTTTTGAGGGACGTGTTGAGCATCCAGAGCTGGGGGAAGAACACAAAGAGGGCGATCACCACGAGGAAGAACCAGAAGAAAACCCGAAAGCCCGGTGTCGGCTGGAAGAGCGGCGTTTTACCGGTCGCGGCCTTTTTCATCTTTCGCCCTCCTGAATCCGCCGGACATAGATAAAGCTGAAACAGCCCAGCAGCACCGCCCAGACGCTGCCGATAGCGGCGGCCTGGCCCATGTTGTAGTACTTGAACGCGTTCCGGTATACCTCAATCGAGAGGGTGGTGGTGGCCCTGGCCGGGCCTCCCTCGGTCATGACCCAGATCAGATCGAAATGCTGCAGGTTGCCGATGGTCCCCAGAATGAGCACTACCGAGATGATCCCTTTCATTTCGGGCAGGATGATATACCAGAAGGAGCGCAGGTTGCCCGCCCCGTCCATGCGGGCCGCCTCAAGCTGATCCGGGGAGACGCCCTGCAAGCCGCCCAGGAGAAACGCCATATACCAGGGGAGCATCTGCCAGGTGCGGGCAATGACCACCCCGAACATGGCGGTTTTGGTCCGGCCCAGCCAGTTGACGCTCTCCCTGCTTATGCCCAAGAGCCGCAGAAGCCCGTTGAGCACCCCGTATTCCCCGTGGAATATCCACATCCATAAGAAGCCGATGGCCACGCCGGGGATGATCCAGTTTACCAGGGTAATGCCCCGGAGTATCTCGGAAAAACGGAACTTGGTGTTGAGGATGATCGCCCAGATAAACCCCAGGGTAAAGGGGAGCAGGGTGGCGTATATGACAAAGACCACCGTGTTTTTAAAGACCCCGAAAAAGCCGCTGTCTCCGAAGAGCAGCGCGTAATTTTCAAGGCCGGTAAAGGCGGCGGTAGGGGAAAGGAGGCTCCGGTCGGTAAAGCTCATGAGTATTGAGTTGATAAAAGGATAGAGTATGATGACGCAGAACACCGCCATGGCCGGAATGACCAATAGTATACCGGTCTGTCCGGCGCTGATTCTCTTTCCCGCTCTTGAGCTTGTCATGCCCTATCCTTTCCCGCCGCCTGACTGCTACCTGACGTTTTTCATCCGCGCCGCGGCGTCGTCGGCGGCCCGCTGGGGGGGCTTGTCCCCGGTAAGGACCGCCTGAAGCTCCTCGACAACGATAGTGGAAAGCTGGCCCTTCTGGGGGTTGAGATCAAATTCACCCAGTTCGCCGGTCGTGGTGATGGCGGCAAAACTGCTGATCCAGGGATCGTTCTGTACCGCCGGGCTGGCAATCACCGATTTGAGCACCGGGGGCATGCCGTTCTGGTTAAAATAACGCATAGACACGTCCTGGCCTACCAGGTGTCTGGCAAAGGCCACCGCGTCGTTCTGTACCGCGGACTTGTTAAACACCACGAGCATGTGCCCCCACATCATGGAGCGGGGCGTGTCGCCGGCCTTGAGTACCGGTCGCTGCATGGGCTGCACCAGCTGGGAGAAGCGCTCCGGGGGCACGCCGTTGCCGACGGCGACGCCTTTGGCAAGCACCGCGTCGTCATAAAACGCCATGCGTCCCTGGGCAAAAAGCTGGCGTGAATCAAAGCGGCTCATATTGGTCCTGATATAGCCCTTGTCTATAAGGCTTTTGTACCAGGTTAAGGCCTGTACGCCCGCGGCGTTGTTTATGGCAACATTGCCCGCGGCGTCGTACATGCGGCCGCCAAAGGTCCACAGCCAGGGCATAAAATCATTCGCCGCGGTAGCGTCTCTGGTAGCCACGCCGTAGGGAATAATATCGCCGGGGAGTCTCGCGATCGCCTCAAGGCAGCGCTCAAATTCGGCGATGGTTTTGGGCGGCTCGTTGAATCCCGCCCTGGCGAGAATTTCAGGATTGTAGATCATGCCGATGGAGGCAATCGACCAGGGAAGGCCAAGCTGTTTGCCGTCGATACTGCCCACCGCCAGGGACGCGGCGTCGAAGTTGTCTCTGACCCAGGGCGCGCCGGCCAGATCATTCCAGTCCGCCAAAGCGCCGGTAGCCGCGATGGTGGCGAAGATACCGATGTCTACCTGGGCAATATCGAGTTTTTCGTTGCCCTGGTTTCTGATAACCAACTGTGTGGCGGTCTCCGCCCAGGGCCAGCCTACCCAGCTTACGGCTTTGCCGGGGTTCTGCTGTTCAAAACTGGTCCGCATCCAGGTAAAAATCTCTCTGGAACCTTCTTCCTCGCCGGACCATCCGGCCCATACAATGCCGCTGCTCCCTGAGCCGGCGTTTGAATCTCTCCGGCCGGTCCCAAACACGGCGAAAACGGCGCAGAGAAATACGCATACTACTCCGATAATTCGTTTCATACAAAACCTCCTCAATAGATTTCTATTTCAAATACCTCAGCCCGTGGGCTTCCGTATGTTGATTCAAACACTATACGCAGGGCGTCTCCGCGGCTGTTTTCCGGGAAACTGAAACATGAACGCCGCAGCCAGTTATCCCGAACCTGCCCCGCAGCGGTCCAGACGCCCTCCCGGCGCAGTTCCACCCGGTAATCCTTGACCAATTCCGGCGGCATCCCCCGCCGGGGACTGAAATAATGGTGGGGGTCAAGGGAACACTGGACGGACGAGGGAATTTCCCGGCTCAGATCCGGGTTAAAATAGATCGCCAATTCCCGGAACGTTTCGGCCTGCTCCCATTCCAGCAGGAGCCACGGTTCCTTTTCGGCGCCGGAAATCCAGGACCGGGGCATGGTATAAGGCCGGAGTATGCCGTCCTGCACGTTATGGGGGCCGTAGATTCCGGCTATATCGGCGCGGATTCGGGGGTAGTGGTACTCAGGGGACCAGCGAAGTCCCGCAAGAAACCCGGTAGTCTGCAGCGGGCCGGTCAATAGTGAAAGCCCCGGAACGGCCCCGCCGGTCAGCAGCACAAACCCCCCGTAATCCTTCATGGAGGGCGGAAGCGCGATGGAGGTCCAGTTTATGCCGGCGGCAATATGCAGGACCAGTTCTTCAGCTCCCGGAGCCCGCGCGAGCCGGGAAGGCAGTTCCTGTTTCACCGCCAAGACCCGAATCGAGCAAGCCTCCTCGCTTTGGAACAGCGCCTCCGGCCCGGAACCGCCCGCCTTTTTGGTAATTAAGAGGAACCAGTCCTCGCTGAGAGACAGGGCGCTCCCTTCTCCGGCGTCGGCTTGGTCCAGTACCGAAGAGGCGGATACCCCGGCCCGGCGGGCAAGATTTTCGCCCGCGTCTTTCACCTGCCAGGGCAGGGCCTGGTCTTGGGAGGCAAGGATCTCCTTAATGGCATGGATATCCGCCGGGGACATCCCCGGAGGCGGGCAATTATGGGAAAAAGCGTAGGCAGCGGCGCTTCCCGCGGCCTGTCCAACCATGGCGCAGGTATTCATGATGCGGGATGAGGCAAAGGCCGCGTGGCTCACGCTGATATTCCGTCCGGCGAAAAGAAGATTGGGAAAATCCGGATTATAGAGGCATCGGAACGGAATGGGGTAGGCAAACACCGGAATTTGCACGCAATTCGCTTCGGCGGCAAAAACTCCCCCGGCGGGGTGAAAATCCATGAACCAGCCGCCGTAGACCAGATCATCCTCAAACTGTCCCCGCCCGGTCAGATCCTGTTCCTTCAACACATAGGCCCCGATAAAACGCCGGGACTCTCGTTTGCCGGGTACTGAACCTACCCATTCCAGGGTAAGATTTGCCGCGTCGAATTCTCCGCTGTTTTTAATATAATTCCATACGCCCAGGGCAACCCGCCTCAGTTCCAGGGCGATATTCTGATTGTCCCGGATAGTATCTTCGCTGCCGCCGAGCTCAAACCACCAATAGTCGCTGCCGTTGAGAGTCTCGCTGATCAGCCGGCCCCCGGCGGATATGAACTGCCGGATCGTTCCCATCCCGTGGATATAGGCCGGTGGAATAAAGGAAACGGGTCTATCGGTTTTTTTCGACACAAAAAAGAGCGTACTTCCCAGGGTGGAGGAATCGCCCTTTTTCGGGGCGTTTGTCTCCCCGTATACATCACCGCCCTCCCTGCCCATCACAAAAGGCACTCCCATTCCGGCGCCGATGCTTCCGTCACCGCTAGCATCAATGAAGTAAGTCCCGGTAAAGGTATAGTCCCCCTCGGAAGCCATCTGGAATCCCTGTACCGACACCACCTGCCGGCCCTCATGAACAAAACCGGTGATATGGGTATTCAAAAAGAGCTGTATCCGCTTCTCCGCCAGGACGGCGTCCAGGAGTACCTCATCCCACATAATCACGTTAAATTCAGGGTTTACATAGAGATTGCGCAGTTTTAACTCCCCCAGAATCCCCATTTCCTCACTGAACAGGTTCCCTCCCCCGGACGCGCCCCGGGTCCAAACCCGAATTTCACTGCTGGAATTTCCTCCTAATACCGGACGATTGGTAACTAAGCTGACACGGACACCGCCCCTGGCAGCCGCCAACGCGGCGCAAACTCCGGCCACGCCGCCTCCAATCACTACAATATCCGAGGTAACCGTCACGGCCATAAAAAATCCTGATAAATTTTCCGCATAAAGATTTATATTTCCTTGCTTTTTTGCCTTATTGAGGATAGGATAGCATAATCCGGTAAAGTAACATTAAAAAAACTGTAGATTATCTGGATCATTCTGCAAAGTTGGAGGGAACGGATATGGATAACCGGTATGGAAAGATGTCTCAATTTCTGGATTATATTTCCCGGACCTATAACGTCAGCATTTGCGTGAAGGATTTTTCCGGATTCATCCCCATAGATAAAGAACTGGATAAGGCCTTGCAGCCCTATCTGGCCCATACCAATCCCTATTGCATGTATATAAAATCGGCGAAAAGGCAGCATTTCCGCTGTTTGGACATGATGCGTCCAATGGCGATAAAATGCGCAAAGGGAAAGCCGTTTTGGGGTCTGTGTTATACCGGGGTGGGAGAGTATGTCGTACCGATTAAAGCGGGAGAGCTGATCCTGGGGGCCGTCACCGCCGGGTTCTTCAATTACCGGCCCGCGCTTTCCCGGTATCTGCTCAAACGGATCAGCGGGGCTTCCGCTAAAATCAATTATGAAAAGGCCAGGGACCTGTTCGATCAGTATATCACCGCTCCTGATATAGAAACCGGGCAGATGATCATTTACCTGGAAATAGTGGCGGAATATCTGGCCAATACCTATCTGCACCTGCAGAACATCCATTCCGGGGAAAAAATGCCCGCCAAACGCTGTGATTCCAGGGAAAACACCATCGTGGCCCACGCCCTGGAATATATGAAACGGAATTTCAGCTCCCGAATTCTGGTGAAGGACCTTGCGGCCTATTGCTATTGCAGCGAGTCGTACATTAACCACAGCTTCAAAAAGCGGATAGGCATGAATGTAAGTACCTATATCAACAAGGTCCGCATCGAAAACGCGAAACGCCGGCTTCTCCACACCAAAGACACCATGACCAGTATCGCCCTGGATTTAGGTTTTAACGATCCCAACTATTTTTCCCGGATTTTTACCTGTCTTGTGGGAAACACCCCTTCGGAATACCGCCGCCGCTATTCCTGAGTATAGATCCTCGGCACCCGTTTGTTGATATTACAGGTGATCTCGTAGGGAATGGTGCCAATCCGTTCCGCCAGGGCGGCGGCATCGGACGCGGGACCGCCAAACACCGCTGCCTCATCCCAGCGGCGGACCTCAGGCTCAGGTCCCAGGTCCGCCAGGCATTGGTCCATGCAGATCCGGCCCACCAGAGGATAGGTCTTGCCTCCGACTACCACCTGCCACTTGTTGCTTGCCGGCCGGGGAAGGCCGTCGGCATAACCCACCGGCAGAACCGCGGCGGTCGTGTCCTGCGGGGCGATCCAGGTTCTGCCGTAGGAAAGAGATTCGCCTTTCTTTACCTTTTTGATGAAAACCACATTGGTCCGCAGTTCCATTACCGGCGCCGGCCGCAGGAACGCGGCGGGACCGGCGGTATCCGGCGTCTCCTCAACCGGTTTGTAGCCGTAGAGCAGAATCCCCGGCCGTACCATGTCAAACCAGGAATCCGGGTGCAGGATGACTCCGCCGGAGTTGGCGGCGTGGACAATACCGGGATCGACGCCCGCCGCCCGTATACTGTCCAGGGCTTCCCTGAAACGGGCCAATTGCAGCCGTGTGTAGGCGATGTCGTCAGCGGCGGCGGAATCGGAAACGGCCAAATGGGTGGCGGTTCCGGCGTATTCCAGGGCAGAGCAGCCGGCGATATGCCGGGCAAGGCCGCCCGCCTCCGCCGGGGGACAGCCCATACGGCCCATCCCGGTGTCTATTTTCAGGTGAACCGGAAGCCGGATTTCGCCGCCGGCCCGGTTCAGGGCCTCGATAAAGCCGGAATCGGAGACAAAAGGACTCAGCCGGTTCTCAAAAATACCCGGAATTTCCTCAAAAAGGGGCTGGGAAAGGAGCAAAACCGGCGCGGTAATCCCATTTTCCCGGAGTTCCGCCCCTTCCCGTACCGTGGATACCGCCAGACAGGAAGCCCCGGCCTCAAGTCCCGCCCGGGCAAGCGCCAGAGCGCCGTGGCCATAGGCGTCGGCTTTTACCGGCACGCATATCTGTCGATTCGGGCCTATCCTTCCCTGTATGGCGCGGAAATTTCCACGAAAATTGTCCAAATGTATAATTGCCCGGGTTGCCCTCATTGTCCCGTAATAATAACAAAAAACAAAGAAAATTGCAAAACATCAAAAAAGCTCTAGCTTTTTATTATGCAGTACGATATACTTAGAGTGGTTATGTGTCTGCAAACTATTAAAAGAGTGTTCGGTATACTGATTTTATCATCTCTTTTCTGCGCGTGCGGGGAATTGGATATTGTTTTGCCCTCAGCCGGGACCTACCAGGTAAAAGCCCTGGTAAACAATACTTCCCTTGATGATCGTTCCCTGATTAACACGAATGATACAATACGCCCCTATTTTGCCAGCTCCATCGCCAATGACCCGGATATTACCGGATTGATGGTCTCCCTGCGGGATTCCAGGGGAGAAACCCTGGGGGGAAAGGTCCTGTATACCCTCAAATCCGAGGCAAACGAGAATTTTGAGATAGTAAGGGAAGTCGTGAAAGAATCCGGCGCGGCCGGAGAGGAATCGGCTGCCGAGTTTCCGGTAATCAGGATCGCTAAAACGAATATTCAGATCCCGGCTAAACGGCTGGATAAGAATCTGCCTAACTTCTTCATGCCGGAGAATCTGCAAATCGGTCAATATACCCTGGTTTTCCAGATCCTCGGCGAGAAAGAAACCCTCTATCAGACGGAAAAATCAGTCTATTATTTAGGGGACGCCGAATTTTCCCTGAAAGATATTCAAATGTATCTTCCCAGTATTTCCGCCGGTTCCCAGCTGGTCTCCCCCGGGGCGACCGTCATGCTGGAAGCGCGCGTGGAGTTTGATTCGCGGCTGGATCCCTATATCGTCTGGTATAATGGAAAAAAACTTATCAACGAGGGAAAGCTGTCCGAAGGGGCGGGAAATTTTCTCTGGAAAACGCCGGACCAAACCGGTTTTCACTCCCTGCGGGTGGAGGCTTTCCCCTTCGGGGCCCGGCAGGGGATTGCCGGAGATTCCCGCGGGATTTCCATCCCTGTCTCACAAAAAGCGGTGGATCTGAATCTGGTTTCCGGCGGCGCCCCGGATCTTCTCCGTTGGTATCAATTCGGGGGCAATCTTCAGGATTCAAAGTCCGCCGAATGGACGCTGATACCCCGGGAGGAAAAGGCGCCCCGTTGGAGTCCGGCAGGTTACAGTTACGGTTTGTTGACAGGTCCCGGTGATGCGTATCTGCTTCCTCCGGTTTCTTTTCTCAATAAAGAGGGAGGCGGACAATTCCTGTTCCGTTTTAAGCCGGTTTCCGACGGCTGTATCTTTAAAGCCCAATTCGCGTCGCAGGGAGCCTCTCTTGAGGACCTTGAAATGGACTTGAGTCTGAGTGGGGGCGCTCTTATCCTGAAACTGAGTACCTCGGAAACATCCGTCGAGGCGGCCTCGGCGCTTACCGCCCTCGCGGACGGTGAATATATCACCGCCGCTATTGATTTCTTAATCCTGCCGAACCGCTTCGAGGCGGCGATCAATCCCGCGTATTCCACTGAACCTGAGCGGCAGACTGTTGTGAGTAACAATCCGGCGGCTCAGATTGTAAGAACAGGCGTCGGTCTTGCCGTTCCCCTGAACGGAGAATGTGGCGTTGAGTTTGGCGTCGGTTCTGAAAAAGCCGGACAGGCGGCCTTTGCTATTTGGGATGAATTCGCCCTCCTCCATTTAGCGCCCCAGTTCTTTGCCAAAGGCCCAAGCACGATACCGGCGGGAAGTTCCGGAGACGAAAGAGAAAAGGGCGTCAGCAGCCTCTAAAGCGGATGTTTCTGATCTTTTCAAAGAAAAATCTTTCCCTTTCACCGGTGAAAATCGTTAATCTGATATTCAGGTCCGCTGCCATATTGTTTTTTTGTACCGGACTGCTGTTTTTCCAGACCTGTGCCGGTCAGAAAAAAATTATTTTTTATCCGGAACCGGAGTTCTTACAGGAGCAGACGGAGACCCTTGAATTAGGCGAGCTGCTTGAATCCCAGAACGGTCCCCCGAATATACCTTTGCCCGGATGGCTGAACCGTTTTCTCGCCGGAGGGGCCAGGCGGGTGGAACTTCAGTATGGCTATTGGGATAAATATGTTTTTATCGGAAAAAACCAGGGAACCAGCCTCAACGCCCTGAGTCAGTGGGCGGAGCGGTTTACCGTTGCCCAGGACTTTCCACGGCTCGCTGCAGTGAGAATCGAAAACCGGCTGCTTACCGCCGCGTCCCTGTATCCGGACGATGAGTACGGAGAGTTTTTTGAGGCAATGATAAAAGCTGCCTCCGACCTGGAATATCCGGAAGCGCTGAAAGAGGACAGCTTCTGGGTTAAATGGCGGATACCAGGTGAGACGGATTCGTCCGAGAATACCGAAACGGAAAATATCGCCGACCAGGACCTCTATGAATTTTTTGTATTAATCAGTATAGATAAGACAGCGTTGCAAACCCGGATTAAGGACTTGATGGCAAGCATACAAACCGCTGTTCCTCCAACCCGGGATCAGGCCGCCTCGATAAACAGGATTCGCCAAAATTTTTTTGAGGCGTTTTAGGACGGAGGTCCACTTCCCGTGCTGATTGAAGGTAGTGATTCCTATGGTGACGAGACCCCTATCACCGCTTTTGCTACTTCTCTTGGCAGAAGCGCCCTTACGTTGATCCGTTGTTCGGGCAGGGGCGCGCTTGAGCTGGCCTCCGGGATTTTTTCAAAACCGGAAAAACTGCTGAACGCCCCGGGAAATACCGTAGTACACGGTTGGATTGCCGCGGCCGGTGAAAAAATCGATGAAGTGCTTGTCTCGGTGTTCCGCGCCCCGAAAAGTTATACCGGTGAGGACGGCCTTGACATCTCCTGCCACGGCGGCGGCGCGGCAGGACAAAAGGTGATAGGCGTTTTGCGTGCGGCGGGTTTTCGGGACGCCCTGCCCGGCGAATTTACCTTCCGCGCTTTTATGAACGGCAAGCTCGACCTTACCCGTTCCGAGTCGGTGATGGAACTGGTTGCCGCCAGAACCGATACGGGCCGGCGTCACGCGATATACCGCCTTTCCGGGGCGCTGGAAAATGAAATCAACACCCTAAAAAAAATGCTGATAGAAGTACTGGCAGCGGCGGAAATCTTTCTTGATTACTCAGAGGATGAGATCGACGCTGATGCCGGGGAGGCGGCGGGCAGACTTCCCGGCCGGCCCCAGGCCCTGCAAGCCCTTGCCCGGCTCAAAACCCTTGCCGCCTCCTGGCAGCGGGAGCGAATCTACCAGGAAGGCGTTCTGGCCGCAATCGCCGGCAGGCCCAACGCCGGCAAGTCCAGCCTTTTCAATCTGCTGTTAAAAGAAGAACGTTCCATAGTGACCGAAATTCCCGGCACCACCCGCGACTGGATAGAGGCCTGGGTTTCCATTGAGGGGATTCCGGTCCGCCTCGCCGATACTGCGGGACTACGGGATTCCGCCGACCCGGTTGAAAAAATCGGGGTAAAGCGGAGCCGGGAACTCCTGGAAGAAGCTGAACTCATTTTGTACCTTATTGACGGCTCCGAAGGCATTACCGGTGAAGATCGGCTTTTTTTTAGTGAATTTGAGAAGGACGGCGGTGACAGGAGAGAATCACAATCCAGGCGGCTTCTGATCCTCTGGAATAAAGCGGATATTGCCCCCATACCCGAATCAGCCGCGGCCTGCGGCCCGGTTATCATCAGCGCGAAAACCGGAGAGGGCATACCGGAACTGACCAGGGCAATCACCGGGGCGCTCGGGGAGGCGGCAAAAAGCACCCCTGGCACAGACAGTCCGCAAAACGCCGCCCTTGGCTCCGCGAGGCAGAAAAACCTGGTTGACGCCGCCGTTGCCGCGCTGGAAGGGGCCCTGTCTTTGGCCGACAGGGAAGAACCGCTGGACCTCATCGCTCCCCTGCTGCGGGAGGCGGTTAACGCCCTGGGGGAGATCACCGGCGAGATTTCCACCGCGGATATTCTTGAGGAAATGTTCAGCCGCTTCTGCGTGGGGAAATAGCCGCGGCACAACCGTGAACGCCGTCCCGCTGTGGTAAAAGGGGTAAAAATGAGCCTCCGCGGAGCAGAGCTCGGACCTCTGGCCCGGCGGGGTATTAAACCAAACTCGCTGCCGGTGATTCGCTCCATCCTCCCGGATGAGACACACGGTTTCCCGTGGTTCTCATTAGGTCATCTCGAAAGGTTTCTCCTGTCTTCCTCCTTCCACGAGCTTCGTATCGCAAGCAGGCGCCTTTGCGTCAACAGTTTTAATAGTCTTTTTAACAATTCCCAGTTTCTTTTGCCTGTTATCTTTTTTATACTTCTTTTGATTACTACTTTATATAAAGCCCATAGAGGTACATTATGAACGGATTCTTTTTCCAGGTAATCTATCTTGCCCATAAACATCTCCGGGTGGACTATGTTTAACAGTTTGTTTTCCGTATAATATTCTTCAGAAACGTTTATTTCACCCAATTTCTCTTTCTTTACATATAGCATGATATTCTGCCGATAAAAACTTTTGATTTTTTTCTCATTCCATATCTTTTTTCTTAAATAATCTATCCCAGCATATCCATATTCATCAAATATAGCATACCAATAATCCTGCCATTGTTCATTTATATGATTTCTTCCACCTTGACAAGGAATAGCCGCAGAAAACAACACTATATCCGACGCATCTATAAGCGTTTCAACAAATATTTTCGCCGATTCTTCCGGTAAATGTTCTGCGACTTCTATCGATATCGCTAAATCATATCTTTTTTCAACCGTTACTTTTTTATTCAGTTCCGATACCGTAAAATATTCTTGCGGTATTTTTAATGATTCTCTTTCAACCCAATACCCATCATATCCTTTTATTTCTTTTATTCCACAGTTTTTCAAAACCGATAACCATGTTCCTGTCCCGCAGCCAAAATCAACCGCTGAATTTATTTTTGGCAAAATCCCCAGAACTATCGGTAAAATAATACCAGCGCTCTGAAGGCTTCCAATCCATTGGTTTTTATAAAATTCAGCATCGTATGTATAGGTTAAAGAATATACTTCATCCCGGGGGGGGGGGGGGGGGGTAGGTGATAATATAGCGTCGACTTTACGCAACATGCGCACAGTATAGCATGAGGCCGGGAAAGCGTCAAGTACAATTTTACGCAAAGCAGGGAACGCTCATTTCCTGGACGGTTTTTGCGTCCGGTGCAAAAACAAGAGAGATGCTATAGCTAAACATCCACAACCATCCGAGTTTTGGAACAGGCTCACCCATCACCATTTCTTGGGAGGGAAAGGTGAGAAGCATAAGCATACGCGAGCTGGCCCGGTATGCTGCCTTGAATTCGGGTTTCCTGTACCAGGCTTTGTTTACAGAGTAAACGCCGATGCCCTGGGGAATTCCCGCATTGAATCGCATTTGACAAGAAGAACATATAACTATAAATTGATAAATAAGGCTGTTTCAAAACTGAAATTTTGGGGAGACAAGCTCCGCTTGTCCAGCAGCATTGAAAAACTATGGTTTTGCAGGCCGCAGGCTGGGAAACCACAAGAGTTTGTGAAAAACCAGATGGATTTTGAAACAAGCTCATATTAAGGATGATTTTATGAATATTATTGAGAAAACCCCCTTGGTCGCCGGCTTGGGTGTGGTGTTGTTTGTCTGCGTTATAGGGACGGCCTTCGCGGCGTCCGGCGACGCCGCCTTGGGGAACGGTCTTTTTGCCCGGATCACTACCAACCGGGGAGATATTGTAGTGCGGCTGGAATTTGAGAAAACGCCCCTCACGGTCTGCAATTTTGTGGCCCTTGCCGAGGGCAAGATGAACGCCGCCAGTGGCAAGCCCTATTATGACGGGCTCATCTTTCACCGGGTTATCTCCGATTTTATGATTCAGGGCGGAGACCCTCAGGGAAGCGGCAGGGGCGGTCCGGGTTACCGGTTTCCCGATGAATTTGAGCCGAGTCTGCGGCATGACGGTCCGGGAGTTCTTTCCATGGCTAACGCGGGGCCGGGAACTAATGGCAGCCAGTTCTTTATCACCCATACCGCGACCCCATGGCTGGATGGCAGGCATACGGTATTCGGCAGGGTGGTGGAAGGCCAGCAGACAGTAAACGTCATCAGGCAGGGTGACAGGATTATCAAAGTTACTATTATCCGCAATGGCCCGGGGGCGACCGCCTTTAAGGCAGATCAAGCCGCCTTTGACGAGTTGATCAGGAAAGCCACCGTCCAGGGCTGGCTCCAACGAAGCGCGGATATTGCCGGTATAAACGCCAAGTATCCCAACGCGGTCCAAACCGCTTCGGGAATACGGTACATCATTCAGAAAGAAGGAAACGGCCCAAAACCTGTGGCGGGTGAAACTGTCAAGGTGAATTACAAAGGAGCGCTTCTTTCCGGCAAAATTTTTGACAGTTCCGATATTCGAGGCCACCCCATGGAATTCCGGGCCGGGACCGGCGAGGTAATTCCCGGCTGGGACGAACCAATCTTGGATATGAAGAAGGGGGAAAGACGCCTGACTATCATTCCGCCGGAGCTTGCCTATGGAGATCAGGAGATAGGCAACGGCGTTATCCCCGCGAACAGCTTTTTGGTTTTTGAGATGGAATTGGTCGGCATCCAATAGCCCGATACCGTCAAAATGAAGAACCCAGGAGCAAGCTCCTGGGTATCTTCGTTGGAGAGGAAATTTATTGTACTGGCGATGGTCCATATCCTGATACGAAGATCGTTTTACAACATTCTAAAGTGTTACAAATTTCCGGAGCAAGCTCCGGGGTATGGACCATCGCCTTCCAATCAACAACCCCGCCGCAAGCGGCTAAACTTGACCCACAGAATCATACGAGGTACTCCCGGTACGCCAGCAGAATATATAGTTTCATCAGACCTATCCATACCGTCTTCGCTCCGGGAGGTCCGTCGCTCGGCGTCCGTTTCGGCCCTCCCAAGCGTCCCAGATACTCTACCGCCTCTTTCATCGTATACGGCCTTTTCGGTTCTTTTTTAACCTTGTTTACCGCACAATACAGTAGTTTCCACTCTTCCTCTCCAAATAGAACAGAGTATTTCCGGCCCATACGTCTCTTTCAGTGAACAGCTCGCTTTCTTTATTCGTGGCGAGGGTTTAATACCCCGCGGCTCTGCCGCGGTCATAAAGGTATTAAACCCGAGACCAATACTTTATGAGAACAACATACCGCGTGGCTCTGCCGCGCGGTTGTTGA
>JAISBR010000115.1 GCA_031266095.1 Treponema sp. | reverse complement strand
TCGGACCTCCGGTCCGGCGGGGTATGTTGTTCTCATAAGGTATTTGACTCAGGGTCCATACCCTTGGTTCCGCCCCAAGGCTCCCCCGCCGAAAGGCGGGCTCTTGGGTATGGACCCTTTGCAACGAATCAGAAAGAATCTTTCAAAGCCCACAGCCCCAGCGCCGGATTCGGCACAAAGAAGAATCGGCCGGCGGCGGCGTGCCCGCCGGATGTGTTCCATCCGGTTTTGAGAGTATTGATGTCATAACGCGCCATAGCTTCATTGATATCGCCCCATTCGTAGCCCACGGATTCAATTTCTTCACGGCTGAGTCCCGGACCGGGGCAGTAGCGGACGGTGAAGCGGCCCTCGCTGGAACCGTGGATGAGGTGAGCCGCCGCGCTGAGGCTGTCCGCCAGTTCGGGGCTGGTGTCAACTTTTTCCCGGATAACCGCGGCCGGGCGGTAGCCATATTTACGGATCAGGGCGTCGATGCCTTTGTCCTCACCAAAGCGTTCCAGCCCCGGCGCGATGATCAAGAGTTCGCCGCCGTCGGCCATGGCCATCCTGGTCCGGTAGATGGCCTTATTTCCCAGCCAGGTGGTACGAAACTCTTCCGGCTCAAGATAGACCACCGCTTTTTTCACCGGTTCATCCAGGAGATCAACGTTGACCTGCCGGGCAAGAGCCGCGGCTTGCGCAAAACACTCCCGCCCAAAACCGGCGTAAAGCCCCCGCAGGGCAAGGGAACCCCGCGGCTTTCCCTCACGGGTCTCGGCCTCGCTGCGGGCGCTTATGACCGTAAGGACGTACAGTATAGGCGGAAGCCGGTCCCCGTAGCGGCGCAGTCCCTCGTCGAACATGCTCCGTACCGGCGTATCGGCCCGGCCCATCATCCGCTCCATGCCGAAGGCGGCTCCGGCGAAATGGCTCTTGTCAATAGCCTCTTTGCCGCCGGTTCCCACAAAAATATTCTTGGCGTGGTTCGCCATACCGATCACCTCGTGGGGTACCACTTGTCCGAATGAAATGATCAGATCAAAGCCGCCGTCACGCAGCAGCTTGTTTACCTGTACCGGCCAGTCGTAGCTTACCGCGCCTTCGGTGATTTTCTCGATCCACTCTTTTTCAATACGGCCCAACTCCACTACATCGTTCCGCCAGTCATGGACACGGAACAGAAACTGGGGGGTATTGGGAAACATCCGCTCAAGTTCCGCGCCGGTCAGAGCCATGTGGGTTCCCAGAGCGGGCAGGACCGTTATGCGGCTTCCTGCGCCGGACAATTCCCGGCAGGCTATATCGGTGAAGAAACCGGCCCTGGAATGAAAGCGGGTCACATCAGGAGGAATGAGCAGCGCCGACCCGGTTCCGCCTGCATCGGCCCGGATCGCAGCTAAGGCGTCCGAAAAAAGCGCGTCCGCTTCCGCCGCAGACAAATCCAGGTCGGCTCCGCCCCTGCTTACATAAGTCTTTTCTATTCCCATACCCACACCTTGAATACAATCGGCAAGATAAAACAAATCAACAACCGCGCGGCAGAGCTCGGACCTCCGGTCCGGCGCGGTATGTTGTTCTCATAAAGTATTGGTCTCGGGTTTAATACCTTTATGACCACGGCAGAGCTCGGACCTCTGGTCCGGCGGGGTATTAAACCCTCGCCACGAATAGAGTTGTTCAGAAACTTCAGTTTCTGAACAACTTTCGCTGAAAATCCACGTTCAAAAGATTCATTTGCTAAACTGATTTACCATCAGCATCGGCTGATGAGTAGCGTCCAGCGTGTCCCGCCAAAGGCTGCTCTCGGGATCGACCTTATTGCGATGGGTAATGACCTCCTTGATGGGCAGGTGTACAAATTCGTTGTTCACGAGGCCGATGATCAGCTTGGTCTTGCCGGCCATGGCGGCGTGAACCGCAGCGTTACCCAGCCGTTCGCAGTAAATAGAATCACCGGGATTGGCCGGCGCTGAACGGATCGCGTAACTCGGATCAATGTACTTGAGGTTGATCTCCATTTTCTGTTCTGCAAAATATTTGAGGATTCGATCCCGCAGATAGGTTCCCACATCGGCCATCTTGAGGTTTCCTCCGGCGTCGGTCTGTTTATCGGTCATCAGTTGATCCTGCATGGCCCCTTCGGCGACAATGATCACCGCGTGTTTGCGGCGCTTGAGCCGTTCCTCAAGATGGCGCAGAAAACCATTATAGCCTTCCAGGTTGAAGGGCACTTCGGGGATCAGCACGAAGTTTACCTCGTGGCTCGCCAAAGCGGTACAGGCGGCGATATAACCGGACTCGCGGCCCATCACCTTCACCAGGCCTACGCCGTTAATCGCCGAGGAGGCTTCCATGTGGGCGGCGGCCACCATTTCCACGGCTTTTTCTACCGCGGTGTCAAAACCAAAGGAGCGGTCGATAAGGGCAAAGTCATTGTCAACGGTTTTGGGAATTCCAATAAGGGCGATCTTAAGCCGCCGTTTGTCAACTTCCTCGGCTATGTCCAGGGTACCGTGCTGTGTACCGTCTCCGCCGATGGTAAAAAGTATGTTGAGGTTGAGCTTCTCCATGGCGTCTACGATTTTCGCCACTTCCTTGCCGCCGCCCCGGGCGCTGCCCAGGTAGGTACCCCCCAGTTTGTGAATATCGTCAACGCTGTCCGGGTCCAGGGACTTCAGCCCAAATTGGGACTCCGGCAGGAAACCTTTGTAGCCGTAGCGGATGCCCGAAATCCTGGTAACTCCGTAGCGGTACCAGAGGCAGCGTACAATGGCCCGAATCACGTCATTGATCCCCGGACACAGACCGCCGCAGCTCACGATCCCCGCGTGTACATGGGCAGGGGTAAAATAGATAAATTCCCTCGGCCCGGCGCATTCCAGGACCTGGGAACGTTTAATCGGCGGCTGGGCCCCGGTTTTTACCGTCACATTCAGACGGACCAGATTATTATCGGTGACATAGTTCGCTATCTTGTCGCCCGCTACCGTAGACATGGCAATCGGCGACTTTATACTGCGCTTTCCCAACTCTTCAATGGTAAAATCAACGGCTTCGGCCATGAATTCCTCCTGTTTAATACCATAATTATAAAATGCGGCCAAAACTTATGCAAGGTTTACCCGTCGCGGAAAGGGCCTTCAGAAACGGCGAAACATTAAAATGGAGTCCGCAATTTTTCTAGCCAAGAATCCGCGCCGCCCTTTGCATATTGTTTACCACCGGAACATTAAAGGGACAGCGTTTCTCGCAGCTTCCGCAGCCGGTACAGTCCGAGGCGTGTTGTTTCAGGGCCCTATAATGCTGCGTAATGGTCGGCGGTATGTCCCGCTCATTTAACTCGGCAATATCAAGATACCGGGTTACCGCCGCCACGTCGATTAAAGACGGGCACGGCTGGCAGTGATTACAATACACGCAGTTCCCCTTGAATTTTCCCTGGTACTCTTTCAGGAAGGCGCTGTAATCTTTCTCTTCTTCTTTCAGGTCCAGATACGAAACCGCTTCCCCTACCTCCGCCTCGTTTTTACAGCCTATAAGGACGCTTGTAACGGCGGGCCGGGTAAGGGCGTAGTGGATGCACTGGCCCGCGGTCATGGCCCTACCGAAAGGACTTAACGTAGCGGAAAGGAGCTTACCCGCAAGCAGTGTTTTCATCACCGTAATAGAAACCTGCTTCCGGGCGCACAGCTGATACAGATGGACGCGGCTTGGTTCTATCTGCAAAGTAAATTTATCTTTTAACTTCGCGTCATCCAGGAGTTCGTAAATATCCGAAGCCGCCGGGGTCATGTCGAAAACGGGATTAACGCTGAACATAAGAAGGTCAACGACTCCTGTTTCCACAATACGGGCGGCGGTCTCGCTGTTATGGCAGCTTGCCCCGATTGCCCTGATAATCCCGCGTTTTTTGAGGCTTTCGGCATAACCCAATAAATCGCTTTCAAAGACCTGTGAAAAATCGGCGGGGGTATCTACAAAAAAGAACATGCCGAAATCAATGTAGTCCGTACCCATGTCGGTTAAATAGCTTTCAAAATATTTTTTGCACACCGCAAGATCGCGGCTCACGTCGTTTTGTTCGTGAATATCGGTTGAGCCGATATGGCCCTGGATAAGCATATCCTTCCGCCGTCCTTTGAGGGCCCTTCCGATAGTACCGCGGATTTCTTTCCCCGGCATAAAACAGTCAAGTATATTAATGCCCGCTTCCATGGCGGCTCCGATGATACGCTCCGCTTCCGCCGGAGCGCTCCCGGCTAAACCTTCCCCGCCAAGGCCTATCACGCTGGCGTCTATACCGGTCTTGCCAATCTTTCTATATTCCATTTCTCCTCTGTAGGCAGGCAGGCTTAACGCTCCCATTTTTGCCGGCATTACGGACATATTGTTCATCTACAAGGGTATCACAGGTCATCACAAAACACAAGCGACGCACTGCGTTACGTAAAATGAAAAATCCAGGAACTTGCTCAAATACCGGTATCAACCGGAAAGCCTAAAACAAAGTCATCTGGGGATCTCTTGGCCGGGGAAGATAGTCTTGCGCCAGGGGGATGCTTGTTTCCAATTCTTTGAGAAAGCGGCTGGGGCCGCCCTCGAGTTTTCTTCCATGGAAAGTCCGTTGCCGCGACCAGGAAAGATAAAGCCCTCGCCGCGCCCGTGTCATGGCGACATAGAGCAGCCGCCGTTCTTCCTCAATGTGTTCCCTCTCAGCAGTCCCGCCGTTCCCTTCTGCCGCCGGCGCTGCGGAATCGCCGTACAAGGTAAAGGGCAGTAAACCTTCTTCCAGGGCGGCTATGAAAACATGATCGAATTCCAGACCCTTGGAGGCGTGGATGGTCATAACTCTGACACCCTCCCGCCGTATTTCAGGAATATCCCCGCTGCCGCAGATCGCCAGGCTGTCTAAAAAAGCGGGGAGAGAATCGTACATGGAAGCCAGGCTGATGAGACGTTCAAGAATCTCAGACTTTTCCTGTTTTCCCCCGAAGGCCGGAACTCCGTCTTGCGATAACAATCTCCAGGCCGCTCTCACCGCCTCAGCGGAAGAGAGGGCCTTAAGCGTGAAACCAGGGGCTTGCCGTTTATCCTCACCCGGAAGCTGCGGATTTTCCCGTAAAAAACCGAGCAGGGTCAGTGCCGGTTCTTCTTCCCACCAGGGCTTTTCTCCAATCAGCTCAAAGGGAATGCCATGATCGCGGAGGGCTTTGATGATGGGAGGGGCCAGGGCGGCGCTGCGGATCAGTATGGCGTTGTCGGACGCGGCTCCTTCCATCACGCCATTATCTGCGGTCTCGCTGTCAATGGCGAAAAATGAAGCGCCCCCGATGAGGCGGGAAATGCGGCGGGCGATGCCCTCGGCTTCGGCTTTTTCCGTGGGATACTCACCGCGGAAAAGCGCCGCTTCCCCCCGGGTTCCCCGGAGCTGGGTATCCATCAACCGCCCTGCGGCATTGATAATGGGGACGGGGCAGCGGAAACTTTGGGTCAGATGCAATTCCCCTGCCCGGGGATAATCCGCCGGGAAGCGGCTGATAAACCGTTTGTCCGAGCCCCGGAAGCCGTAAATGGCCTGATTGGGATCCCCGATGACCCAGAGGGACGGCGCTTCCCTTTCGGACGGAATATCCCCGGATGAAAAAAACGCATCCGCCGTCAGAAGGCGGAGCAGGGCGTACTGGACAAAGTTGAGATCCTGATACTCGTCCACAAAAATAAAACGAAACCGGTTCCGGTACGAAAAAAGCTGTTCAGGGTTTCCGCTGAGGAACCGGACGGCTCCCGCCACCAGTCCGTCAAAATCCATCAGCGCCGATGCGCGGAGCCGGTCCCGGTATATGCCGTAAAGCCGTTCCTCCTCAGGTAACGTTTCGGGAAGGCCCAGTTCTTCAGCCAGCCGGGTCAAAGCCTCGAAACCCGGCCCGCCGAATCCCGGTGTTACTTCACCGGGAAAGAGCAGAAACCGTTTTCGCCCTTCAATATATTTTCCCAGCTTCTGATACCCGGTCCGTTTGCGATTCCCCGCCACGTTCCGCTCCCTGTCGCAAATTTCCCGCAAAATCTCATACCGTTCCCCTTCGCCGATGATACGGAAATCCTTCGGGATCCCGTTCTTCCCGGCCTGTTCTCTGAGCAGGGAATAACAGAAAGAGTGAAAGGTAAGGGCATTGAACCTTTCCCAAAACCCGGCTGGTTTTGAGAAAGGCTTTGGAAAAAGCGGCTTGAAGCCCGCTTCTTTTATCCCAATGGCGGCGGCGATCCGTTCCCCCAATTCTGCCGCGGCTTTTACCGTAAAACTCACCGCCAGGATGGAACGGGGATCGGTCCCTTCTTTTACCAGCCGGGCGATCCGGGCGGCCAGTACCGCCGTTTTCCCGGTTCCCGGTCCTGCGATGATGATCGCCTGTTTACCCGCATAAGAGACTGCCTGCTCCTGTTCGCCGTTCAGGGCGAAAGAGGCCGGGCCTGAAACGGGACTTGCGGCATCGGCGGAGAATGAGAGCAGCTCAATGGCGGGAACTTCGGCCTGTGTGGAAATCCTGAACCGGGACTCAGCGGACGCCGCCCGCGATACCGGTCCGCCGGCAGACTCATCCCCAAAGAGTCCTTTTTCGGATTTTGCCTCGGGCCGTTCCCCAGGGGCAAAGGCCCGGATAAGCCCGTATTCCCCGTCATAACCGGGGCTGATGGATACCCGGCCGGAACGCATCCGCTCAAAGGCACGGGCCATCAGTTCCCCCGAAATACCGGGGGCCTTCAAACGTTCAATTTCCGGTATGGGCGCATCAATGAGCAGGCTGAGCTCAGTCCCGGCCTTTTCAATAAGAAACCCGTAAAGGCCGTCAACTTTTTTTGAGGCCGGCCCAGTCTCAAGGAGTTCTCCAAGAATTTCCCTGAGGGGGATGAGGGAACGGTAGGGCCGCCGGTTGCCGCCCTTGGTATCGACGGGTGCGGCCTGAGTTTCATCAACCGGCCGATCCGCCAGTTCCATCACCCTTCCCATGACGCCTCTGGTAAGCGGCTTGCCGCATACCGGGCAGATACCCCCGGCCGCCGCCGCTTCGGCGGGACCCAGCCAGCGGCCGCATTTCCGGTGCCCGTCGTAATGGTACTTCCCTTCCTGGGGAAAAAATTCAAGCGTTTCGAGGATCCCCTCTTCTTTCCCGCCCCGCCAGAGCGCCGCAGACAGTGAAGGGTAAGACAACTCCATGGCAAAGATCGTCGCTTCCCGCCCCAGCTTATCCGGGGAATGGGCGTCGGAATTGGAGACAATCGAAAATTTATCCAGCGATGAAAGGGCCCAGTTCATGGGCGGGTTGGAGGAAAGGCCGGTTTCCACCGCGGGGATATATGGGGCAAGATCCCCGTAACATTCTTCAATCGAGTCAAAGCCCGACTTGGCCCCAAGCGCTGAAAACCAGGGGGTCCAGATATGGGCGGGGATAAGCAAGGCCCGGCCGTCGGTATCCAGCAGCATAGACAGGAGATCGCGGGAATCAATGCCCAGGATCGGCCGCCCGTCGGAACCGATATTGCCGATCCGCTCAAGCCGGATCTGAAAAGCCGCCGCCGCCTTAAAATCAGGCAGCAGGATCAGGTGGTGGATTTTCCGGGTCTTGTCCCCCCGCTTGTAGATCGTACTGATTTCACCGGTCAATACAAAACGGACCGGCCCCCCGGAATCTGTCCCGCCGCCTGCCCGGGGAATTCCTTCCTCCATGGCGGGCCCCCGGTCAAAGGCGGCGCGGAGACCCTCTTTCAGGACATACAGTCCTTCCTCCGCGTCATCAAGCGTCTCACGCAGTTCCGCAAGCCAGCGGGGATGAGTTGCGTCACCGCTTCCCAAAAGGCCGATCCCCTTGATCCGCGCCCATCTATCCAGGCAGGCGGGATTCAAACGGGGGCTGGTAGCCCTGGAAAAACGGGAATGGATATGAAGGTCCGCTATGATCCGCATATCCGTATTTATAAAACAGGCGGAGGCTTGGGTTCAAGCCATGGTATACGGCCCTAAGGTTCCAGCGCTATTTGGCAGGTTTTGACCCAATAAGCGTGAAGGAAAGGCCGCATTGATACCGCTCGGCGCTTTCGGGGTTGGTGATTTTGTCAGAGGCATAATAACCGACTGATCCGGTGGAGAAATCCTTAGCATGGGCAAAGAGCGATGACCAGACTTTGCCGTCGCCGTCCTTTATGGTGATTTCAAGGAATTTCGGGGCCTTGGGATCCCGGCGGCCGCCTGATGTTTCGCTGTTAGATTCCGGCATGAGAGTCTCCTTACTATAATTTGGTTCAAAAGCTATAACCAACTCAACGCCAATGTAGCGCTGAAATTAATACCCGTCGGACATAGCGCGGTTCAGGTCCCGCTGATAGAGGTCCTGATATACATAGCTGCGGTTCCGGAGTTTTTCTTTGACTTCTCTGGAGAAGGGCATATACCGCCAGAAAGTCCCCCGAACTTCTTTGTCGAGTTTTTGTATGCCTTCCGCCTCTTTGGTCATCCAGAGGATATAATCCTGGATAAAGAATTCTTTTACATCGCCCTTGAGTTTCTGGGCCGCGAACCACTGGTAGTAATTTCCGGTTATGCCTTCTTCCATCCAGTAGTAAGACGCCTTTTCCTTAGCCACCTGCCAACGGAGATCCGCCACCGCGGAGAGCAGGGCGGTGTACAAATTTTTGGGATACATCGGGACAACAATGCGGCCCCGGCTTGTGGCCCGGTTGAAGCGGTCAAAGGGTTCCCAGCAGAAGCCCGTGTCACCGTAGGTGGGGATAAGCACTACATACGGGGCGATACGGTTAAGCCGGTTCTTGTATACCCGGCAAAAAGCTTCGGGATCGATACTTTCGATCCGGCCGAGCAGGGAAATGACGTTTTCCCGAAAACCAATATCGTTGGGGCCGGAGTGAAAATATTCGCCGGTTAACACCGGGAAATGATTCCCCTGGCGGCCGATGGTCATTTTCGCCATTTGCCGGACGGTGTCGAACTCGGTATCTATCGCCGCCAGGTCCACCTCCACGGCGCCTCCGCCTTCCTCAATCTTTTCCCGCAGGGTCTGTACATCCGTTTCCGCCTGATTATAATCCCTCATATACAGAGACAGATCGTGATCAGCCCGCAAGAGGCTTTTCATCAGCTCATGGATTTCCCCAAAAGTCTTTTTCTGGACATCGTTATAGCAGGAATTGATATCCTCTAAACCGGCCAGGGGAAAATGCTCAAGGATAATATCAATACGATCCTGCAGCATTTCTTCCAGCTTCAGCCGCTCCTGGTCCTTTGCCCTGAGCAGCGCCTTGGAGCCGTCAAGTTTACCGGCCGCTTTTTCCAGCAGTTGCTGCAGCCGCACCGTATTGTTATTTCTGGCCGTTTTCACCTCATCGGTGGTAGAAGGCCGTATCAGCCCGGTACCCACCGCCTTGAACCATTCATCCAGGTAGTAGACAGGCTGGTTAAGCTCGTTTTCCACTATGATTTTACTGAACAGGTTTCTCGTTTCGGCGTCAAGGAAGGTGGGATGCAATATGCTGAAACGAAGCAGGAATCTCTTCGGCGGGGGAATTTTCCCCGGTGTTTTCTTTGCGATGTCCAGGAGAAAATTCCAAAAGGGAGTTATGAACTGCTGGCGGAAAACGCTACGGTCCTTGGGGTCTTTGGCGGAGAGATATTTCTGTAGTATGACATGCAGCTTCTGGGCGATCTCCCCCTCCCCGGAAAGGGCGGCTTTATAGTAATTAGGATCATTGAAAAAATTATGCGGCGTCTCTTCAAAACGTTTGCTTATCTGGGGAAAGCCCGTAATGCTGAGATCCACACCCTGGGTTTCTTCCTGTTCCCCGGCATCCTCCGGCGCGTTAAATTTAGCGGAAATTGAGACAGGGGCCGGGACGTCTCCGCCGCCTGTTCCCAGCAAAGCCGCAATATCGGGGTCGAGTTCTCCCTGAAAAACATCCTGAGGCATCTGCGAATCACTGCTCCTAGTGTAAATTGAGGCCGCTTCAAAAAGAGCGGTGGATCGGACCGCAGGTCCACACCGGCTTTGAAACAAGCTCAATCTTCTGCTTTAAATGTAAAATGTTTCAAGATAGCTGTCAATGAGACGAGTAAGCTGATGCCCGCGAAGCGGGCGGCGCCACGGATGGCGCTGTACCCAAGCCGGCCTCACTAAAGCAAAACCCCGAGTCCGCGCCATATATAAGGAGCAGCCGGAATGTTTGTTCCGGCTCCCCGCATTGCCGCCGAACGCGGCCCGGGGTATATTAGGACAAGGAGCGTAGTATGAGAGACAGAGGACAAATCCGGAAACCTCCCCGGGGAGTCACCTTTGAGGATGTTTGGAATACACTGCAGGAAACGGCCCAACAGTTGAAAGTCATGGGTGAGAAAACGGACCGGCGCATGGAAGAAACCGCCCAGCAGATGAAGGAGACCGACAAACGGGTTGGGGAAATTACCAACCGTTTCGGCGATATCGTTGAACACATGGTCATCCCCAACCTGGTGACCAAATTTCAGGAACTGGGCTTTACCTTTACCCGGGCGGGCAACCTTAAAATTACCGATAAAGAACACAATCTATTCATGGAAATCGACGCCCTGCTGGAGAACGGCGACAAGGTGATGGTGGTGGAAATCAAGACCAAACCCAATAACGATGATATCAACGATCACCTGGAGCGTATGAAAAAGATGCGGGTCCACGCCGATTTACGCAACGATAACCGGACATACCTGGGAGCCGTTGCCGGGGTTGTTTTCGGTGACAGCGTGAAAAGCTTCGCCCTCAGGAACGGCTTGTATGTGCTTGAGCCTTCAGGAGAAACCTTTACCATCACGGAACCCGCGGCCGAAGGCTTTACCCCCGGGGAGTGGTAAGCGGTGCGCCCCGCTGCCGCCTTTTCCCGGCAGGCAGCAATGAAGAACTTACCGCCACGTCGCAGAAGTCGGAAAAGTTTTCTGTATCTTTACTTTCTGAACTTCTTCGACTCCTATGTTTCGTGTCAAGGGAAATCTCCTATGTTTCGTGTCAAGGGAAATCTGATGTTTTTTCAGATTTTTCCCTGACTGCTCCTGGTCCAGAAATTACGCTGTTAGTGCCTGTCGGGCCAGTTCCTCCACCGATACCGCTTT
>JAISBR010000198.1 GCA_031266095.1 Treponema sp. | reverse complement strand
TTTTCCATAGCGTCGCAGAACGTGGAATGTTTTAACAGGGGTAAGCCGGCGTGGTATAATTTTGAACTGTTGGCCAGAAGGGAGTTTTCTATCTCCCGGACGCTTCGGACTTTAGTCCGAAACATCCTGAAAGCTGCCCGTAAACCACCTGTTTGAAAAAATGAAGAACCCAGGAGCAAGCTCCTGGGTATCTTCGTTGGAGAGGAAATTTATTGTACTGGCGATGGTCCATACCCTGATACGAAGATCGTTTTACAACATTCTAAAGTGTTACAAATTTCCGGAACAAGCTCCGGGGTATGGACCATCGCCTTCCAATCAAAGGTTGAAAGGGTTCTCACTTCCTTGTCCGCCTGATGGCTCTTTACGGCCTTTTCAAAATCGGATCTGCTCAGATGTCTTAACAAACCGGCAAATACTGTGGTATACTTGGTCATAGCTTGTATTTCCTTCTGGTATATAGAGTTATGCCAATTTCGTTATACCATTTAAAAGATCGAAATACAAGCTATTTTGTTTTCCCTCATTTAAACCGGACAGCAGTGATTGCTTTCCCAAAACTGAAGTTTTGGGAAAGCCTCATTATGGAAAATTTAGACAATCTCCAACCTGTTCAAAAACCAATCGCATAACTCAGCCTTTATGCTCAGGAAAGAACAAACTCTTCCCCTAAAAACGCGATATATCCCCGATAGGCCGTATACAGATCTATCTTGCTGATCACTTCAAAAGGCGAATGCATGGAGAGTACCGGAATGCCGCAGTCCAGTACCTCAATACCCAGGTTGGCGGCATGAAGAGCAATAGTCCCTCCCCCGCCCTTGTCCACCTTGCCCAGTTCTCCGAACTGCCAATTTATGTTGTTGCGGTTCATGAGGGACTGTACTTTGGCGCAGAATTCTGCGTTGGCATCACTGGCGCCGTATTTGCCCCCTGAGCCGGTGTACTTGGTCAGTACCAGCCCCTTCCCCAGAAACGCGGCGTTCTTCTTGTCAAAAACGGCGGCATAGGTAGGATCAAAAGCGGCGCTCACATCGGCGGAGAGCATTACCGAGCGGGAGAGACAGCGGCGAAGTTCCGCCTCGGTCCCCGCCCCGCCGCCGGCGCAAAGGACGGCCATAAAATTTTCAAAGCCGTTTGACTGCGCGCCGGTGTTTCCCTGAGAGCCGATCTCTTCTTTGTCGGACAAATAACAGACCGCTGTTTTCGCGGGATGATCTTTTCCCGGGGAGATGTCCGCGAGGGCCTTGAGTACGGGCCAGGCGCAGCAGCGGTCATCGTGGCCGTATGCGCCGATCATGCTTCGGTCAAGGCCAAGGTCCCGCGCCCGGAACGCGGGAACAAATTCGATCTCGGCGCTGGCGAACTCCTGTTCTCTGACACCGAATCTTTCGTATAACAGAGAGAGCAGGCGGAGCTTGACCTTTTCCTTGACCTCTTTATCATTATACGGCCGGGAACCCACAAGTACATCCAGGTCCTCAGCTTCCACCGCTTCGGAAGCCTTCTTCTGCATCTGCTCCCGGGCCAGATGGGGCAGGAGATCGGTAATCGTAAATATCGGATCATCGGGTTCCTCACCGATATTCACTTCGACCTTTTTCCCTTCTTCCGTAATGAAGAGGCCATGCATAGAGAGGGGAATGGCGGTCCACTGGTATTTTTTGATGCCCCCATAGTAGTGGGTGTCAAGGAGGGCCAGATCGCTGTCCTCATAGAGAGGATTCTGTTTAAGGTCAAGCCGGGGCGAATCGATATGGGCCCCGAGGATATTACAGCCTTCGGTAAGGGGCCGCTTTCCTATCACCGCAAAAATCAGGGCCTTATCCCGGACATTCTGAAAGACCCGCATCCCGGTTTTGAGCTTTCGGCCTTCCACAGTTTCGATATCAACGAAGTTATATTTCCTAAGCAGTTTCAGGGCGGCGGTAACACATTCCCGCTCGGTCTTGCCGATATCCAAAAACAGCTTGTATGCCTCAGCGAATTCCTCCACTTCTTTTTCCTCTTTCGCCGTCAGGCCTTCCCAACAGTTTTTAGTATTGAAACAAAGTTTGTCCGCCAGTTTCTGTCCCGCAGTTTTCGCTTCCTTTGCCATGATTCCTCCTGTGAAATTTGCCGCGGACGAACACTGTACATTGTCAGCGGCTGAGTCTTAGGATATAGTAAAAGTTATGGAAATTCGAGATCGCTATGCGCCCTCCCCCACCGGATTGCAGCATATCGGCGGTATCAGGACCGCCCTTTTCAATTACCTTTTCGCCCGCTCACGGGGAGGAAAGTTCATCCTCCGCCTGGAAGATACCGACCGTACCCGCTATGACGAGCGTTATACACAAAACCTCTACGATACCTTTTCCTGGCTGGGAATAAAATGGGATGAGGGGCCTGACGCGGGCGGTCCCGCATCGCCCTACGTGCAGTCCGAGCGGACAGCCCTCTATCGGCAGTACGCCGGTGAACTGGTAAACCGGGGCAGGGCCTATTACTGTTTCTGTACATCTGAGCGCCTTGAGAATGTCCGCCGGGAACGGGAAGCGGCCCATTCCGGAAAAAACGGAGATTCTCATGAGACCGGTTATGACCGCCGCTGCCGGGACATTCCCCCTGAAGAGGCCGCCAAACGGGCCGCCGCAGGTGAGGCCCACACTATCAGGCTGAAAATTCCCCTGGGGGAAACCACCCAATTCAGGGATCACCTTTTAGGCGACATCGAATGGAAGAACGATGACGTCAATCCCGATCCGGTACTCTTGAAATCAGACGGTTTTCCCACCTACCACCTGGCCAATGTGGTAGACGATCATCTGATGGAGATAAGTCATGTGCTTCGGGCCCAGGAGTGGCTCTCTTCCACTCCCCTCCATGTGATCATGTATCAAAGTTTCGGCTGGAACCTTCCCGAATTTTGTCACCTCCCCATGGTGATGGGCCAGGACGGCAAAAAACTCAGCAAGCGTCACGGGGCGACCAGCATCGACGAATTCCGCCGCCAGGGCTGCCTGAGCGAGGCGCTGATCAACTATGTGGCCCTTCTGGGCGCTTCCTATGAGGAAGGGAAAGATATTTACACTCTGCGGGAACTTGAGGAGCGGTTCAGCCTGGACAAGCTCAACAAGGCGCCGGCGATTTTCGATTATAAAAAACTGGAATGGTACAACGGCCAGCACATCAGGATGAAAAGTGACGAGGAGCTTGCCGCTCTCTGCCTGCCCTATGCGGTAGACGCGGGGCTTTTCGGCGCGGGCGACGGCGGGCCGCCGGCGTCTCCTGCGGAGCCAGCGTCTCCTGCGGAGCCGGGGACGGAACAGCGGCGTATTTTCACCAAGGCCATAAGCCTTATAAGGGAGCGGCTTTCATTTCTCCATGAGGCCCCTGAAAAGATCGCCTATCTTTTCCATGAGCCTCCGATGCCCGCCGCAGAAGAATTTATCCCCAAAAAGGCGGATCTTGCCCGCACGGTTGAACTTTTACGGCTGGGCCGGGACCTGCTGCGGCCCCTGGTGGAAGCGGCGGATGACGAGGCGGCTGAGAAATTCATCAAGGAGCAGGCCGAAAAGAACGCCGTCAAACTCGGTGATTTGATGATGCCTCTGCGGGTGGCCATTACCGGGGCGCGGGTCAGCCCCCCCCTGTTCGGCTCTCTGCGCATCCTGGGCGCGGAGCGTTCGCTGGCGCGGGCAGAGCGGGCACTGGAACTGCTTTCACGTTAGTCAATTACGCCTCATGTATCAGGCGGCTCGTATCACGCGATATGTGCTCTGCGACGAAAAGCGGCAGTTTCCGCCGGCTTCTCATAGATATAGCCGGTTTTGAGGCAAATATTGAAGAGGTGCCTGGTCATAGTTTCTTCGCTGGTTTTTTCATCCCCATCGTTCAAGCGGGTTAAGCGGATAAGATACCCATCTTCGATCTCTTTGATGATATCAAGATACTCTATTTGTCCAGATCGGCATTTTATGCAATAGCGCTTCATCGCTCCTCCAATGGAACTATCCTATTACTTCTATCGGCTGATATAACGCGCCTCTTGAGATTTTTATGGCGGTATTTTAAACTGAAAATATGAAAATCCGTATCAAATTTTTTCTGGTGATTCTTCCTTTGATTATCGTAACCCTCTCCCTCGCGGAAACCGCTTCGTATTTTAACGCGGTAAACGGCGTTACCCGCCTTGCGAGGCAGTTATTGGGTTTCAAGCTGGGAGAGCTGGAAAAATATGCGGATAACCAATGGTCATTATTGCTCGAAAACAATTACGCGGGCAGGCCGGATATGGTGGAGGCCGCGAAAAAAGCAGTAGAAATGTACGGGCGGAGTATCATCCTGAGCGACAGCGAAATTGTTTTTGCGCTTGAGGAGAACGGCGATATCGCCATGGCAAGTTCTCCCTTGGAGATAAAGGCGGATGAACGGGCTCCCCTCATGGCGCTTCTCAGCGCGGAAAATCCCGGCCTGCAAAACGCGGGTATAGGCGGGGAAAGGCGTATCTTTCAGGCGTTTTACTTTACTCCCTTCCGGTGGTACATCCTCATCAGTGAAGAGCACGATGTATTTTACCAGGACGCAAACCGTATCGCCCTGCAAACCCTTATAACCCTGGGCCTTGCCATTATCCTGGCGGTGATTCTGCTGATTATGATCGCCGCCCATCTTACCAATCCTCTGGGCCGAATTGTGAAAGCCATGAATAATATAATCAATTCAGCGGATCTTTCCTCCAGGGTAGAAGTGGAATATCAGGACGAAACCGGCAGCCTGGCCCATACCTTTAATCAAATGATCGGTGAACTGGACAAGGCCTATCGCCAAATTAAACGTTACGCTTTTGACGCGGTTCTTGCGGGGAAAAAGGAAGAACGAATCCGGCAGATTTTCCAGAAGTATGTTCCCAAGGATGTAATTGAGCGCTTCTTCGCCTCACCGGAAAAGATGCTAATAGGGGATAACCGCCGCCTTTCGATCCTCTTTTCCGATATCCGAAGTTTTACCACTATTTCCGAAGGTATGGCCCCCGACGATCTGGTAAATTCACTGAACCGTTATTTCTCCGGGCAGGTGGACATCATCTACAATCGCAAAGGTATAGTGGACAAGTATATCGGTGACGCTATCATGGCCTTCTGGGGCGCGCCTGAAAAACACGATGATGACGCGCTACAGCCGGTACTGGCTGGCCTTGAGATGATCGACGCCCTGGCTGCTTTTAACGAAAATCAACGGAAGCTCGGCAAGCCCGAATTCCATATAGGGATAGGAATCAACTACGGTGAAGTAACCGTCGGCAATATCGGCAGCGAGCGGAAAATGGACTACACGGTAATCGGCGACGCGGTGAATCTCGCCTCCCGCATGGAAGGACTCACCAAAACCTACCATTCGAATATTCTCATATCCGAAAGCGTTTATAAGGAACTGCAAAAGCAGCTGGTTTCACCTAACTCTCCCGGGCTCTATTTCAGGCTCCTTGACACGGTAGCGGTCAAGGGTAAGACCAAGGGTGTCAATATCTACACGGTAAAAAGCGTCCTCTCCCCGGCGGAAACGGCGGCCTGGCCCGTTCATAACCAGGGAATGCAACTCTACTACCGCCGTTCCTTTCGTGAAGCGGCGGAAAAATTTAAAGAAGTATACCGCCTCCTCTCCAGGGACTTTAACGCGGAAAACTTCTACCGCAGATGCGTTGACTATGCTTCAAATCCCCCGCCCGAAAACTGGGATGGGGTCGAAGTGATGAAAACCAAGTAAGAGAGCCTCTTGCAAAACTCGGTTAGTTTTGAAAGAGCCTCAAGATATTATTGGTCCTGACTCAATGCCTGCAAAGCCTGGCGGATCGTGGTAAGCTGGTTATTAAGGTTGGTGATTTCCCCTGATTGGACGGTGTTCTGGGAACGCAGTTCATTGATAGTATTGTCACGTGCCGCGTTCTGGGAGCGGAGTTCGCTGATGGTATTGTCGCGTGCGGCATTTTGGGAACGCAGCTCAGTGATGGTATTGTCGCGTGCGGCAACTGTTTGGGTGAGGCTTGTTCTTTCGGTCTCAAGGGAGGCTGCGCGTGTCTGTAGCTCGGAATTCGCGGTGCGCAGGTCAGCGGCTTGACTCTCAAGCTCGGTAAGACGCAGGGTCAGGCCGGAACCCTGGGAGTTGACGGCCTCAATGGTCCGGGTAAGCCCGGCGATATTTTCCTCAAGTCTGGCGTTTTCCGACATTAATTCCGTGAGGGACTGTTCCGTATCAACGCCGGACGGCTGTCCCGAAACCTGGTTTCTCCTCATCTCTTCCACCATCGCCTCCATAGAGTCAATCGCCTGGGCATAGAGATCCTTTCGAGCCTGTATTGAACGGATAGCCTGAAAGGCGGGAGTGTTAAGAAAATCCCGCATAACCCTTAAGGTCTCCAATGCCTCGGCGAGCTGATTTTTGAGTATCTGATCGTTTACAACGGCAAAAGAACCTCCCAATTGCGCCTCAATGGCGGCGGCTTTTTCCTGTTCCCTGGACAGCCATTCCAGTTCTCTCCGGGCGGAACTGAGCGCAGACTCATTCCGTTCCGAAGCGGCGGCAAGTTCCCGAATCCGGGCCTCAAGTTGGGCGCGGAGGCTTGCCTCCCTGGACCGGGAATCTTCCAGAATACTAGAACGCTCGTCCTGCAAGACTATAAGACTGGAACGGTATTCTTCCTGAAGGGATCTCAACCGGTCCTCAACGGCGAGCTGTTCCGCGCTCAATTCCTGATTGCTGGAATAAAGCTCCCGCAGTTCCTCATCCACGCCTTCCAATTTAGAAACAATAAGGGCGATCTCCTGTTCCTTTGCCACAATGCGGGACTCGGTTTCCTTCCGAATTTCTTCGATCAGCGCCCGCTCGGCGCTGTTATATACCATAGTTCCCTCTCGAACCTGAATATCTGTCTTTCCCTGAAAAGAATAGAGCAGCAGGAATCCCACGGCTAAAAGTATCACCGCGCCTGTGTTTACCAATATAGGAAAAAGGCCGCCGCTTTTCTTCGCCTTGAAGCGGCTCTTGCTTCCTGTTCCGGCTGCGCTCTCCGGCTCGGCGGCTTCAGAAAGAGAACGGCGGTTTTTCTCGGCAATGCCGTTTATCTTCGACAGAATCTCCCGCTGTTCCTCTTCGGATATACCCGCGTTCAGATCAAAAACAATACCGTCGTTACCCGGCACGTCCGCATTAATTGCGGCTAACTGATTGTTATTCGTCATTTTTCTTTCTCACGGTGTTTACCGAGGAGGCCTCCTTGTTGTCGAGCCGCACTCCACCGGCCTTCAGTCCCCGCACATTGTAGCTCTGGGCCTTAAAATCCTTACTGAGAATCTTAAGCCGTGGCTTGGGTACATAGTTGACGCTGAAACTGAACTTGGGCCGGGTATCAACATGGAAGATCACCGCCCCATCGGGAACAAGGAAGTAATCCTTGTTCATTATCCACCCCTCAATGACACATCTCTTGATACAGGGGAAACCGGTTTCTTTTTCCTTGTAGATAATGGTAAAAATTGTCTTCGAAAGCGCTTCTTTGTCCGCCACTCCAACCCACCAGGCATCGGGGCCAACAAAGACCTTTTCAGGAAGGTCCGTCACCGAATACATGCCGTTTCTACGGACAGTGAGAATCCGGTCAAAGGGTGAGACTTCCGCCACCTTCTGCCCCGAGACATTGGTCCCCAGATAGCCGGTCTTTTTGTCGTACTTGAGTTCCAGATCCCGCTTGACCACTTCTTTGACATCAACTTTGTCAAAAGCGCCGACTTTGGTTTTCCGCACTCCCCTGCCTAGTTCTTCATTAGCCTTTATTTTGGCTATGATCCCGTCAAGGAAGCTGATTGAATACGCGATGATATTTTTCAGGTGTGCATTGATCTCTTTTATCCGCGTCTGGATCTGCAGCATCTCTTCCCGGGCCTTGTTGATATCGTATAATGAAATCCGCCGGATGGGGATTCGCAGAAGGTGTTCCACATCATCGTGATCCACTCCGCGGGGACCAATCTCTTTCGTAAAGGGCTTAAAGCCGGAAATGACCGCGTCTTCCACGCCTTTTGCGGTCTTCATTTTTTCGATACCCTTGTAGATCCGTTCCTCGACAAAGATCCGTTCCAGGGTCCGCAGATGGAGCTTATCGCCAAGTTCTTTTTTTTCAATCTCAAGTTCCCTGGTAAGGATCTTCACAAGCTGTTTGGCGTGATGCTTCACTACATCGGTAACGGTCATCACCTCTGGAAGGCCGTTTTTGATCACCAAAAGATTCACCGAAATGGACTGTTCGCACTCGGTAAAAGCAAAGAGGGCGTCAACGGTTTCCTGCGCGTACACGCCGCGGGCCAGCTTCACCTCGATCTCAACCTTGTCGGTGGTAAAGTCGCTGATCCCCTGTATCTTGAGCCGGCCCGCCCTGGCAGCCGTCTCAACGCTGTTGATAAGGCTTTCGGTGGTGGAGCCGAAGGGCAGCTCGGTAATAAGGAGCCGCTTGGGATCGGATGTATCCAGTTTCGCCCGAACCAGCACCTTGCCGTTTCCATCCCGGTAATCCGACACATCCACAAAGCCTCCGGTGGGAAAGTCCGGATAGAGTTGAAATTTCCTGCCTGAAAGGCAGGCAATCTCCGCTTCCAGTACTTCAATAACATTGTGCGGCAGAATTTTGGTAGACATGCCGACGGCGATTCCCTCAGCGCCCATCACCAGGACCGCCGGGATCTTTGCGGGAAAGAGAAGCGGCTCCTTGTTACGGCCGTCGTAAGACTCTTCCATATCGGTCAGCTTGGGGTTGTAGAAAATATCCTTGGACAGGGCGGTGGCTTTACACTCAATATAACGGGGCGCAGAGGCTTCGTCGCCGGTATAGATATTACCGAAATTTCCCTGCCGGTCAATAAAGAGGTCCTTGTTGGCAAGCACCACCAGGGCGGAATAAATAGAAGCATCACCGTGGGGATGGTACTTCATGCACTCTCCAACGATGTTGGCAACCTTGTGAAATTTACCATCATCTTTCTCGAAGAGGGTATGCAGGATGCGCCGCTGTACCGGCTTGAGTCCGTCTTCCAGATCGGGGATTGCCCGGTCCTTGATCACATAGGAGGCGTATTCAAGGAAATTGCGGTCAAAGAGATTTTTTATATATGCCACTATTTACAACGTATTGCTTTTGGTGTGAAATGTCAATTTGTCAGCTCCCTGAAACAGTACGCTAATCACCCACAATCGGCATCACCGCACTAAAGTCGTTTTCCCGGCCCATAAATTCGAGATAGAGGGAGATCATTCCCCGGTGATGGGTCTGGTGATTGAACATTTGAAACAGCGGCAGTTCGAATCTTTTTCCATGAGCCGTTCCGTGGGAATCGGTGTATTTCAAAATTTGGGAAAGATCCTCATCCTTTATTTCAGCGGTGAATTCGATGAGCTTACGATCAAGGACCGGCCGTTTGATAAGATATTCATCCCTGCCGGGGAAGATGGTGTCATGAAAGGAGAAGTTTTGCTCAAACAAAGGAGCGTTCAGGGCCTGAAATTGCCTCAAGCTCCCAAACCGTTTGAGCCAGTTGAAGTCGCTGATATACAGATGAGAACAGAGGGAACGGACGGAAGAAAAAAAACCGTTAAATTCCCGGTTCCAGTCCTCATCGTTCAAGTCCCGTATATAACCACTCATTTTTTCATTGACCCCCCCGTTATATTTGGCTAAAAGGGTAAACACATCGCTTGTCATAAAACCTCCTTAATTTTTGACTATTTTCAAAGGTTACTCTTTCAAAACTTCAGTTTTGAAAAAACCCCGATCAATAGTTTCCTATCCGGCGTCTTTGATCAGATTCTTCATAATATAATCCCGGCGCTCCGGCGTGTTCTTGCCCATGTAGAAGGTGAGCACCAGGGGAACGGCTTTAAGGGTGTTAACCGACACCGGCACAAGGCGCATATCCTCGCCGATAAACTGACCGAATTCCTTGGGGCTGATTTCACCCAAGCCTTTGAAACGGGTCACCTCGCTCTGACTGCCGATTTTGGCCACCGCCTCATCCCGTTCCTTTTCGGTGTAACAGTACAGGGTTTCCTTTTTACTGCGTACCCGGAACAAGGGGGTTTCCAGGATGAAGACCCTGTTCGCGGTTACCAGTTCCTCAAAAAAAGAAAGGAAGAAGGTGAGGAGCAGGTTGCGGATATGGAAGCCGTCAAAGTCTGCGTCTGTGGCGATGACAATTTTCGCATAACGAAGGCCTGCAACATCGTTCTCTATCCCCAGGGCCATCATCATATTGTAGAGTTCCTCGTTCTTGTAGATGGAAGCCCGCTTCTTGCCATACATATTCTCCACCTTGCCCCGCAGCGCGAAGATAGCATGGGTCATCACGTCCCGGCTGGAAACAAGAGAACCGGCGGCGGAATCACCCTCGGTGATAAAAATCGTGGATCCTTCGCCGTATAGACCGTCTTCAAGATGATACTTACAGTCTTTAAGTTTGGGTATCTTGAGGGTTATCTTCTTCGCGGCTTCCCGCGCTTCCTTTTTGACCGCGTTAAGCTCGGTACGCAGACTCTCGTTGGAAAGTATCTTCTGCTCCAGTTTTTTACCCGCATCGGGATTTCTGTGGAGCCAGTCCTCAACAGCATTCCGTACCTCCTGCACAATCCAGGTACGGATGTCGGAATTACCCAGTTTATTCTTGGTCTGGCTTTCAAAGACCGGGTTTTTGAGCTTTATCGCCACCACTGCGGTGGCACCCTCACGGATATCCTCGCTGCGATAGTCTTTTTTGAAGTAAGTCTGAATGCCCTTGAGGAAGCCTTCCTTAAAAGCGGAAAGATGCGTACCGCCGTCGCTGGTGAACTGACCGTTCACAAAAGAAAAATACTCCTCGCCGTAGTTATTGGTGTGGGTAAAGGCGAATTCAATATGTTCACCTTTATAATAACCCATAGGGTACAGACAATCCTCACCGGTTTCCTCGTATAACAGATCGTAGAGGCCCCGCTTTGACACATACTGCCTGCCGTTTAATGAAAGGGTAAGGCCCGTGTTGAGATAGGCGTAATTCTGTATCCGTTTTTCGATGAATTCAAGATTGAACTGATAATCGGTGAATATCTCCGGATCCGGAATGAACTCAACGTAGGTGCCGTCTTTCTGCTTGTCTTTCAGCTTACCCTTACGCTCACTCTTGAGCGTGCCCCGCTCAAAAACAGCCTCGGCGTATTCACCGCCCCGGACAGCGACCACCCGGAAATAGACCGACAGAGCGTTCACCGCCTTGGTCCCCACGCCGTTGAGGCCCACGGAAAACTGAAACACGTCGTCGTTATACTTGGCGCCGGTGTTGATCACCGAAACACACTCAACGAGTTTCCCCAAAGGAATGCCCCGGCCATAGTCCCGGACCTTGACGGTTCCGTCCTTTACCACCACATCAATGAGCTTGCCGTTCCCCATGATGAATTCGTCGATGCCGTTATCGATTACTTCCTTGAGAAGCACATAGATTCCATCGTCGGGGTTGGACCCGTCGCCCAGCCGGCCAATATACATACCGGTCCGTAAGCGGATATGTTCCAGCGAGGAAAGGGTCTTGATCTTCGATTCGTCGTATACCGCCCCGTTTCCCTTGGCTTGGGTCTTACTGTCAATAGTTTTTCCCGCAGCCGAAGCCCCGGCCCTGGTTTGCGCCTGCGCGGTTTTACCGGGCGGGGGCGCCTGAATCCTGGACAGCACTCCTTTCCCCGCTTTTACCGGAGCTGTCTTGGCGGCGCTTTTGGCCTTACCTGATTCTTTTCCCCGTGTTTTTTCTGCCATAATAATCTCCGCGTCGTTCCAAATGTCAGCTGTTGGAATGACACTCCCCTCCTATACCAGTTTCTGTAATGCTTCAATACACTTTTCGGATTCTTGTATACTATCCTCAAATCCCGCTATATCTTTTTCAGCTTCGGCGATTCGAGACCGCTTGTCCGCAATAAATTTACGGCAATTATCAATCTTTGCCTGTTCCTCATCAATGGCAAGGGAAGCGCGCAGTTTTGCTGTCGCCGACTCGGCGTCGTGAATCGCCTGGCTGATGCGGGCGGCCTCGTCCAGGAACGCCTGATCATCGGCGGTGAACAGGGTATCAAACAGGCTCGCCGCGCCGCCCTCCCGTCCGCCGAGCGAAGCGGCGTCGGCGCCAAACCGGCGGTATAGCAGCCGCAGTTCCTCCCGCATACCGGCGATGTGATTTTTCAGCGTATGGATCCGCTTGGCGGGACTGCCCTCAGCGTCAAAACCTTCGGAGATTCCGCGCCGCTCCTCCCGGTATTCCGACAGTTTTTTTGACAGAGACCGGGCCTGCTCTTTCACCTGTGCTGTTTCGGCGGTCAGCCCGGCAATTTCCGGCAAAACGCCGCTGTCCGCCGGGAAAGTATCCTGACGGCCATAGCGTTCTCCGGCCGCGCGGTAGAGCTGTTCCAGATTGTCCTGGGCCTTAGTCAGGAAAGAACGCAGTACCAGGCTCTGGGCGTTTTTGCCGATCCAGGCAAACACATTGTTCCCTTCCTTTTGTTCCAGTCCCGCCACCCGCTCTTCCAAAGAGCGGACTTTGGTACACAAGGATTCCACCTGATCGCGAAAAGGCTCCGTATATTCCCCATAAGCGCCCGACCCGTCACTGAACAGCGCTTTACCCAGCCTGCCGTACACGCCGGCCAAGTCCTTTGCCTGCTCATCACTCTCCCGCTCTTTTTGCGCTATTTTTTCATCCAAGTCCTTTAACTGCCGGATCTGTATCTCCACCCCTGCTATCGCCGCCTCTGAATCGGCGATTTCCTTTCGCAGCCGGTGGTATTCCGCCTCTTCCGTAAAGGAAGAGGACTCTTCTGTAAAAGAAGAGGCGGGGGCCGCACAAGCGTCCGCCCCTTCAGCCGGGATCTGCTGCCCGGCACGACTCAGCAGGCTTTCACCAAAACGTTCCAGCAGGGAATCAAGGGCGGTCACGCTCTCCCTCTTGTGTCTCTCCAGCTCTTCAATCTGTCTTTTGCGATCATCCATGACTTAATAATATGATCTTTCCCTGGTTTTGAAAAGGAATGGAAAAAGAAACCGGACACGGCATATATTCTTCATATAGCGGCTCTATAGAATCTCCAGGGGGGACTGAGTCCGTGAATCTTTTTCATAATTTCCTCTAAAAATCAAAAGAAACTTAATGAAATAACGGAGAAGAATAGGTATGGTAAATAGTGAACTATGTAAAAATAATTTAAAAAAGTGTATGTGGATTAGCTCCCTTGGCCGCTGGTAGACATGCGGCCAGGGACTGGTCCGAGTATGGCGCGGTACCCTTGCTTTTGGTCACAATCCCTGTTATGGTAAAAAAGGTTCAACAAAAACAAAAACAGACATGACCAAAAACCTGACCGTCGGTAATCCCGCCCTGCTGATACTCTCCTTCGCGATACCCCTGTTTGCCGGGAATCTGTTCCAGCAATTTTATAATATGGCCGACACGTTTATCGTGGGGCGTACCATTGGGGTAAAAGCTCTGGCGGCCGTGGGCAGTACCGGCAGCCTCAGCTTCCTCATCCTGGGCTTTATGATGGGTTTTACCCAGGGGGCCGCCATTCTGACCTCCCAGCGCTTCGGGGCCGGGGATACAGCGGGGATACGCCGGAGTTTTGCGGCGACTATTGTCATCAGTACCGGCGTAACGGTAGTGCTGATGGCGGTGAGTATCATCAGCGCCGGGCCGCTCCTGGCGCTGCTGCGGACCCCGGCGGACATTATAGACGACGCCCGCCTGTATATCATCATTATCTACTGGGGAATACCGGCGGCGCTGCTCTTCAATCTCCTTTCCAATACCATGCGGGCGATAGGCGACAGCCATACCCCCCTCTTGTTTCTGGTGGCGGCGTGTATCATCAATATCGTCCTGGACCTGGTATTTATACTGGTCCTCCATACCGGCGTGGAAGGCGCGGCCTGGGCAACGGTTATCGCCCAGCTTATATCGGGCCTCTTGTGTATCCCGGTGATTGCGAGGAAGCTGCCGGCCCTGCGGCTTTCCGCGGCCGACCTGCGCCTCAGCCCGAAAGAGCTCGGGGAACACCTGCGGCTGGCCCTGCCCGTGGGGTTTCAGATGAGCATCATCGCCATCGGTACCGTGGCGGTTTCCTACGCGCTGAACATGCTGGGGACCACGGCGGTGGCGGCGTTTACCGCCGCGATGAAAATCGACCAGACCGCCGTTATGGTGCTGAACTCCTTTGGCATGGCCATGACCACCTACTCCGCCCAAAACTACGGCGCGCGCAAAATCGACCGCATCCGTCAAGGTATCATACAGTGTGCGGGTATGTCCGCTGCCTACAGCGTGTTTATGGGCCTCGTGTTTCTGTTCTTTGGGCGCTTCTTTGCCACGCTGTTTCTGGGGAAGGACTCTGGCGAGGCCCTTTCCATGTCCCACGCGTATCTCATTATCAACGGCGCCTGCTATCTGTTCCTCTCGCTGCTCTTTATTTTCAGGCAGGCTTTGCAGGGCTTGGGCGACAGCCTTACCCCCACCGTGGCGGGTATCATGGAACTCGTTATGCGGACCTTCGCGGCGGTTATCCTGGGGAACATCTTCGGCTTTAACGGCATCTGCTTTGCCAGCCCCCTGGCCTGGCTGGGCGCGCTCATCCCCCTGACCGTCGCCGTCATTTTCACCATGAAACGCCTGAACAGGCAGGCTATGACCTGGGCTTGACCGCGGCGTAAGCCGGTTGAGCCTGTCCCAAAACCCGCTTAGTGCGCAAACTTTGTTTGCGATGGAACAGGCTTCCGGAAAAGCGGTCTAAAGCCCGTGTTCCCCGCCCTCACCACCAAAAAGCCCCGCAGGACTACTCCCGCAGGGCCGCGCCATGGATGGCGCTGTACCCAGGCCGGCCACCCGAGGTGGCCGGTTACTGCAAGTTGATAGCGCCGTTCGTCGTAGCCAGATCAACCAGGACGCCGTCTTTGTTCTGGTTCCATTGCGCCGTACCGCCGCCCTTTTGAAAGTTAGTGCCGGAGTTGAATTGGATGCTATTGCCGGTGATGAGGCCGCCCCACATAGTGAAAGCGCCGCCCGAGATATACACCCCGCCGCCGCCGTCGCGGCCGTAATTGCCGCGGATCTCCCCGCCGTTCATCGTGAACGTGCCGCCGCTCATCGTCACCCCGCCGCCCCGGCCGTCATCGAATGTGTTGCTGTTTATCTTGCCGCTGTTCAAGGTAAGACTGCCGTTGCTCATCGTCACCCCGCCGCTGCCGGGGCCGCCAAATGTACCTTTGTTGCTGATAATCTCGCCGCCGTTCATCGTAACATCGCCGCCCGCGATAGTAAGCCCGAAGGTTTCGTAGCAGCCCGTAATAACCGCGCCGGTTTCAAGGATGAGATGCCCGCCGGTATTTACCGCGACAAAGGAGTAACTGGAAGAGGCGCTGTAACGGTTGTCCATGCCCTTCAGGGTAAGCTCCCGCAGGACAAGAGTCTGGTTCGCGCCCACGGCGATAAGGGTGCCCGCGCTGCCGAGGGCAAGGGAATTACCCGCGCCCCGGAGGGAAACCGTGACGCCCGTAAGGCTGCCGAAGTTCCCCGCGCCGAGCCCGGTAACAACGGCGGTCACGTCGACGCCGTAGTTCTTGTCGTTACCGTTGCGCTTAATCGCGGCAAGGGCGGCCTCCCAGGTGGGCTTGTCGTATACGGTGAACACACCCACAGCCGGGCCGCCGAAGTCCTCGGCGCTATAGGCAATAGGATGGGGGGTAACCGGACCGACGGTCACCGGCGCGCTCCGGTTGCCGGCGGCGTCGACCGCTTTGACGGTAAAGGTATACGCCGTGCCGTTGTCCAGGTAGTTCCAGGTGTAGGTGCCGTTTCCCTTGCCTGCCTGCTGCGGCGCCATGCCGTAATCGATTTCGATATAATCCAGATCAGCGTCGCCGGGATCCGCCCAGATGAAGGCCGCGTATTCATCGCCGTAAAGGCCCACGAGGCCCGTAACCGGCCCGGGGGGCGTCACGTCCATGATCGTGCCGGAGACGCTGACCCCCGCGCTCCGGTTCCCGCTGTCGTCCACAGCTTTGACCGTAAAGGTATAGGTCACCCCGCCTGCCAGCCCGTTCCAGGTGTAAGTGCCGCCGGCTCCGGGCGCCGCGTTTACGGTCTGTACCGGCCCGCTCACGGGATCGCAGCTGATCTCCACATACTGCGTGTCCGCGTCGCCGGGGGCGGTCCACTCGAGCTTCACCGAACCGAAGCCGCTGTACGCGATAAGGCCCGCGACCGGCCCCGGAGCGGTCTCGTCGGGGGTGAGTTTCATAGTGATGGGTACGTTTTCGGTCGCGGCCACGCTGTCGACGGCCTTGACGCTAAAGGTATACTGCGGGCCGACCGAGAGGCCGGTCCAGGTGTAGGACTGCGCGCCTTTCTTTACCTGCTTAGCCTGCGCCCCGCCCTGGTTATGGGTAATCTCCACCCGGGTAAAGGTGGGGCTCACGGGGTCCGTCCAGGTGAGGGTCACCGAACCCGAACCCGGGCTGAAGTCCTTGCCCACCGTTCCCATGAGGCCGGTCACCTTCACCGAGGCCGGCGAGAGTATGACCATATAATTGACCGCGGCGCTCCGGTTGCCGCTTTTATCGACGCTTATAAAGTGATAGTAGAGCACCGCGTTCGGCGTACCGGAGTCCGCGTAGTTCATTTTCCCCTTGGACACCGACGCAAGGCTCGCGCCGCTCGTGTCCGTCTCGCTCTCACTGACCCATATTTCCACATGGTCGAAATCACTGTCCTCGGGGTCCAGCCAGCTGAAGAATACCGACCCGCCCGCGCCGGTATGGGCGGCCAGATTCGTAACGACCCCCGGCGGCGTCACATCCACCGAGAGGGTACTCGCGCCGGCGCTGTTACCGCCTTCGCCGCCGCCGCCGCTGCCGTAGGGCCAGTTGGGGCTGCTGTACGGCGATGGGCATCCGGCGAATAGGACCGTCGTCAGCATAGCTGCCGCTGCCAGCACAACCATCGTCGCTAAAGCCGCCGGCGCGGAAAGCGCCGCCGGAACCGTCCGTGTAACTCCTGTTTTCCGTATCATGTTCTTTACTCCTTTTACGCCCGCCGGCCTCCCTTTCCGGCGGGCTCTCTTTGCATTGTGTTCCGCCAACGGCGGAACGGTTTTCTAAGCGAGGGGTGCACCCACCCCTACGCCTGGGGTGCACCCACCCCTACGCCTGGGGCGTACCCACCCCTAAGCTTGGGGCGCACCCGCCCCTACGCCTGGAGCGTACCCACTCCTAAGCCTGGGGCGTACCCGCCCCTAAGCGAGGGACGTATCCACCCCTAAGCCTGGGGTGCACCCACCCCTAGGCCTGGGCGGTCAACGTGAACTCCGACTTCATGTCCCGGACCATTTTCAGAATATACTCCGGCCATAAGGGGCCTCCTTTAAAGAGAAAAAAATTAACGCCGCGGCGCGGCGCGCTGTACCCGCGGAATAGTCGTGCCCTTCGGGCACGTAAGTCGTGCCCAAAGGGTACGCCGTGCCCTTCGGGTATGGATGAGGAAGTACACAGTAAGCGGAAAACGGTATTAGTTATTAAATACGTGTATGGGGGGGGGGGGGGGGGGGGGGGGTGAGCATTTCGGGGGGGGGACGGCTCAGGCCGGGGAGGAAGCGGGGAGAAAAAGCCTGTGTGTGGCCGCACCGGGCGGCGTTTATCCGTACCATATAGTTAATTATGGGTATTTACTTGACGCAGGAAGCTGCTTTTTGATAGTATGTATGTGTGATAGATTATCCTATGGACTTGATTGAATTTGAAAAAGAATTCCAGAGCGAGAGTCAATGCAGGACA
>JAISBR010000193.1 GCA_031266095.1 Treponema sp. | reverse complement strand
CCCCCCGCCCCGCCCCCCCGCCGCCCCCCCCGCCCCCCCCCCCGCCCCCCCCCCCCCCCCCCCCCCCCCCCCCCCCCCCCCCAGCTATTTTGAAATATACACCACGATCGGTCATAATTGCACTCCTTCCAAAGTCGTAATGATCACATCATAGCGTGCTTTTCCGAAAATTTCAAGTTTTTTAAGCGTATAAAGCGTAATTTCCCCATAAATAGTTCATTCGAGGCCGCCGCCGCCCGCACGGAGCGTCCGCCGCTGCCGGGGCGCGCCCGTTTTCCCCCGATATTGTTCCCCGGTCCGCGCTGCGGCGCCCAGCCTTCCCGCAGCCGCTCCCTGTCCTAGACTGAAACAGCAGGCTGTCCTAGACTGGAACTGTCAGCTGTCCTAGACTGGAACAGCGGGCTGTCCTAGACTGGAACAGCAGGCTGTCCTAGACTGGAACAGCAGGCTGTCCTAGACTAGAACTGTCGGCTGTCCTAGACTGGAACTGTCGGCTGTCCTAGACTGGAACTGTCGACTGTCCTAGACTAGAATAGCGGGGACAGGCGGCATGGGCGGTGATACGGAGTAAGACTAAACTTGACCTACAACTCGGGGCATGATTACACTGTGCCGTAAAGGAAGACTTACCACGAAGTTAAAAAAGTCAAAAAAGTATAAAGAAGGAAGAGAAAACGAGGCTTTGTACCGGAACTTCTTTGACTTCTTCGACCTCGCGGTTAAAAAATCCTGTGGGTCAAGTTTAACGCTTGCGGCGTGGAGGCTCATTTTATAGTACAATTCCTTACAATTCGCCCTTGCCTGTTTACGGTATTAGCGGTAGAATGGGTATATATACAAAACATATACGAATAACATCAACGAAAGATGGGGGGTTGCATGGCAGGAATTAACACGGATGGGGATATAAGCTTTCCTCAGGAATTGACTGCGTTTATAGATGAATGGAAGGTAAAACCGGGGAGTCTCATCATGATTCTCCACAAGACTCAGGAAATCTTTGGGTTCATTTCCCGGCCCGCGGCGGAAAAACTGGCCCGGATTACGGGGATTTCACTGGCCCGGATCTATGGGGTTATCACCTTTTACCATTTCTTTAAGACCACTAAGCCGGGCAAGCATAAGGTTTCGGTGTGCCTGGGTACGGCTTGCTATCTCAAGGGCGGCCAGGATCTGATCGAAGAGACCCGCAGCCTGTTGGGGCTTGAGCCGGACGGCGTTACCGAGGACGGCCTGTTCTCGGTGGACCCGGTCCGTTGCGTGGGCTGCTGCGGCCTGGCGCCGGTTTTGACCGTGGGAACCGATACCTACGGCAAACTTACCAAAGATATGATCCCCGGCATTATCGCCAAGTATCAGAACGTTTAAATGCACTTTACCCTTGCCGATCTGGTAACCGATATTACCCAGAACGCTTCCGAGGCGGAGGCGGACCTGGTGGAGCTTGAGGTACGAGAGAGCGGCGGAGAGTTCCGTTTTCTGGTACGGGATAACGGTAAAGGTATGACGAAAGAGGAGCTTGACCTCGCGGTCGATCCGTTTGTTACCGACGGGCTTAAGCACCCGAACCGTAAAGTGGGGCTGGGTATTCCTTTTTTGATTCAAACCGCGGAGCAGTCAGGCGGCGGCTGGGATGTCAAGTCCGAAAAGGGAAAAGGCACTACCGTAGCCGCCTGGTTTGATACCAATAATGTGGATACTCCCCCGGTGGGAGACCTTCCGGGGATGTTCAGAACCGTCCTGATGTTCACGGGGCCGGCGGATATACAGATCCGGCGTTTACGGGAGCGGGAGAGCGGGACGGCGCTTGAGTATGAGGTTCGAAAATCGGAACTGTCCGAGGTCCTGGGGGGTATTGAAGATACGGGAGCGCTGGTGTTGATGGATAAGTATCTGCGGTCTTTGGAAGAGGAGGAATGAACAATCCGTGAATGACGTGGATACAGGGCGTTTTGCACCCGGCTGGTGTTCATTTACGGTATGCACGGCTGACAATTCTTATTAGTGAGAAGATCTTAGAGGAGAGGAGAGAGATATGGCAATGACATTGGAAGAGCTTCGCAAGCTCAGAGAGTCAAAAAAGACAGACATTCAGCGGCGTGAAGCCGAAGGCAAGGAGATCCAGGTTATCGTCGGTATGGGTACCTGCGGCATCGCCGCCGGCGCCAAGGGGACGCTGGACGCGTTTATCAATGCCCTGGATGAGAACAAATTGGTGGATCAGGTGCTGGTCCGTCAGACCGGCTGCATGGGCCTGTGCCATTCGGAGCCGACCGTGGAAGTCATCTCCCCCGGTATGCCCAATGTTATCTACGGCAGCGTAGACGCCGGTGTCGCCAGGGAGATTGTGCAGAAGCACATTATCGGCCATGAGCTTTTGGATAACCATATCCTGAACCGGCCCGCCGCTGATATTCTTAAATAGGAGAGTGATATGGCATATAACCACTTTATCCTCTGCTGCGGCGGTACGGCCTGCGAATCGAACAAGGGAAAGGAGATCTACGAAGAGCTTATCAAAGAAGCTAATCTCCAAAAGGTTACCGGTGAGGTCCAAATCGTGCAGACCGGCTGTTTCGGTTTCTGTGAGCGGGGTCCTATTATCAAGGTGCTTCCGGAAGAATCCTTCTATGTGGATGTCAAACCCGAAGACGCCAGGGAAATTATTGCCGAGCAGATAGTCAAAGGCCGCGAAGTCCCCCGGCTTCTCTATAAAGATGACCAGAAAACGAAAAAGAAAACGTCCGTCGAGGACATTCAGTTCTACCAGAAACAGTTCCGGGTAGTGCTTCGTAACTGCGGCGTCATTGATCCTGAAAACATAGACGAATACATTGCCCGTGAAGGCTACAGCGGCCTTGAGAAGGTGCTCTTTGAATGGACTCCCGAACGGATCATTGAAGAGATGAAGTCCTCCGGTCTGCGGGGCCGGGGCGGGGCGGGCTTTCCCACCTGGCTCAAATGGGATCTTGCCCGCAAGGCTCCCGGGGATGTCAAGTACGTTATCTGTAACGCCGATGAAGGCGATCCCGGCGCGTACATGGACCGTTCCACGATTGAGGGCGATCCTCATTCGGTTATCGAGGGGATGATCACCGCCGGTAAGGCTATCGGCGCTCATGAAGGTTTTGTGTATATCCGGGCGGAATATCCCCTGGCTATTGATCGGCTGCGGATCGCCTTAAAGCAGGCCCAGGAATACGGCCTGCTGGGTGAAAACATCCTGGGCTCCGGCTTTAACTTTGATATTGAAATCCGCCTTGGCGCGGGGGCCTTTGTCTGCGGTGAAGAGACGGCTCTGATTAAATCCGTAGAGGGCAACCGGGGTATGCCCGTTCCCAAGCCGCCGTTCCCGGCGAATAAGGGACTGTGGCAGCGGCCTACTATTATCAACAACGTTGAAACCCTGGCCAATATCCCGGTGATCACCTCCAAAGGTGGAGCCTGGCTCGCCAAACTGGGCACTGAAAAATCCAAGGGTACCAAGGTATTTGCCCTTACCGGAAAGGTAAAGAATTCGGGGCTGGTGGAAGTGCCCATGGGAACCACCCTGCGCGAGATCATCTTCGAGATCGGCGGCGGCATCAAGGACGGGAAAAAATTCAAGGGAGTCCAGACAGGCGGACCCTCCGGCGGTATTCTTACCGAAAAGGTGCTTGATACCCCCATTGACTACGAGAGCCTTACGGCTAACGGTTCAATGATGGGCTCAGGCGGCATGATAGTCATGGACGAGGATGACTGCGTGGTTGACGTGGCCCGGTTTTACATGGATTTCTGCGTGGATGAAAGCTGCGGCAAATGTTCGCCCTGCCGCATCGGCACCACCCAGCTCCTTAATATCCTGGAAAAGATCGCCAGGGGTAACGGCGAGGAAAGCGACATAGACAAACTTGAGATCATTGGCAAGGCTATGTCCAAGGCAAGTCTCTGTCAATTGGGCATGACGGCTCCCAATCCGACCCTTTCCACCATCAGAAATTTCCGGGAAGAATACATGGAACACATACGGGACAAGAAATGCCGCTCCGGCAAATGCAAGAGCCTGGTGCGCTTCATTATTGATCCCGCCAAGTGTATCGGCTGCGGCGCCTGCGTCAAGAAGTGTCCCGGCAATTGTATCGTCGCCGAAGAGGCCGCCAAGTATCCTGACAAGAAACGGCCCCCCTACAGTATCGATCAGGCGGCATGTCTCAAGTGCGGCGAGTGCTTCAAGACCTGCAAATTCGGCGCGATCACCAAGGGCTAAGGAGTATACGATGATAAATCTGAAAATAAACGGTATTCCGGTTCAGGTCGAAGAGGGCGTCACGATCCTCGAAGCGGCCAAGAAAGCGAATATAAAAATCCCCACCCTCTGTTACAATCCGGATCTTCCGGCCTGGGCTTCCTGCGGGATCTGTATCGTCCGGATGGCGGGCAGTCCCAGGATAGTCCGGGCCTGTACTACCCCGGTGGACGGAAGCATGGAAGGCAAGGAGATCATTACCCATGACGCGGAGATCATCGCCACCAGGCGTACCGTGCTGGAGCTGATCCTTTCCAACCATCCCAATGACTGTCTTCAGTGTCCCAGAAATGGGAGCTGCGAGCTTCAGACCCTGGCTGAGGAATTCGGCATCCGGGAAGCGCCCTACAAAAAAGTAATGAACGGGCTTCCCGTGGACGATTCCAATCCGGCGATTGTGCTCAATCCGGAGAAATGTATCCGCTGCGGGCGCTGTGTCAAGGTCTGCCAGGAAGTACAGAACGTGTGGGCCCTGGAATTTCTCGGCAGGGGTATCAAAGGTAAAATCGCCAGCGCCGCGGACGCCCCATTGGGTGAAAGTCCCTGTATCAAGTGCGGCCAGTGCGCCGCCCATTGCCCGGTAGGGGCCATCTACGAGCGGGATGATACCGCTAAGGTCTGGGCGGCTCTGCAAAACCCGGAACAGCACACCGTGGTGCAGATCGCCCCGGCGGTCCGGGTCGCCCTGGCTGAGGAATTCGGCCTTGAGCCTGGAACGGTGTTTACCACAAAGATCTACGCCGCCCTCCGCCGCATTGGTTTTAAAACCGTGTTCGACACCAACTTCTCCGCAGACCTTACCATAATGGAAGAAGGGACTGAACTGGTGAAGCGCCTTACCGAAAAAACCGGCGACATTCCGCTTATCACCTCCTGCTGCCCGGCCTGGGTTGACTATATGGAGAAATATTACTCCGACATGATCCCCAATTTCTCAACGGCGAAATCACCCCAGCAGATGATGGGCGCTATGATCAAGGCGTATTGGGCAGGCAAGGCCGGGGTTGACGCGGATAGAGTCTATTCAGTAGCGGTCATGCCCTGTACCGCGAAAAAGTGGGAAACCCGCCGCAACGACGACATGAAAAGCGCCGGCCACGGCTATGATGTGGATATAGTGATTACCACCAGGGAACTGGCCCGGATGATCAAGCAGGCGGGCATTGATATTCTCAAGCTGCCCGACGAGGAAGCGGACAGCCCCCTGGGTCCCTATACCGGCGCGGGTACTATCTTTGGCGTGACGGGCGGTGTTATGGAAGCGGCGGTCCGCAGCGCCTATTACCTCGTAACCGGGAAGGAACTTTCCGATGTGAACTTCAAAGCCGCCCGGGGTCTTGAAGGGGTAAAGGAAGCGGAGGTAGATTTTGGCAATGGAACCAAAATCCGCATAGCCATTGCCCACCAGATGGGGAATATCGCCGTGGTTCTGGATAAGATCCGCGCCGCGCGTGACGCGGGTCGGGAAACGCCCTATCATTTCGTGGAAGTCATGGCCTGCCGGGGCGGCTGTATCGGCGGCGGCGGGCAGCCCTACGGCTGTACCGATCTTGTTCGCGCGCAGCGTACTTCCGGCATCTACACCGATGATGAGAAATCCCGGTATCGCTGCTCTCATCAAAATCCCTTTATCAACCAGGTGTATAAGGAATTCCTGGGCGAGCCCAACGGTCATAAGGCCCACGAGCTGCTCCACACTAAATATGTGGAACGTCCCTTGTATGTGAAGTGATTTTTCGGCGACGGTCAGTAATTGACCGCCGCCGTTGGTTTTTTTAACAAGCAAACTTTTTATAAGGAGCAAATTATGGAGAAAACGTTCGGGCTCAAGGAACACGGAACTACGGTTCAACAGGAAATTGTCGCCGGTCTCACTACCTTTCTGACTATGGCGTATATCCTGGTAGTTAATCCGGGTATGCTGGGTGAAATTGGCAACGGCATGACGGCGGAGGCGGTCTTTACCGCGACGGCGATTGCCTCGGCCATTGCCACTCTGGTTATGGCTTTTGCGGCTAATCTGCCGGTGGCGTTGGCGCCCGGTATGGGGCTTAACGCCTTCTTTACCTATGCGGTGGTTTTTGGCATGGGTTATTCCTGGCAGGTGGCCCTTACCGCGGTTTTCCTCGAAGGTATCCTCTTTCTCATTCTGTCGTTTTTCAATGTCCGTGAGGCGATCATCAAAGCAATTCCGGCAAACCTCAAAAAAGCCGTAGCCGTTGGTATCGGTATCTTTATTTCCCTCATCGGTTTTGCTAATTCAGGAATAGTAGTAAATACCTCCGGTACAATACTCGGCCTGGGGACTCTGACCGCGGGCAGCCCGCTGCTGGCTTTTCTCGGACTCATCATTATCATTATTCTCTATACCCTGAAAATTCCCGGCGCTATTCTGCTCGGCATTCTGGTCACCACCATTCTCGGTATTCCCCTGGGTGTCACCACCATCCCCGCAGGGTGGTCGCCGGTTGGCCTCCCCGCCGCGCCGCTCTTGTTCCAGTTCGACTTTTCGCCGGCGACGATTTTGAGTTTTAAGTTTTTCACGGTATTTTTTACCTTTCTCTTTGTGGATATTTTTGACACGGTGGGAACCCTGGTAGGGGTAACAACCCAGGCGGGGCTTATTGATAAAAACGGGGATATCCCCCGTGTCAAGCAGGCTCTCATCGCCGACGCGGTAGGTACTGTTGCCGGCGCCGCATTGGGAACCTCAACCGTTACGAGCTATGTGGAAAGTACCGCCGGAGTCGCCGCCGGAGGCCGTACGGGCCTTACCAGTGTGATCACCGCCATATTATTCCTGCTGGCACTGTTCCTCTCCCCCCTGTTCCTGCTCATCCCCAGCGCGGCCACGGCGCCGGCGCTGATCATGGTGGGCTTCCTCATGATGCGGCCGGTAACAGCCATTGATTTTTCCGATCCCACCGAGGGCATTCCCGCCTTCCTCGCCATTGTGATGATGCCCTTTGCCTACAGTATTGCTGAAGGTATTGTATACGGGGTGATCTCCTATGTGCTGCTCAAACTCGCCGCCGGTAAGCTCAGGGAAATCAGCGCGGTAACCTGGGTGCTCTTTGTTATTTTCCTTGCGCGGTTCTTTTTGTAAATCTGCAAACAAGGAGGCTATATGAAAGGTTTATTTTCAACTTTCGCAAAGTACAATGAGGAGGCCGACCGGGCCATATTGTCCATCCTGGATACGCTCTCCAATGATGAACGTGAAAAGGAGCGGGGCAGCTTTTACGGCAGCCTCTCCGGCCTTGTCCGGCATCTGCTGGGCGGGACGGTCTTTTTCCTGGGGATGTTCAAGGCCGCCGTTCCGGGCAACGCCGCCGTGGAGAAGGCTCTCTCTCCGCTGGAAGGGGTTGATATCCCCAAGGACACCCTGGACGAATCCCAATGGAAATCCCTGACCGGACTATTTTCCGCTGCCGACAGCGCCCTCGTAAATTTTATCTCCGCTCTGGGGGATGACGACTTCAAGGCCCCGGTAGAGCTTAACTGGTATGGCGGCAATCCCGCCTCGGTGCCGCTTTACTTTATGCTTCAGCAGCTCGTAGCTCACGGGACCCACCACCGGGGCCAGATTTCCCAGATTCTCGATGAACTAAAAATTGATAACGATTATTCGGGGATCAATATACAGTTTCTTATCTGATCGCGGCCGCCGGGGCGTCTCGTCAGAGGGCGTCCCGGTAGTTTCGGCAATATATCGCGGCTTAGCGGGATACTAATTTCCCTCTTTAATGATCTCTATCTTTATCCCTTCGTTTTGATCCGGTTCATCCTTGGGGGGAACGGATACTCTGAGGATACCGTTTCTATAGACCGCCCTTACCTCTTCCTGGGCGTATTTGTCCAGCGGGACAAAGTATTTCTGTTTTTCAATGTCCTTCATCTTGAGACGCCGCTTGAAATAGCGGATATTTTCATCGTGAATTTTCGCCGCGTCGTCCTCTCCCTGCTCCGCGCCGGATTTTTCAGAGTCGAAGTTTTCGGAAATCTTCGCCGAAAAGACCATGTAGTCGCCCTGAAAGGAAAGGCTTATGTCCTTTTCATCGAAGCCCGCCAGGGCAAATTCAAAAACCATGGTACGGTCTCCGGTCATAAAGACATTCATCGGCGGATAAGAATAGTTCGGATAAAAGTCGGTGTTTTCATCGAAACAGCGTTTCCCAAATCCGAAGGGACCCTGACCAAACCCGTCATTGCCCCTTGCGTTGTCGTTTCCCCCGGAACCATCGTTCCTGGAGCCGTCACTTCCCCCGGGATTGTAACGGTGGAAATTCCGGTGGAATTCGTCCTTAAAATCCTGGGCCGCTTCAAAAATTTCATCGAAGATACTGCCCAGATCCATGTACGGTCTTGTGCCTTTCATATAAGGCTCCTTTCACACCTCCCGGTGTGTACGGCCTGCGGGAACGCTTTTACGGCCGTGTCCCCAGCCCGGCGGAATAAGGAATCCCCCTACGAGCGATTCCATATAATTATAGAAGCTCTTTCAAAACTTCAGTTTTGAAGACAATTTACTATATCATATATAGATAAAATTGAGAATACGATGTTTCCCCGGTCCAAGCCTGCACGCGAACCGGTGAGCGTATTTGACTGGAAATGCGGCAGGGCGTGGGGCCAAGTAAATTCCCCAACCCACAGGGTAAGTCCGGCAAAACCGTTTTATCTATGAGTTATGTGACATTTGTCCTAGGGTTTGTTCAAAATTTATTGACAAAATAATAAATATAGTATATTGTAATTATAGACATGGAGGACAAAATGAAAATTGGATACAGGAAATTAATTAATGTGTTTTTGTTTTTTATAGGTTTTTCTCAGTTCTGTTCATGTCAAAGTTACAGGGATATGGAAGATGTATATCAAGCAGATGCAGATATTGTGCGTATACAACATTTTGATTATTACGCTCAACTATTAACAGAATATTATGAAAAGAATGGAAAATACCCTTTCCAATATGAAAAAGAAGATCCCATTTATGTATTTATCTTAACAAATTTTCAGGAAAAAGATTTTGAAGATACAAATCCTTACAGGCATTATACCGTAAATGACAAATATTTTTTTGATGAATTATCAAAAGGACTGGAAAGGGACATTTATGAAAAATATGATCCGCAAAAAGTTGGAACAGATGGAAGACCAAATATGTATGTATACATGATTCATGGCAATAATTTTTATTTTGCAATTCATTTGTATAACGCCAATCCGTTTTCAAAGAATATAAGCAGATATTATAATAAGATGGAACTATCAAATGAAAATGATGATGAAAATAAATTCTATACATATGAAACATTAAAAAACGATGAAATATATTTAGAATTAGTAAATCGAAAAGCCAATAAACAGGGTTTTTTTGATGAATTGGATGAGCAAAATAAAAACGATTCAAAAAATTAAAACAGGGTAAATGGCACATAACAGGACTGTTTACGCTTCGCCGCCTTACGGCGGCTCGGCCTCCGCAACGGCTAGGCCATTACGCTACGCGCGCCAACTTTGTTGGCGAACATTCCCACGCCATTGCTCCGGCACATTTTGGCCGCCCTGCAAATGCTACGCATTTGCAGGGCGGCCAAAATGTTGTAAACAGCCAGGTCGTTATACGACATTGAGGCTAAAATTGGTTGAAAAATATATTGACAAAATAAAATATAAAGGATAATATTATACAAATAGTTCTCAATACTAAACTATATGTATATGATGGAGGAATTATGGACGGCGTGGCAATAAATGAATTATACAGTGAAATTTTCAGGCGGAAATCTGTCCGACGGTATGAAAACAAAATCATTAACAAGGACTTAGAAGAAAAAATCAATAATGCGATAAACGACCTTTTTCCACTTAATGATAAACCTGCTGCCTTTCAGTTTCTTTCCACGGATAAGGCAGGGGTATCTTTCGGAAAAGCACCGTACTGTATATGCGCCTATGCAGAGGATAATGACGACGCTAAACTCAATGTTGCTTTTTTACTACAAGAGATGAGCCTTAAGCTTTCTTGCCTTGGTCTTGGTTCATGTTGGTTGGGTAAGGTAAAACCAAAGGCGAATTTTACTCAATATAAAGGGCTACCATTTTTCATGCTCATAGTATTCGGTTATTCTGTCGAAAACCTCCACCGTGAAATCGGCCAATTTAAGCGAAAAGCCTTTACTGAAATTACCAGCATAACGGATGATAAAGAAATTGTGGAAGCAGTGCGTCTTGCTCCTTCGGGGATAAACCGACAAGGCTGGTTTTTATCTGGTGTGTCAAATGATTCGTCATCTAACAATAAAATCCGCCTTTATATGGCCGATAACAATTTCTTCTTGAAAAAAATGTTGGATCCCCTGACTATAGCTGATGCTGGGATTGCCTTGTGCCATCTTGTGCTTGCGGCCCGACATAAGGACACGTTTCTTTCAGCCCTGTACGAAGAAAATATTCCTCCGTTCAAAAAAAATTATTCCTATATCTGGACGGTGGAATTAAAATAAGAAATGAACCTCCGCGGAGCAGAGCGCGAACCTGCGGTTCGGCGTGGTATCTTTAGCTTCACCATTGTTCGAACGGAGGTTCGGGCCGCAGCTGCAGTCGGAACGCATGACGGAGTTTGCGGGTAATGATGTTTTATGCGCGAAGCGTAACAAGCTCCTGATATGGGGGAATTGGTGATCCTATACGATATTTTCCGCTATGGACACGGCGTTTTCTTTGTGGCCTTGCAGACTGCGCTTATGTTCGGGTTTTTCCTGGAATGGCTCCGTGATCGGCGGGCCCGCGCTCAGGGTACTGACGCCGCTTCTCCCGGTGAACCTGCGCCTAACGTTTCACTGATCATTCCTATCCATAACGAAAGCGGGCGCATGGAGGGGCTGCTGCGGAGTCTGCTTACGCAGGATTATCCCGCCGAGATTATCTTTGTGGATGATCGTTCCGTTGACGAAAGCCCCGCTATGCTGACCCAATTCAGCAAAGACGCGGCGGAACGGGGTATGCAAAATTGCCGGGTCATTACCCTGCGGGAAAATCCCGGACCAAACCGCAAGCAGTACGCCCTTGCCAGGGGAATAGCCGAGGCGCGGGGCGAGTATCTGCTCTTTACCGACGGTGACTGCGAAGTACCGCCGGGCTGGATACAGGCCATGGTACGGAGAATGGCGGATCCCGGAATAGGAGCGGTAATCGGGCCCGTGTTCAAGAAAAAACAAGGGAAAGGATTCTTCTTTCTCTATCAGTGCTATGATCACGCGGTACGCTACAATTATCTTGCCGGGGCTATAGGGCTGGGCGCCGCCGGAGGCGGGTTCGGGAACAACCTTATCATCAGCCGGAAGGCCTTGGACGCCGCGGGCGGTTATGAGGCGGTACCTCCCTCTCCGACTGAGGACGCGGCGCTCATTTCGCAAATCCGTTCAGGTGAGCAATACCGGGTCCGGGCCATCGCGCTGCCGGACGCGGCGGTAGAAACCAGGGCTGAAAATTCCTGGCGGGCCTTTATCGGCCAGACCCTCCGCTGGAACAACGGCGGCGTTTTCAGCCCCGAACCGTTGACCCGCTTCAATTACAACCTCTTGATGCTGGTCATCTCCACCGGTGTGCTCGCCATCCCCTTCCTGCCCTTTTTCCCCGGCCTTTGGCCTCTGCCCGCCGGGGTCTTCATCGTGATGATCGAAAACACCATCGCGGCCTTCGGTCTGTTCCGCTCAAAGCTGCCCAAAGGAGGGCCGCTCCTGACACTGGGCTATTTCGCGGCTCTCCTCTTTACCCCGGTGTATTTTACTCTGATGACTATCATGGGTTACTGCGGCATAAAGGTGACATGGAAGGGAGATAAGATATCTCGCTCATAAGGACCTGGCGCGAAGCTCCGGTTTGCCGGAGCGGATCACGTCCGCTAATCAGTTATGCGCTATTTAAAAATCAGAATGAATTATTGACGAACAATCAACAACCTCGCCCTGAAGGACGAGGTATGTTGTTCTTCCGAGGTAATGCATTCGGGGTTTAATACCTTTTTTAACCGCCCTGAAGGGCGGGGTATTAAACCCTTCAGCACGAATAAAAATTATACGAGGGCTTATAAATAAGTGAGGCTGTTCCAAAACTTCAGTTTTTGGAACAGCTTCCTTTAAAAACCGCGGTTTTGTAGGCCATAGGCCGAAAAACCGCAAGAGCTTGTTCCAAAACCATGCGCTTTAGCGTATAGTTAATTAGTTTTGGAACAAGCTCAAGTAACATGCCAATAGTGGACGAGCTGGTAACGATAAAATTAAGAGTTTTGGAAC
>JAISBR010000191.1 GCA_031266095.1 Treponema sp. | reverse complement strand
GAAACCGCCAAAAACGAGACCACCCGGACTCCCGTTGCAAACGCCCAATGCAAAGAAGCCTTTGACGCCCTGACCGATTTTATGCGGGACTTCAAGCGGCGGTATTTTTTATCACCGCCCCTGCTCGATTCAGACCTCATCAGTCTGGGCCTCAAGCCCCACGATTCGCACCCGACGCCCTCACCCGTACCCACGGCCCAGGTAACCATCGAGACCTACCTGGTGGGCCGCCACGAACTGGGGATACGGATCACTTACGTAACCGGCAGCCCCGACGATCCCGCAAACAAGGGTTACCGGATATGGTACAGCGTGGCTACGCCCGGCGAAACGCCCCCCGCGAACCCCGACGATTTACGTAAGTCCTTCTACACCCAGCGGAAAAAGGACCTGATCGAGTTCGAGTTTGGGGACAGCGGGAAGACGGCGTATTTTACGGTACAGATTGAAAATGACGGCAAGAAAGGGCCGTGGGGGCCGATGGTTTCCGCGCTCATTCCATGAGCACAGAAACCATCCTGAGTTTTGCGCGCAAAACTCAGACGGTACGCACGCGCGCGCCGCTCGGGCTAAAGCCCTTGCGCCATAACCCGGTATGGCGGCTTTTGCGGCGCTACGCCGCGCGGCATTTGTTCATCTACACGCTACGCGTGCGGTGGCCGGGCGGAGGACCGATGGTGAGCGCGTTAATTCCCTGATCGCGGAAACGGGCCGCACCCTATTCCCTAATACCGGGTAAATAACGCCGCTGTCAGCGGTGGAAAAATGGCGCGCCGAACCCCACGGTCCGGCGTTGTCGCAAAATAACGTAAAGAGGTTGTATATGAACAGGTGGAAGTGTGTGGTGTTCGCGGCGGTTGTGGCCGCCTGCGTTTCGGGGACGGCGGCCTACGCCCAGAGCGCGGCCCCGAGGTCCTACTATGTACGGGCCAATGGGGACGATGAAAACAACAACGGCCGGAGTGAGGACGCCCCCTTCAAGACCCTGGCGAAAGCCGTGGACGCGGCAAAGAGGGGGGTGATTAAGCGGATTACGGTGCTCGGGAAGATTGAGATTGGCAGCCTAAATATTCGTGATGCCGGCGCCGATGAAATCCTGGTTACCGGTAAACCGGACGCGGCGGAAGGGGAAAAAGCGGAGCTAACGATCCGGGATGGGGTTCGGGTTAGGAATGCGAAAGTCCGGTTTACCCAGGTAAATCTTTCGAAGATAAATGTGGACAGGGAGGGCAATGTGACCCTCGGCGCCGGGACACTGGTTTCAAGCATCAATATTGAAGAGGGCGACAATACCCTAACCATGACCGATGACGCCGTTACAAGCGGCATTAGTACGAGCAGTTCGATGAATAGAAGCTTGGGGCCCATTCAAATAACCATGTCGGATAACGCAGCCGTAACCGGCGGGACAGGCATCGCGTGTTCGAATACAACGAAGACAACCATAACCATGTCCGGAAACGCCCGGATTGGCAACAATAGGGGCAGAGGCATTTCTGCCGGTGGTGAATCCGTTATCACCATGGCGGATAACGCTGAAATAAGCGTAAATACCGGCAGCGGTATTTACGGGAGCGATAATGTAACATTAACCATGTCCGGAAACGCCCGGATTATCAACAATACGAACAATAGTCGCAACAGCGGCAATGGCGGCGGTATTTCTACCAGATTTGGCATTATCACTATATCGGATAATGCGCAAATAAGCGGCAATACCGCAAACGATTCCGGTGGCGGCATTTCTGCCGGGGGTAGTACCGTTATCACCATATCGGATAACGCACAAATAAGCGGTAATACCGCAAAGGATTCCGGCGGCGGTATCTATAGTAGCGGGAAAGTAACAATTAACGGCGGGGAAATATCCGGCAACACCGCGGAAAACGGCGGGGGCGTGTTTACGAACGGCGAGGTATCCATGGCCGGTGGGACTATCACGGGTAACAAAGCGGAATACGGCGCGGGCGTTTTTGTCGGAAAAGGCAGCGGATCTTTTACCCTCAAAGGCGGTTCCATCATCGGTAACGAGGCGGAATTTGTCGGCGGCGGGGTCTATGTTGAAACCGGCGCAACCTATACCGCCGATGGCGGCACGGTAACGGAAAACACCGCCGGGGACGGGGGCAGCAATGTATTCTGGCAGCAGTAGGCGGCGCTTCGCGGGGTTCTGCCTCATAGCGCTGTTCCTGGGCGCCATCTCCGCTTCGGCCCAGTTCGGAGGGCAGGTGTCAATGGATACCCTTGAGCTCATGACGTATACGAATTTCTCCTATGTCCCCCGGGAAGAATACGGACGGGTTTTCAAAAACTTTGTTAAAACCAGCTACGGCGGACGCGGTTCTCTCTACGAATATGAAACGAGAGATTTTTTTACGGCTTTTATCCTTCATACGAGATCCGGCCCTTTCGCGGCGGCCTGGAAGAGATATGAGGAACAGGCCGAGGAGAGAACGAAGGTCCAAGCGGCGGAAGCGGAGAAAGCCCGGGCCGACGCCGCAGCCCGAGCAGCGGCGGAGAAGGCTAGGGCAGAGGCTGAGAGAGCCCGGGCTGAAGAAGCCGCCCGGGCGGCGGCGGCTGAACGGGCAAAGTACGCCCACCGGCTCACCGCGGACGCAAAGCTCTACGCGGACCAGGATTTTAACGCCGCCGTGGCGGCCAGCCTCCCCAGGGGAACGGCGGTCCAACTGAACGGGTACGGCGAATATACGGACCTTGACGGTGACACCGCCAAATGGGCGCAGGTAACAACTACCGCCGGCAAAACCGGCTGGGTCTTTTCCGGCTTTCTGGAAGAAAGACCAAAATAAAACAGAGGAACGATCATATGAAAATAATCATGTTGACCGGCCCGGCCCAAAGCGGGAAAACAACAACCTTGAACCTGCTTTATGACAAAATTACTGACAAAGGATCAAAAAACATATTGGCCTGCAAGTCTGTGTTGGGAAATCCTGTCGTGAATGATTTTAAATGCGTGGTGTCTTATAAAGACAAAAAGGTCGCCATATATACCATGGGCGATTATTATAAGGCTATGATTGAGGCCATTATCGAATTTGCAAATTGTGATGTGCTTGTTTTGGCATACAACAACCATTTTGTTGCAAAGTTGGATGAATTTACCGGAAGCTTTCAACATCACCGTGTCATACAAAAGACCGGTTCCAATGGAAATGACGTGGAGGCGATTCTTTCCGAAATCTGATAATTACCGCAGCCTGCGGCCGGGGACAGGAGGGGCCTCCGGTGCGCGTCTGATAATCTTCCGTTATTCAAAAGTCTGGTTTAATACCCCGAGGCTTGCCTCGGCTCAAACAACGTAACACCTACAGAATTTGGTATTAAACCAGACGGTATAATAAATTTCCTATCGAACGAGCCTCCGTTCAAGCAGCGGCAACGCTAAAGATACCGCAGGGCTTGCCCTGCGGAGGCTCATTAAGGGTTTAACAAAACCGGGCAGGACGCGGGTGACAAGAACCTCAAAAAATACCGCCGGCAGCAACGGCCACGCTGTCTATGCCGCCAGAGCCAATGAGAAACGCAACAACACGGCGGGACCGGAGGGACAATCTAAACAGCGGCATTTTGCCGAAAAGGTACATTTATTTACTATTTATAACCTATCAGGAACTAATAGGTTAATAATGCAGATTGCCGTCATCTCTCGGTTGATTTTTACCGAAAATATAACAATAATGCGTGAAGGGAAGCAATTGAAGCCGCCTGAGAAGGCTGTTTCTGGCTTGATTTGGGAGATTCAAAATGACAGGCAGCGTTATAGTTCTATTGCCGTTCATTCGTGGCGAGGGTTTAATACCCCGCGGCTCTGCCGCGGTCATAAAGGTATTAAACCCGAGACCAATACCCTATGAGAACAACATACCGCGCCGGACCGGAGGTCGGAGCTCTGCCGCGCGGTTGTTGATTGCGGTCCTGACGGGAAGGGGGATCGTCCGGTTTAGTTGTTTCAATGCTGATAACGTAAAAACCGCTTTAGTCCTCTTGAACCGTTGTACCGGCAGGGAGAGGTGAAGCGGATCCGCTAAACAACAATGAAGCCTAAACCTTGCAGAGTTGCTGCGATTGTATTGCCTTTTTTCCTGGCGTTTTTTGTTTCCCCCTGTCTGTCCGCCCAGGATGGACGTCCGTCCGGAACCGAGGCGGAGGAAGAAGCTGAATCCGTCCCGCCGGCTCCCGAACTCAGCCCGGAACAGAGACGGGTTGAAATGGAGATCAATACGGCAACCCTTCCGGAGCTTGCCGCGTGGTGCCGGAGTCTCAATCTTTCCGAAGGGGGGACTAAAGCCGATCTCATCTCGCGGCTCAGGGCTTATTTCAAGCTTCCCCTTCCCGCCGGTGCGGGAGAAGATACCCGGAAGATCATTACCATTGAATCCGCCCGTAGTACTCAATATTTCAAACTTGAAGTGGTGGACGAGGACTATGCCCGGCTTACCGGGGAAGTACGGGTGAGTTTGAAAGACGGGGACGCCACTCACCGGATCAGCGCCTGGGAGATACTCTTCAACCGTACCAGAAATATACTTACCGCCACCGGGGGGGTGGAGTATGTAAAAGTACAGGATGATACGATCGAAACTTTCCGGGGTGATTCGATTACGGTGAATCTTGACAACTGGTCAAGCGTTTTTCTGAACGGCGTATCCGAGCGTTCCGTTCAAAATGAAAGTACCAGCTTCCGCTTTTCGGGAAACGTAATCTCCAGAAATAACCAGGAAGTAACAGTCCTCAGCAAGGCGTCAATCGGCAACGCTAAAAATCCGGAGGCTATCTGGTCCCTGGAAGCCTCCAGAGTCTGGCTGCTCCCCGGTTCCGATTTCGCGATTTTTAACGCGGTCCTCAAAGTAGGGGAAATCCCGATCCTGTATATTCCTTTTTTCTATTATCCCGCGGACGAGGTGGTTTTCCATCCGGTGATTGGGTACCGGTCCAGGGAAGGGAATTTTGTGCAGACTACCACCTATATTTTAGGGAGGCCCAAGGCAAGTTCCTCTTCCGAGAGTTCGCTTACCAGGATTCTGGGAAACAGCGCCGATATGGAAAAAAAGCATGAAGGGTTATTCCTTCGCAGTACAGGGAAAAAGTCCAAAGATCCGAATACCACCAGCCTCAAGGCAATGCTGGATTATTATACCAATCTGGGTACTTATCTGGGGGCGGAACTTAACACGCCGAAATTTGGCATCCTTAACCCTGTAGACCTGAGTTTTGGTATTGGGTTTACCCGTACGCTTATCCAAACGAGTACAGGATATACCCCGTTTGCCCCCGATTATGACGGGTCCAGTGACTGGAACAAATCCAACCTTTTTTCCAGTGAAGTTCCTTTCCGTTACCGTTTTAAAATAAGCAATTCCCTCGATGGAAAATACGGCAACCTGTCCCTGAATTTTCCTTATTATTCCGATCCCTGGGTTGACCGGGATTTTACAAATCGTTCGGAATCAATGGACTGGGTCAATATGATTCAGCAGGGCGCCGCTCTTGATGAAGAACAGGCGGCGGAAACACTGCTGGGAGATTACCAATGGCAGCTATCGGGGAGTCTTAACCCCTCGGTTTCGCAATTGGCCCCGTATATTTCGTCCGCTTCCCTTTCCAGTTTTACCAGCACCATGGCGTTTAAGCAGATACAGTCACAGGAGAGTATGAAATATCCCGCAACCGATCCCAGGGGGAAGGAGCCGAATACGTTTTTCTTCGCTCCCGATAGATTTACTATCTATAATATCAGCGGATCAATTTCAGGTACTCCCCTTACGATCGGAGCGGACGGGTTGAACCGCCGGAGTGCAGGCGCTTCGGAGACCGAGACGCCGCTTGAGGATCCCTTAAAGAATATCGGCGTTCCCCGCTCTCCCTGGGAAAAAACGGATACCGGAACCGCGCAAGGCGGGAAAAGTTCGGACAAGCTGGTCCCGCCGGTGTTAAGCCAGAATTTTACTTTTCCCGCGCCCGGAACTCCCCAGTTCAGTATTGATTACCGTGTTTCCCCCACAAGTTCCTCGGAGCTTCAATTCAGAACCGACAAGTGGAAGGAATACAGTGATATAGATTGGAATGATGTAACTTCCATCTTGTCTACCGTTGGAGGCGACGCCAGCACCACTTTTAACCTGAATCATTTGGCCGGTTTATATTCCAACGCCTTCACGCTTTCCGGCAATACCGCCTGGAGACAGTACGCTTATCTCAATGAAGACGCCTTTCCTGTTACAACTCCGGGCGCCGTCAATCCGCTCAGCGAGGCCCGTAAGCAGCAGTACAGCCAGTCGTTTTTTTCCAGCGCCTACGGTTATACCCATACTCTGCGGCCCCTGTACCGAAACGATACATGGGGACAGTCAAACCTTCAGTATATCCTCCGGGGACGCATCGCGAGATCAAGGTTTATCCCAACCTCAACCGGGGATAAGCCGGAATGGGAAATAGAATACGGCGGATGGGATAATGAGAAGATAGATACCCATCAGCTTTCCACCAATCTCGTCGCCTCAATAATGGACAAAAATCAGAATCTTACCTTCACCGCCGATATGCCGCCCCGGGAAGCGGCGTTCGCAGGAAACGCCACCTTTAGGGTGTGGATCACCGAGACCAATGCCCATATGCGGGTGCGGCGTCCCGAGGTGGAAAACCGGTGGCGCTATGAGCCTTTCTACGCTACCCAAACAATCAACTTTGGGAGCATTGGTTCCCTGTCGAATTATATGGTGTTGGATACGGAACTTAAGGAAGTGACAACCCTTACTTCTACTTTAAGATTATGGGGCTTGGGAGCGCAGTATTCCGCCTTCCACACCGAGGGCTACGAGTTTTCCGGATCGCGGCAGGACTGGATACTGTCCAACGCGGGGAAATCGCTGCAACCCAAAGATTTTACCCTGACTTACGCGGGGAACTTTGCCAAAAGCGAACTCTGGAACAAGCGGCTTAAATTTTCTATAAATCTTAATTCCCGGCTGTTCATCGATCTTCAGCGCTATACCAGTTCCAGTTTCAGCCAGAGCCTGGGTTTTACCCTGGGAATCAACGGTTTTGTGGATTTGTCCCTGTCCGCCACTTCGGAAAACGCGGAAGTGTACCGGTATATGCAGGATATACCCGCCTTTGAGCTTCCCATAATCTATCCCGGAGAGAGAGATATCCTGAAGGATCTGGCTGATTCTTTCCGGTTTGACGATGATGATTTGCGGAGGAGTTCGGCCTTTAAACTGAAAAATTTCAGGCTTACCGCTAACCATCATTTGGGAGACTGGAACGCGATTTTGGATGTTATCATGGCGCCCTACCTGGCCCCGGCTTCCAGCGCCGGCCAGCTCCAGTATCAGTTAAATACCGAATTCGCTTTTTTAGTACAATGGGTACCGATCAGCGAGATCAAGTCCGATATCAAGTATGAAAAGAAAACCGATAAGTGGCTGATAAAATAGCCTTGACGAGCTGTAAAGGGGGCTATAGACTCATTCTTTAGGGGCTCATTTGGAGGACGGTATAACTATTGTGCTTGACAGCGGGGAACTGTTGTCGGGTATTTGCGGCGCAAACGACGGAAACCTGAAAGTTATGGAGGGTTCCCTGGGAGGGCATATAGCCGCCAGGGGGAATGAGATCCATTTTAAAGGGGTTGATGAGGCCGGAGTCCGGCGTTTTAAGACCATGATCGATAACCTTATCGCGGCGGTCCGGGAAGGGGAGATGCCTTCACCTGAGTATGTCGAGGCCCTGGCGGAAACCCTGATTCTCGACGGGGATGAACAGGCGGCCTTTCGGGAAGACGCGCCTCAAGCGGCTGCCGGTCCCTTTCGGGAGGCGATGATACAAATCCCCCACGGTTTCCACCGGGTCTACCCCCGGAGCAGGAATCAGGCGGCTTATATCCGGGGCATGCGTTCCCATGACATCAGTTTTTGCGTAGGTCCCGCGGGGACGGGCAAAACCTACCTGGCGATCGCCGAGGCATTGCGGCTGGTACTCTCCAAAAAGGCGCGGAAGCTGGTACTCACCCGGCCGGTAGTGGAGGCCGGGGAAAGCCTGGGCTTCCTGCCCGGCGATCTGACCCAGAAAATCAATCCCTATTTACGGCCCCTCTACGACGCCATGGAAGCCCTCATCCCGTTTGAGGTGATCCACCGGATGGAGGAAACCAGGGTAATAGAAATCGCCCCCCTGGCTTATATGCGGGGCCGGAGCCTTAACGACTGCGTGGTGATCCTGGACGAGGCTCAGAATACTACCAGGGAGCAGATGAAGATGTTCCTGACAAGAATCGGCCAGGGCGCGCGGGCGGTGATCACCGGGGACGCTACCCAGTTGGACCTGCCCCGCAGAACGGACTCGGGGCTGCTCCACGCCGTGGAAATTCTCAAGGCGGTGGAGGGGATCTATTTTGCCTTTCTCCATACCACCGATGTGGTACGGAATCCCCTCATCAAAAAGATAATACAGGCGTATGATGATCAGGAAATTTAACCCGCTTACCGGGGACTTTCGGGATTCTCTGCGCGGCATTTTTAACCTTGACCGGTTCCGTATCGCGCCCAGCGTGGTCAGCCTTTGTTCCTTTGTCATTTCAGTGCTGACACTGGTGAGTAATATGGGCGGTGGTGACGGCGGAATAGGGGACATCCAGGATTTCGAAACCGGCAAGGTCGCGGACAGGGATGTTATCGCCGAATACTCGGCGTCGTATGTTGATGAGGAAGCGACCCGTATCCGCATAGAAATCCAGGAACGGCTGGTTCCCGCCGTGTTCCGGTATTCCCCCGGGGAGGACGTACAAGCGTGGAATTCCTGGAACGCTTTCTGCGATTTTGCCGACAAGCTGGCCGCGGCCGGCCCCCTCACCGCCTCTTCCCAGCTTGCGATCCAGGCCGAGTACCCGTCCTTCTTTTCAAACGAGACCATTACCGCCTATTTCGCCGCCTCAGAACGGGAGAGGTTCAGGGAGTTTGGCCTTAAAATCCTGAGCGCCGTTTTAGAGAGGGGAATTTTCGCCCTTAACAACGCGGCATTAAGGGATTACAATCCCGATGTGGCGGAACTGCTTAACCCTTCGGGTTTCAGGACTGAACGGGAACGGATATTTTATAGTAGCGTCATAACCACCGCTAATGTCTCCGGGGCCCTTGAACAGATAGCGGAAAGCGCGTCTATACCTGAGTCTTTCAGAACAATGGCCGTTGGACTGCTGCGTCCCTTTGTTAAGGAAAATGTCTTTTTCTCTTTTGATGATTCTCTTCGACGGGTGGAAGAAGCCAAAGAGCGGATCGCGCCGGTTATCAAAAATATTGAAAAGGGAAAGCGGATCATCAGAAAAGGCTTTGTCATAACCGAGGATGAAATGCAGCAGCTCAAGGCTCTTAAGCTGTCCCGTACCAGGAAAGATCCCCGTACCGTTATCGGGCTTGTGCTGATCGTTTTCCTTGTTTACACGCTTCTTATCTTTTTACGGAGCCGTCCTATGCTGGGCAGGGAACTGAATGACAGTGAGAGCTACCTCCTTTCCAGCCTTGCGTGTCTGTATCTGGCCGGCGCGGCGCTGGTAAAAAGTATCTTTCACGGGGCTCTTGAAGGTTTTCCGGTGGCCATTGTTTTTCCCACCGCTCTCCTGGTGATGATCCCCGCCGTGTTTATGGGACCGAGGCTGGCTCTGGTTATGGCTATGGCTCTTCCCTTAGGGGCCTGTCTCTCCGGTTCCTTTGATATTGCTTCCTGTATTTTCGCGCTGATTTCCGGAGTGGCGGCCTCTACCGTTCTCAAGGGCGCCGAGAAACGGATGGATCTTATCAAGGCGGGGCTTATTGTCGCGGCGGCCAACTGTCTGGCGGTTATCGTGATTCTCCTTATGCGCGGCGCCGGTCCCGGAGCGTATCCGATCATGCTGTTCTGGGCCGCTCTGAACGGTATCATCTCGGGGATGCTGATCCTCGGTATCCTGCCGCCGCTGGAAAACGTACTGAACGCGGTCACTCCCTTCAGACTCAGAGAGCTTTCAGACCTGAACGCCCCCATATTACGGAAGCTCTTTACCACCGCGCCGGGTACCTACAGCCACTCAATCATGGTGGCAAACCTGGCGGAGCAGGCCTGCCAGGACATCGGCGCCGACGCCCTCCTCGCGCAGGTGGGGGCCTATTATCACGACATCGGTAAAATGGAAAACCCCAGCTATTTTGTGGAGAATCAGACCGATTATAACAGGCATGACAACATCGCGCCCCGGCTTTCAGCCACGGTGATCCGCAGCCATGTAAAGCTGGGCATTGAAAAGGCCCGGAGCCTGGGGCTTCCCAAAGACGTTATCAGTATTATCGCCGAGCATCACGGCAATTCGCTCATCACCTGGTTTTACAACAAGGCCCTCAAGCAGGAAGAGCAGGTGAATACCGAGGATTTTACCTATCCAGGCTCTCCCCCGCGTTCCAGGGAATCCGCGGTGGTGATGCTTGCCGATGTGACCGAGGCGGCGGTTCGGACCCTGAGTAAACCTACCGCGGCGAAGATGGAGAAATTCATCCAGCAGTTATTTGCGGCCAAGGTTGAACATGGCCAGCTTGCGGAGTCGGAGCTGACCTTCCGCGATTTGGAAACCATCAAGAACGCGTTCGTCAAAGTGCTGGCCGGCTATTATCATTCCCGAATAGAATACCCTGACCAGAAAAAAGAAGGAAACGGGAAAGAATCAGGGGAAGAAGACGAGTGAACCGGGCGGCCGTTACCGTTGAGGAAATACCTCCGCCTGCCTGGAGCGGCGGCGTTGAGCGTTACGCGCTAAAAGTGATTGACGCGATCGGGCGGGACAACTGGGACCTTTCGATTCTGCTCTGCGGCGACCAAACCATAAAAGCCCTTAATACCCAATACCGCGGCAGGGACGAAGCCACCGACGTGCTTTCCTTTGCGCTGGGCGCCGAGGAGACCGGTGAGGACGGCGGCAGGCGTTACCTGCCGGGGGATATTGTCATTTCCCTGGACACACTGCGGGAAAACGCGCGGTATTTTCAAACTCCTGTGGACGAGGAGTTACGCCGCCTGCTCATTCATGGTATTCTGCATTTAGACGGCATGGATCACCGGACCAACGATGATACCGAACCTATGATTATTTTACAGGAGCGTATATTGACAAGGCTTGAGGAGGAGCGCATTTTGACCGGGGCGGCAATGCCGCCGGCGGCGGGGCCGCGGGAGGAAGAAGATAGATGAAAAGTCCCCTTTCCGGCATTTTTAATTCCAAGGCAATCAGGGAACTTGAGGAAGACCAGCAGGAAATGATCCGGGGGGTGGTGGAGCTTTCTGACACCACCGTTAAGGAAGTGATGGTTCCCCGGACCGGTACGGTTTTTCTTTCCGCCGCCGCTTCCAGGGACGAACTGCTGTCGCTGATAGTGGACAGCGAACATTCCCGGTTCCCGGTATACCAGGACACTATCGATAATGTGATAGGGATTCTCTATGCCAAGGATGTGCTCAAAGCCCTGGTCCGTGATGCGCCATTTGACATTAAAGCCCTTGTTCGTAAACCTTTCTTTGTTCCGGTTTCAAAGCACATCGACGATCTCTTCCGCGAGCTCCGCCGCCGGCGGGTGCATATCGCCGTGGTGGTAGATGAATACGGCGGGGTATCGGGCATCGTCTGTATGGAAAATATCATCGAGGAAATTGTCGGCGACATTCAGGATGAATTCGATCATGAAACCGAAGACATAGTCCAACTGGGGGAGGGCCTTTGGCTCTGTGACGCCGGGGTAAACCTGAAGGACCTTGCCGAAGAAACGGGCCTGGAACTCCCCGCCGAGGACTTCGACACGCTGGGCGGCTTTGTGTTTGACCTTTTCGGCAAGATACCGGTAAAATACGAAAAGATCGTGTACCAGGGCACAGATTTTATCATTCAGGACATAGAAGGCCACAAGATCAATTCGGTAAAAATAGCGCCTCATAAAGAAGAGAGTTGAGCGTGTGAAACAGCCGCAATTAACAGCGAAGGAGGGAGGGGTGAAAGTACTGCGTGTCCTTTGTCTGATCTTCGCGTTGTGTTTCACCTCCGGTTTTGAGCGTCTCGCAGCGCAGAGCGGATCGCGCGGCGGGGCGGCGGAGGCGGCCGTCTACTATGAGCGGGGCAGGGAATTTATGTCCCTTGAGGACTGGTACTCCGCCTCGGAATCCTTTATCGAATGTATCAGACTCAACCAGGCCCACGCCGAGGGGACCGCCGCTCTGGCGGAGTGTTATTATGAGTTAGGTGAATTTGACCAGGCCCTGGTCTGGACGCGCAGGGCCCGGGCTCTGGCGCGGACCAATATGACTATGGCGAATCTTGAGGCCTTTACGCTCATCGCCCTGGGCAGGCTGGACGCGGCGGCGGCGGTTATTTCCGATGTGCTTGCCAGGGAGCCTTATAACCGGGAGGCCCTCTTTGCCGCGGGTGAGCTGGACATTGCCAGGGGCAGGCCGACCGAGGCGCTGCTCCGTTACCGGGAGGCGGTCCGCCGTTACCCCGATGACCGGCGGCTCCTCCTTTCGCTGGCCCTGGTCTCAAGTTCCCTGGGCGATACCCCTGCGGCCATCTCCTTTATAGACCGGGCGCTGGCCCAGCATCCCGATGATTACCGGGTTTTTTATTATGCCGCCTATATCAATTCCCTGGGGGACCGGATTCCCCAGGCCATCAGAAACGCGGAACAGGCCCTGTATTTCAGGCCCGGCTACGGCCCGGCCCGTTCCCTTTTGGCGAGTCTCCGTTACCGAAACGGCCAATACGAGGAGGCCGCCCGGCTTGCGGATGAGTCTATCGCCGCCGGCCGGGAAGACATAAGCGCGTGGTATCTCAAGGGCCTTTCCCTTATCAGGCTTGGCCGGAACGCCGACGCCCTTACCGTGCTTACCAATGCCGTCAGCGTTAACAGTGACGACGAATTCATCCGGGCCGCCCTTGAGGAGACCCTCATCGCCGCTACCGGCCTTGAGGATCCCCGCCGGAGCCGCTGGGCCGCCTGGCACTTTGAGCGGGCCAGGGACTACCGTTCCCGCAGCCTGACCGAACAGGCCCTCTTTGAATACCGCAGAGGGCTGCGCCTCAACCCATACGCCCGTGACCGCCGGGAATACGCGGAACTGCTCCGGCTCCAGGGCTACCCGGCCCGTTACCTTGAGGAACTCCGTTTTCTGCAGGACCTGGGCCAGGCGGATCAGACGCTCAACGACGCGGTGGAGGCCTACGGCTCACTCCTCTCCAACGCCCTGTTCCGGCGCTGGCAGGTGAACCCGGTGGACCTGGCGCGGCGGCATTGGAACATCGCCGTTTTTTCCCTGGCGGGCCAGTCCAGTTTCCGCCACGCCGACGCGGGGGCAATCGCCTCTTCATATATAAAGGAACTGTTGATCCATGACCGCAATATCTCCCCCATGAATCTGGAACTGCGGCAGGCCTCTTTTTCCCTGGCCTTCAGGGCCGCCAGGGAAGCGGGAGCGGATTATTTTCTTATTGTTTCGACGGCGGAGAATGAACGGGACATTTCCCTCAAGGGTGAATTATTCGCGGCCCGGACCGGTGCGGCGGCGGGAACTTTTTCCACCTTCCGTACCGGCTCGGACCGGCTGCGGAGCGCCGGCCGGGGCATTGTGGACCAGCTTGCCGCTTCGCTTCCGTTCCGGGCCAGCCTCCTCATCCGCCGCCAGGGTCAGGGCCTTATCGACAAGGGCAGGGTAGACGGGGTCAAAGCCGGCGATGTATTCGACGTGGTCAAAAAAGGCCGGCCCCAGATCGCCAACGAGGGCATAGCCCTGGTTTACACCGCCGATGATCTGGTGGGAAAAATGACCATCGACAGCGCCGACGAGGAAGTGGCCTCCGGTACTTTAGTCCGCAGCGGTTTTTTCGACCGCATTGAAGCCGGGGACGAGATCATCCTGCAGCCTGAAAAGGACGAGCGGCCAAACGGCGCAGTCCCGGAGACCAACCCCGAACTGCGGGACCTCCTGCGGGGCCTCCGCTGAGAGTGACGCGGGTTTAACCTGCGCCTACCTGTTCAAGCCCGGCCGGACCCCGGCCCGTTGGTACAAAAAAGACGGCCCGCTATGCGCTGCATAACGGGCCCAAGGAAAAGGAAACTTACGGCCGGCGCTGCCCGCGGCGGCTGGGCAATGGAGGCCGGGTTTATTTAGTTCTGAGACCGATTGTACGAGAAATATGACAGGTACAATTCGTTGACCCCGGGTTTCAGGCTGACTTTCTTGATGTTCTTGTTGGTCGTAGCCCACAGGGTTGTAACGCCGTCCGTGTCCAGTTTCCACCGATCATTGAAACCGTGCTTGTCGGCGGTATAGAGATATGTAGTGTCAGTCAGCAATCCACCCACATTGGCATCTATCGTATGACCAACCAATTCCACATAACCACTGATACTGCCGTCAAATATCGAGCCGCGGTCTTTGGAAGCGACCGTCTGGTTGATCAGCTCAATGTCCACATAGTACACGCCCTTGGCGTTGACCTGAATAGTACTACCACCCGCAGTAGCAGGGCCAACATAACTGGGCTTAAGCGTTATCTGTCCGCTGTCCAGGAATTTCTTTTTCGGGTTTTGATCGCTGAGAACCGTAGGAACGTTAACCGCCCTTCTATCCCAGGGAATCGCGATTACCCGGGTCCGGTCCCCAGCCTCGATGGGACCGCCCTTGGCGCCGGGTTCCACCGTGCCGGCGGTGTCAGCAAACGGAATAAGGCCAAAGGGATAATTGGTGACTGCTTGATTAATCTGCAGTTCCTCACCAACTCTGAACTGTATCACGTCAGTAGCGATGAGTGTGGCGTCGTCACGGTCCAGGTACAGCCGGATGATCGTCGGGGCGTTGGGGCCCGACGATCCTTCTTCGGTGGGCTGCGCGCAGGACACGAACACAAGGGCAAGCGCCAAGACGAGAGCCGCAGTGCCCAGTTTCATAAAGGTTTTCTTCATATCTTTCTTCTCCTTAATTTTTAGACTAATTTGTAGCCCGCTGGTTCGAGAAATACGACAGGTACACTTCGTTGATACCGGGTTTCAGGCTGACCTTCTTAATGTTGGCGTTGTTCGATCTCCACAGCGGAGCGCCGTTCTCCATCTTCCACAGATCGTTGAAACCGTGCTTATCTTTGGTGTACATATAAGTTCCATCCACGATTGAAGAACCACCTGCGACATTGTCAATATTCAGTTCCAGATAACCGCTGATACTTTGGTCAAAGATCGAACCGCGGTCTTTGGCAGCGGGCGTCTTATTAACCAACTCAATATCCACATAGTAGATGTCCTTGGCGTTGACCTGAATTGAATTCCCTCCGCCATTAACACCATTGGCAGGATCATAGGAAGGTCGAATGGCTATCTGCCCACTGTCCAGGAATTTCTTTTTCGGGTTTTCATCGTTGAGAACCGTAGGGTCGTTGAGACCTCTAGTCCAACCAATTGCGATTACCCTGGTGCGGTCCCCGGCCTCGAGAGCCCCGGTCTTGGCGCCGGGTTCCACCGTACCGGCGCTATCTATGATCTCATTAGCAGCGGCGGGGTAATTAGCTCCCGGAATCAACAGTTCCTCACCAACCCTGAACTGTATTACGTCAGTCGCCTGAAGCGTGGCGTCGTCGCGGTCCAGGTACAGCCGGATGATCGTCGGGGCGTTGGGGCCTGACGATCCTTCTTCGGTCGGCTGCGCACAGGACACAAACACGAATGTGAGCGCCAGCGCCGCGGCCAGTACCCCCAATCTCATCAATGTTTTCTTCATGTTCATTCTCCT
>JAISBR010000189.1 GCA_031266095.1 Treponema sp. | reverse complement strand
CGCCGTTAAAGCCAGATTTCATTGGTATCTCTCCCTTACATATTAGATTTAAGAGCTAACCGCCCTTGTTATTCTTAGCAATACTTATGCCAACTTATCAATATGAAAAAAAAGGATTGAGGCTGTTCCAAAACCCCTGGCAATAAGCCAGGAGGGGGGAGCCCCCCCCTGCGGGCGCACCACGGTTGCGCCCTACCCCTCCCGCGGGGCTCTGCCCCGCAACGCCCCGCCGGGGGGATACAATCCCCCCGGACCCCCCGCTAAAAAAGCGGCCCCATCAAATTCGGGTTTGCGGCTGATAAACCCGGGTTTTACAACGCCAAACCCGAATTTATTCTTTCCACACCCGTCTTTGGAAACGCCGGACCCGTCTTTGGAAACGCCGGACCCGTCTTTGGAAGTTCCGCACCCGTCTTTGCAAGTTCCACACCCGTCTCTGGAAACGCCGGACCTATCTTTGCGGGCCGCGCACCCGTCTTTGTTTTCCGGTTACGTAACGCGCCGGCCGGGAGGAGCCCTCCGGGTTTTGGAACCCTTGGCTATGACTTTTTTATTGTTTTTGGTAAAATATCATGGTAAAATAACGCATAACATAATGGAACGCTTTACAGAGAGGAGGCGGTATGGAACTGCCGGGACAAGAGGAGATAAAAAAGGCCAGGGAAGCCTTTCAGAAAGATGGAATTATGCCCGCCGGCAATATCCACCCAAAGGTCGTTGAATCGTGGATTCGTTCCCGAAACGCGGGGGTTGTTCCGGAGCGGGTGGATAAAACGCTGATCCCCCCGCAGGAGGTACAAAGGCGGATCGCCGCGTCGAAAAAGTTTTTTGATATGGCTTCCCTGGTGCTGGCGGGCATTTACCGTTTTACCATCGGCTCCGGTTTTATCGCTACCATCTTTGACGAAGATGGGTATGTACTGAACGTTACCGGCGATGAGGAGGTTATGCTCATCGCCAAGGCCAACGGGTTGGCCGAAGGCTGTAACCGCAGCGAAAAAAACATAGGGACCAACGGGATCGGCACCGCCCTGGTAATCGGCGACGGTATTAAAATATCCGGGGAAGAACACTATTTTCCTTTGCATTACAACTGGACCTGTTCCGGCGCGCCGGTTTTTGATCCCCGCCGGCATATTACCGGCGGGATTTGTATTATCGGCCCCATGCCCGAAGTCCACCTTCACACCCTGGGCATGGTAGCGACCGCCGCGAAAGCAATCAGCCAGCTCCTCCTGATGCAGGACGCTTATGATAAATTAAACCGGATGCAGCAGAGTACCTACACCATGATTTCCGCCTGGCCCTCCGGCGTGATGCTGGTAGATAAAAACCTGCGCATTATCCGCGTAAACCGGGGGGCGGCGCAATTATTGGGCAAACGGATAGAACAGTTGGAGGATCATGACCTGGAGGAATTTATGCCCGGTAATCTGGTTTTATCCGGGGGGGCAGGCGGAAGCGTTCATGATCGCCCGATTACGCTGGAGATTGGCAGAAAAATAGCGCAGTTTTCGCTGTCGGTGGAGATTACCGACGCCAGGGATTATGTTTTGTTTTTTGAGAAGACCGAAACCTTGCATAAACGCATTAACCGTATCATCGGTTCGGAAGCCCGGTTCATCCTGGATGATATTATCGGCGATTCCGCCGTAATGGTGGAAGCGGTCCGTATGGCCCAGCTGGCGGCCCAGAACTGCGCGAATATTTTTCTGAAAGGCGAAAGCGGGACCGGCAAGGAGATGTTTGCCCAGGCGATTCACAACGCCAGTAACCGTCGGGACGGTCCGTTTGTGGCCATCAATTGCGGCGCTATCCCAAGAAGCCTGGTTGAAAGCGAGCTTTTCGGGTATGAAGGCGGGGCGTTTACCGGCGCGAAAAGGGACGGCTGTCCCGGAAAATTCGAGCTTGCCAATGGCGGCACCATCTTTCTTGACGAAATCGGCGACATGCCGTTTGACGTGCAGGCCAGCCTTTTGCGGGTGCTCCAGAGCCGCGAGGTCAGCCGCATCGGTTCCACCCGGACCATAAAGATAGATGTTCGCGTCATTTCCGCCACCCATCAAAATGTGGAGAAAAAGATACTGGACAACGAGTTCCGGAACGATCTCTATTACCGGCTGAACGTATTTGATATTTCAATACCTTCGCTGCGTGAACGCCCGGAGGACATCATTCCCCTGGCGGAACACTTTTTGTATAAATATGCCGGCAACGGAGGGAACCGCATCTGCGGGTTCACCCCCTACGCTCAGTTGATGTTAAAAAAATATTCCTGGCCCGGCAATGTGCGGGAACTGGAAAACGTTGTGGAACGGGCGGTTTACGTGTCCCCTTACGAGTGGATTGAACCGCAGCATCTGTCGATTCGGAACAAGATGAGTGAAGAGGAGCAGGAGACGGCGTTGGCAGCGGCGCTGCCCGACCCCCCGGAAAATAAAACCAAAAGCGAGGCCTTCAACCATGTCCCCCGCGAAAACGAGCGGGAACGTGTTGAGAACGCGCTGTACGCTACGGGTTTTAAAGTGAAAAAAGCGGCGGAGCTGTTGGGAATCAGCAGGCGGACGATGTACCGCAAGATGTCAAGCTACGGAATCTCCAAAGAAAAATATTTGGTATAAGGCGTCGTTCAATTGTGACGTTACGTGTCATTTATGTGCCAATAACATGGGGCCAGACAGACGGCATTTGACACATAATGACACAGGCACACACCGAATATGCCGTCCAAAATCCATAAAGAAGCCGCGGTAACAAAAAATATAATTATGAGGCTTTCCCAAAACTTCAGTTTTTGGGAAAGCAACCTTTGAAAACAGCGGTTTTGCAGGCCGCAGGCCGAAAAACCGCAAGAGCCTGTCCTAAAACCGTGCGCGTTAGCGCACTGTCAATTAGTTTTGGGACAGGCTCTTACTGTCCGTATATTTCCATCAAATATTCAACGTGAGTTCGATAGATTGGTTGGCATGAAAATTGCTTTCTTGATTGAGGGGGTTCATTGAGGGGTTCTGTTGCGGGAATGACATTTTTACCCCGCGCGAACCGGACCAACCCTTGTATTATACCATAAAAATCAAGATAAGGAGCGATAACGGGAATGGTTCAGATGATTTTCAAACCGGAACTTTATAAGTTTGCCACGAGTGCCGAGTTTGCCGGGCAATTTGGTCTTGAGGAGCAAGATCTTATATTAACGAACGAGTATATTTTTCAGCCGTATTTTGGGCAGATGGGGCTGAAAAGCGCGGTGATTTATCAGGAACAATACGGCTCAGGCGAGCCTACGGATATCATGGCGGATCGGATTCTCGCCGACGCGCGGAAAACCGGATGCAAGCGGGTCGTTGCCATTGGCGGCGGAACCATTATTGACCTCGCCAAAGTCCTGGCTGTCGCCGAAAATGAAACCCTGGATGAGCTTTATGAGAAGAGCGCGAATATAACAAAAAAACGCGGGCTTGTCATCATTCCTACGACATGCGGAACCGGAAGCGAGGTAACAAATCTTTCTATAATAAACCGTACCCGTCTGGGAACCAAGATGGGTTTGGCCAGCCCCGCCATGTATGCGGATAAGGCGGTCCTTATCCCTGAATTGCTGGAAGGCCTGCCTTTCGGCGTATTTGCTACCAGCTCTATTGACGCCCTTGTTCACGCGGTGGAATCAGCCCTTTCCCCCAAGGCGACGGTTTATACGAAATTGTTTTCTTACAAGGCAATTGAAATGATTCTGAAAGGGTATCAAGTCATTGCCGGGCAGGGTCAGGGGGCGCGTCTTGGATTGCTGGATAACTTTTTGGTGGCTTCCAACTATGCCGGGCTTGCCTTTGGTACTGCCGGCTGCGGGACCGTCCACGCAATGAGCTATCCCTTTGGGGGGCAGTACCATGTCGCTCACGGCGAAAGCAATTATGTTATTTTCTCCGAAGTGTTAAAAAACTATATAAAACTTAAATCCGACGGCGAGATCGCCTGTTTGAATAGTTTTATGGCCCCAATACTCCAGAGTGAACCAGGCGAGGTGTACGGCGCGCTGGATAAGCTGCTCAACAAAATCTTCCCCCGCAAAACCATGCGGGAATACGGCGTCAAAGCTGATGATTTACCCGAATTTACCCGGACTGTTATGGAAAAACAGCAGCGGCTCATGGCCAATAGTTTTGTACCGTTGGATTACAACCAGATATTAAAAATATATCAGGAACTCTATTAAGCGAGTATGGAGGAATATTGTGAGCAAAAAATCGGGCCATGCAGAAATGGCAAAACAGTTTTACATTGCGATGTACCGGACCCGGCGTTTTGAGGAAGAAGTGTTTGAATTTTATAAACGCGGCCTCATGCCCGGCTTGGCTCATTTGTACCTGGGCCAGGAGGCGGTGTCGGTCGGCGCGTGCGCCGCTTTGCAGGAGGATGATTATATTGGTTCAACCCACCGCGGTCATGGGCATCTAATCGCCCGGGGCGCGGATTTGAATCGTATGATGGCGGAAATTCTCGGCAAAGAAACAGGTTATTCCAAAGGGAAAGGCGGGTCCATGCACATTATGGCTATGGATAAAGGTATCCTGGGCGCAAACGGTATCGTAGGCGGCGAGATTCCCATAGCCGTCGGCGCCGCTTATTCGACAAGGTATCGAAAAACCAGGCAGGTTACCATTGCTTTTTTTGGCGATGGCGCCACAAACGAGGGAACCTTCCACGAGTCCATCAACATAGCGTCGGCGTGGGATTTGCCCATTGTCTTTGTTATCGAGAATAACCTTTATGGTATCTCGGTTGATATTCGCAAGGTAACCAAGGAACATCAGCTTTCCAGGCGGGCGGTAGGTTATGGAATACCGGGGGTTACCACCGACGGTAATGATGTTTTTGCTGTTTACGAGGAATGTGAAAAAGCGGTAGAATATGCCCGTAAAGGCAATGGTCCTACCATCATAGAATGCAATACATACCGCTGGCAGGGCCACCATGTAGGAGACCCGGGAGACTACCGCCCCAGTGAAGAGGTCGCCGCATGGAAAGCGGATGAACCCATAGGGAAGCTGGAGAAACAGGGCTTTCTGACGGAAGCGGAAATAACGCAAATCCGGGATGCGGTGGAATCGGAAATTCAGGCTGCCTGCAAGTTTGCGGAAGAAAGCCCTTATCCATCGGAAGCGGAGGCTTATACCGATGTATTTGTTGACTAATATGGGTTGGAGGTGGAAATAATGAGAGAATTAATGTACCGGGACGCGATTCGTGAAGCCCTGGATGAGGAAATGGCTCGTGATGACAGCGTGTTTATGATGGGCGAAGATGTCGGCATCATTGGAGGTAACTTCAAATGTTCGGTTGGCTTGATGGAGAAGTATGGCGATCTGCGCATGAAAGACACGCCCATTTCAGAACAGGCCATTATCGGTATGGGAGTAGGCGCCGCGTTGACCGGACTACGGCCTATCGTGGAATTGATGTTCGGCGATTTTATAATGGTATGCAGCGATCAGTTGTTTAACCAGATGGCAAAGATTACGTATATGTCCGGGGGGCAATGCAAAGTCCCTATGGTAGTACGCACTCCCCTGGGCGGCGGGCGATCTTCGTCGGCTCAACATTCCCAGTCCCTTCACGTATGGGCGGCTTACATTCCCGGCGTAAAGGTGGTTCTGCCTTCCACTTCCGGTGAGGCAAAGGGGCTTTTGAAAACCGCCATTCGGGATAATAACCCTGTCCTTTTCTTTGAGCACAAAATGCTTTATACAGCTAAATTTAACGATGTGCCGGAAGCCGGGGAAGATATATATATCCCCTTTGGGAAAGCCCGTACCGTCATTGAAGGCACTGACATTACGGTAGTCGCCAATTCCATCATGACGGTTAAAGCGGAGAAAGCAATTAAAAATCTTCAAAAAGAAGGGATAGGCGCTGAACTGATTGATCTGCGTACCATCGTACCTTTGGACACGGAAGCTATTATCCAGTCAGTCAAAAAAACAGGAAAACTACTCATTGTGGACGAAGGTCATACCGGCTTTGGTATCAGTGGTGAAATTGCCGCGCGGATCATGCCCGATGTATTTTATGAACTGGAAGCCCCCATTGAGCGGCTGGGAACCGCAAATGTTCCGCTGCCCTTTAGTCCGGCTTTGGAATTTCCTCTAATTCCGGATGAAAAGGCGATCTCCTCAAAAATCCGTGAAATGGTTAAAGGAAGGTAAATTATGGCG
>JAISBR010000166.1 GCA_031266095.1 Treponema sp. | reverse complement strand
CCAAGCGCCTTTGCCTTTTCCAGGCGGACCTTGTGGTGATCCGTAAGGTAGATCTCGGTAATCCCCTGGGCTTTCAGCACCTGGGCTACGCAGAGGCCTATGCAGCCGCCGCCCAGGATTGCCGCGCTTTGGCCGAATTTAATTCCGCTCTGCGATACCGAATGAATACCGACTGCCAGAGGTTCGGCAAGACAGGCGTCGGCCGTGTCGGTACCGGGGGCAACCTTGAAGACCAGTTTTCCCGGCCAGGACAGGAATTCCTTAAACGCGCCTTTACAGCCCGGTACGGACATAAAGATCATTTCGGGACACATGTTGTAAACACCGGACAGGCAGGTCGGGCATTTAAAACAGGCCTTTCCCGGTTCCACCGCTACCATATCCCCGGGCTTAAGGTGGGTTACATTCTTGCCCACAGCTTCCACGATGCCCGCAGGTTCGTGGCCCAGCACATGGGGAAATTCCAATACCCAGGCGCCGATTCGTCCGCTTTTAAAGAATTCAAGATCGGCGCCGCAGACGCCTACATGCTTGACTCGTACCAGAACATCATCATCGCCGTATTCAGGTACAGGCAGTTCGCCCATCTCGATCTTTCCCGGCCCCATCAAAAGAGCCGCCTTCATCATATTAGGCATAAAATCTCCTTAAGTAATGAACATTCCCGAAACTCGGGTAATTTTGGAAAAACTTGATGCCGGCTTATTATTTCGGAGCCGTGTTTTCGTCCAGTTCGATGATCGCGCCGTCTTTGATGACAAAGGCAATTCTGAAATTAGGAGCGATTTCCGTAGGTTCGAAGATCACCTGATCCGCGTCTTTTAAGTATTTTTCCATATCGTCAACCAGGTAGGCGACATGGGGATTTCTGTGGATGATCTCCGGAATGGGACTGCCTTCTTCGAATTTCAGGTATTCGATTTTGTAATCATACTCGTCAACACTCTTGTTCGACCAGCACTTTAAATTATCCCAATACATCATCCCTTCTTTCTTGGTGGTGATTGGAATCCCGACATGTTGGTAAATAGCTGACATAGTTCTCTCCATTTTTGGTTTAGGATAAAAAGTGCGAATCCGGGATAAACTAAAGGTCCGTGCGGATCTTGATCGCAAACCCGGTCTGTTTTGAATCCGGTCCGGATACCGGATTTTTGTTCACCTCCTTTCCGGTTAGAACTGGCTGATCTGCCGGCTGCGAAGCATATAGGATACCAGTAATTAATGCTAACCCCGCTTTTTTTAACTGTCAAGAAAAATTTTTGAAAAATGGCAAAAAAAATAAAAATACTTGACAAACGTTAAAATCCACGGCATAATATTATCGGTTTCGTTTTCCCGGCAGAACCCCCTGGTTAAGGATTGAGTATGGAATTCGAGCTGGTTCATGATGCCAATGTCTATTTGGCGGAGACTCCCATTTGGGATAAGCGGAATAGCTGCCTTTATTGGACGGATATGTTCAAAGGAGAGATATTCGAGTACAACCCCGCTTCCGGGGAGGAGCGTAAATGGTCTACCGGCAAACTTATCGGTTCCGCGGTTCCCTCGGAGAATCCCGGCGAACTTTTCGCGGCCCTGGCGGACGGGATGTACCGGCTGGACAAGGAGACAGGGGTCTTGTCGCTTATAGCCTGTCCCGAACCGGGAAATACGAAAAACCGTTACAATGATACCCGCATCGATTCGGAGGGCAGGATTTATACCAGCAGCGTGGCCAATACTTATGCCACCCCCGATTATACCCCGGATCAAACCGGCGCGTTTTATCAGATAGAACGGGATGGAACAGTAAAAAAACTTCTGGACGGAATAAATCAGTTTAATTGTATAGTATGGAATCTGGGCAGTACCAAGATGTGGGTTGCGGATACCTATAACAAACGGCTTCTTGAATGGGACTACGATCCCCGTCGGGGAGCCATGGGTGCTTGCCGGACGGCGCTTGATTTCAACGGGAAACAGGAAACCCCGGATGGTATGTGCCTTGACGTTGAGGGCAATCTCTATATCTGCCACTGGAGCGGAAAGATCAGCGTTTGGGACAAAAGCCTCGCCTGGAAAGAAGATATACCCTTCCCGGTGGAACAGGTTTGCGCCTGCGGTTTTGGCGGCGGCGACATGAAGGATTTTTATGTTACTACCGCCCGTTACGGTTATACCCCGGAACAGCTCAATAACAGGCGCGGCGCGGGCGGTATTTTTATGGCCCGCAGCCCTGTCGCCGGACTGCCGGATCATTTCCTTAAATAAACTATCCTGCTGCGGGAGGCGGGATTACGCTTAGGAGGCAAGTTATGAATTCGCTTGAACGGGTAACTGCGGCGCTTAAAAGGGAAGCTTTGGACAAAGTTCCCCATTTTGAATGGCTCATTGATAAAGTTATGGTAGACGCCTTGATGCCCGGAGGGCACAGTTTTGAAGAGTTTAGCGTGGCCTTTACCGATGCCGTTTGTGTCGATATCGATTACAGCAAAGAAGACCTCGGGGATGGTACTTTTCGGGATGAATGGGGGATGCTTAAAAAATACACAAAAGAATCGCATTCCTATCCCCTGGACGGGCCCATTCATAATATGGAAGAGCTTGAGGCGTACACGCCGCCGGACCCTTATAAAGAAGGCCGTTTTAAAAGCCTCGGGGAATTGCTGGAAAAATACGGCAGGGAAAAAGCGGTAATACTTCACATGAACGATATCTGGTCTATTCCTTCTCGCCTCATGGTTTTTGAGGATTTTCTTATGAATATTATGGACGAACCTGAGTTTATCAAAGCCCTGATAAAGATGACGGTGGATGAACAGATACTTCTGGCCCAGGAAGCCGCGAAAACAGGCTGCAAATTTATCTATACCGGTGACGATGTTGCGGACAGCAGAGGTCCCATGGTCGCCCCTGCTATTTTTGAGGAGATTTTTTACCCGGAGTTAAAGCGGATCATAGGCGTCTATAAGGATCTGGGATTTTTTCTGCTCAAGCATACCGACGGCTATATCATGTCCCTTCTTGATTATTTTCTTGACGCGGGTATCGATCTGCTCGATCCTATAGACCCTATAGCGGGAATGGACCTTAAACATATTAAGGATACCTACGGTTCCCGTATTGCCATCAAGGGCAATGTAAACTGCGCGACTACCCTGGTCTTCGGTTCCGTGGACGAGACAGTGGCGGAGACAAGACATTGTCTTGATATAGCGAAAGGCACTACCGGTTATGTGTGTTCTTCCAGCAATTCCATACATAGTTCTGTTAAGCCCGAAAACTACAAGGCTATGCTGGAAGTAATAGACGAATACGGCGTATATTAAGGAGGACTTATGGATCTGTTAATGGGGATAGATATTGGTTCGACCAGCGTAAAAGCTGTAATCTACGATGTATCCGGCAAACCGATCGCGAGCGCATCAAGCAAGCTTGACATAAGCAATGACGATCCTTCCCATCCTTCCTGGTGCATATGGAAATACGAGGATGTATGGGCCAGCGTCAGGACGGTAATCTCCCGGTCCATAAAAGGCATTCCCCCGAAAGGGAAACTGCGGGCTATGGCAGTAACCGGTTTCGGCATGGACGGGCTCCCCCTGGACAAGGACGGCAAGGAACTGTTTCCCCTTATTTCCTGGCACTGCCCCAGAACCATACCGCAATTTGAACAGACCAGGAAAATAATTACCGACGAGGAGATGTTCACCGAAACCGGTGTACGGCCCATGGTGATAAACAGCATCTACCGTATTATGTGGATGCAGCAGAATAAGCCGGAGATACTCGAGAAAGCCGATAAGTGGCTCTTAATCGAAGACTATGTAAATTATAAACTTTCCGGAGAGAAGCTTACCGACTTTTCCATGGCTTCCACCTTTTCCGCCATGGTACAGCAGACCCATACCTGGTCCGAAAAAATAATTTCAAAACTGAATCTTCCAGGCCATATATTCCCCAAACCGACGCAAAGCGGTACTATGCTGGGGAAGGTACTGCCTTCAGTGTGCGCCGAAACGGGCCTTTCCGGGGATGAACTGGTGGTATTGGGGGGGCACGATTATATCTGCGCGGCCCTGGCCTCAAACATAAAGTCCGGCAGCGATCTAATGGATGTCAACGGCACCTGGGAAATGCTTGTTAAGGGCATGACCAGGGTAGATACCGTTTATACGGATAATTATTACTATATTGAAAGCCATGTGGCCCGTAATCTGTGGTGCGGTATTTCCTCCGTGATTTCCGGAGACATGATGGAATGGCTTAAAAACAATTACGGCAGGCCCGATGACGGCAGAGTCTGGGAAAACCTCATGGCCGAGGCGGAAAACTCAAGCCCCGGATCCCGGGGGTGTACTTTTCTACCCCATTTTTCAGGTTCCACCGCGCCCAGAGTAGAGCCTGCTTCCCTGGGTTCCTACGTCGGGATGAGCAACGATGTGACCCGCGGCGATATTATCAGGGCAACCGTGGAGGGGCTTACCTACAAAACCCGGGAAATGCTTGAAGCCATGGTTGCCGGTTCCGCGGAAACAGTCAAGGGAATGAAGGCAACAGGCGGGGCCATCAAGAACCGCTTCTGGATGCAGGCCAAGGCCGACATACTGGGGCTTCCCGTAGAAATCCCGGAACTCTACGAGGCGACCCCGCTGGGCGCCGCGATGCTTGCGGGAATTGGAGCCGGCCTGTATCAGGATGAGGAGGACGCCATCAGGGCGGTATACAGAAGCGGCGCGGTTTTTGAACCGGACATGAAAAAACACGAACAATATTCGGATTATTACAAAAATATTTATCTCAAACTTCAGAGCGCTCTTAAAGAGGTAAACCTGGAAATATTTAACCGTTTTAGAAAATAGCTGTGTTGCAAATATTAAGATGTAAATATAATATCCTGGAGGAAAAGTGATGCTGTATGAAAAAGAGCGGGAAGAGGTAAGGATCGCGGGTACCAAGCTCGACCGTTACGGGCTGATTGCCCTTTCCGGCGGGAATGTCAGTCTGAGGCTTCCTTCCGGAGAGATACTTGTTACCCCGTCCGGAATGATCTACGAAGATATGGTCCCTTCCGATGTACTGGTAATGGATATAGAAGGTAAAATAATCGAAGGCGAAAGGGCGCCCTCGGTCGATACGGTGGCGCTTCTTTATATCTTTAAAAATATGCCGCATATTAACGCGGTTATCCATACCCACCAGCCGTTTGCCACCGCGGTCGGCCTGGTAGCGGAAGAACTGCCCTGCGTCGTGACAACCCTGCCCAACGCGACCAAAGGCCCGGTCAAGGTATGCCCCTTCTCGTCCGCCGCAAGCGTTGACATGGGCATACAGACAGTAAATAACGCGGGGAA
>JAISBR010000207.1 GCA_031266095.1 Treponema sp. | reverse complement strand
AAAAATTTTTTGTCTTTTTTTCTCATTGGTTGTTAATCTGGTGTCCTTGCCCCGGGTGTAATTTTTCGATTTAATTTTATTAATATTTTTGTATCCTGTGGTTAAACAAAAAATGCTACCCCCCCCCCCCCCCCCCTCAATAATCGTTTGATTTCAACAAGACTCCTCTCTAAATCCAAGTGATGCAATATCGCTGTCCCATGAATTATATTAAAATAACCACTTTCAAATGATGTATTCATTGCGTCCATAACCATAAATTCAATATTGTCAATATTTTTTTCTTTCATTATTGTTTTTGCTTCTTTAATTCGTTCCTCAGAAATATCTATTCCTACTCCCTTTTTTATTTTCGATGCGATATTCATTAAATAATAACCGGTACCACACCCATAATCCATAAAAACGGTCGTTTCTTTTTTTAGATTTTCATTAATTATAGAGTCAAATTCCTTGTTTAGTAAATAATTGATTGAATAAAATTTTCCAACCTTCGCGCGTACATCTGTTCCAAATGTTTTATTGTGCCATACTTTTTCACGCTTTACCCTATTCGATTCCATCATTTTAATACCGCCAAAAATATTGTTTAGCATGTTTTTATAGTTTTTTTGTAAAGTGAGGCTGTTCCAAAACTTCAGCTTTTGGAACAGCTTCCTTAAATTTAGAGGAAAACCGGGCCGGACTTTAGGCCGATTTGACCGGTTTTTCCAAGAGCTTGTCCAAAACCAACCGGGTTTTGGAACAAGCTCAAGTAATATCGAAAAATCTTTGCTATCGCCTACTCACCCGGATAATTCAAGTTTTCCTTCCCGGGGCTGCAGAGGAGCGCGGCATAGCGGCGACATTCCCATTTGGCCATATCGAGGTTTTGTTCCTGCCAGTTGCCGCATTCAGCGGCGGCGGCGCCGGGGATGAGGCCGTCAAACCGATCCACCCAGTCCAGCATTTCGCGCAGCAGGGGGAGAACGCCCTCGGAATTAAGATCCCCTTCCAGGATTAGGTAAAAGCCGGTACGGCAGCCCATGGGACCAAAGTACACCACCCTGGAACCCCAATCTTTGTGGGAACGGAGAAAAGTAGCTCCCAGGTGTTCAATGGTGTGTAAGGCCGGCTGATCCATCACCGGTTCCTTGTTGGGCTCCTTGAAACGAAGATCAAAAGTGGTCAGGGCCGCGCCGCTGAAACGATCCTTGCGGGATACATATACCCCCGGCTTCAGCCGGAGATGGTCAACCTGAAAACTGGCGATTTTTTCCATTTACCGCTCCTCACACTTACTATAGCCGGAATTGTTTTTATAATCAACAACCCCGCCGCAAGCGGTCGGGGTATGTTGTTCTCATAAGGTATTTGACTCAGGGTCCATACCCTTGGTTCCACCCCAAGGGGCCGGGGTATGGACCCTTCGCCACGAATCAAGCCGCCGGGCGCCGCTTATCGCGGCCTCCGTCATTTCACCTAACACAAGCTTAATGAAAACGTATTGGCACGAGGGGCAATGCTGACGGCGGGGACATCCGCTGGATTACCGGAGATTTCCGCCGGGGCTTCAAAATACGAGAGCCGCGCCTGTGGATCAAGACCGGCGAGAACATCTGCAACGGAGTTGATCGCGATACGGTTTTGTTCTTCGGGGCTGAAAGCGCGGCAGGCGGGGCAGGCGCACCAGGTTCTTTCATGGTCCCGGTCAGGCCAGAGATGAAAAACCGGGACGACTGCGGGGGGTTGGACGACTTTGGAACCGGTGCGGCTGCGGAAAAATGGCTGGGCGTTCATTCCCGCCATTGCGCGGACGAACAGCTTCTCAGCCGTTATTTTAATCAGCCTGATGGTTTTGGGATTGGTGGCACAGAAATGGTGTTCTTTGACGCGCCTGCCGTAATCCATACGGAACATATTCTGATGAAAGAAAAACAGCCGCCGGGGTAGGAGATAAGACAAATCCCGGCCACCCGCCTCAAGGATAAGAGCATAACGTTCAGTCTCCAGGCGAATTCCCCTGCCAGACCGCGCCTTGTTCCAAAGGCCTTTTGCAGCAAGGGAAAATATCAACGCATCATATTGATTCCGGGCAGCCCAACGGATCAACAGCGCCCGTTCCTTTGCCGCTAATCTTTCATCCACAATAAGCCGCCGCCGGTCCTGAACGGAAGATGCCGAATGGCAATAATTTCTGTTTTTTCCCAGGGGATAGACGCCCGCCGTGGGAGGCGGAGGAAGCTCTTCCTGTTCGGGTTCAGGCCAGCGGATATTCAGGGTGGAAAGAAAGCTAAAGACAGCGTTCCATAGGCCGCGAATGGAATCGCCCTGTATTTCAATCCGGTCCTGGCCAATCCGCCACGCAAAGCCGTTTCGATCCCTGGCGGCAGCGGTAACACCAATCAAAATAATAGGGACGCCGGCCAGGGGCGAGGCGGTTTCGGCATCCTCAACCGGGGGCTGATTTTTACCAAGCCCTGCCCTGTCCCGAAGCAGGCCAATATAGAAGGCCAATTCATCCACGGCGTTCCAGGCCGCCGGAACAGATGCCGGCGCGAGAATGACCCAATTTTTTGAAACGTCGAAAACCGCCCAGCTTCTCATGATTCTATTATATAGTATCTTTTTTAATTAACCTATATGATTAAATGAATGATCTACGATGTGGCGATTATTGGCTGCGGTGTGTCCGGAGCGAATATAGCCCGGCGGCTGTCCGCCTATCATATTAAAACGGCGATTCTCGAAAAAGCGGCGGATGTGTCATTTGGATCTTCTAAGGCCAATTCGGGAATTGTACACGGTGGTTTTCATCACAACAGGAAGTACTTGAAAACCCGGCTGGAAATTCAGGGGAACCTCATGTTTGACCAGCTCAGGCGGGAACTGAATTTTCCCTTCAAGCGCTGCGGCATCATCGTAGCGGCGCTTCACGAGGAAGAGATGAAGGCGGTAGAACACCTCTATATGCAGGGGGTTGAAAACGACGTCATAGGCATTGAGCTTTGCTCCCGTGAACGGATTATGGAACTGGAGCCGAAACTGTCCCCGGATACAGCGGGCGGTCTGTACGCGCCGGGCGGCGGTATTGTCGAACCGTACCGCTTTGTCTTTGCCCTGGTGGAATCGGCGGTGAAAAACGGCGTTGATCTTTACACCGATTTTAAGGTGAACGGAGCGGAGCGGAATGAAGAGGCCGATCTCTGGACGATCCGCGCCGGGGACGGCAGGGAAGTCAAGGTCCGGTATGCGGTGAATTCAGCGGGATTGTTCGCCGATGATGTTTCGAAAATTTTCGGCGGAGAGGCTTTTTCGATCAAACCCCGCAAGGGTGAATACTTCCTGATGGATCGCTTAACGCGGGCCTGCCCGGAGAAGGTTGTGTTCCCGGTACCCACAGCGGTTTCCAAGGGCATGTTGGTGATCCCAACGGTGGAGGGGACGGTACTGGTCGGCCCCACCGCGGACGCCGCGGACGATAAAGGCGATTTTTCCACCACAACCGGACGCCTGGAACAGATCCTCGATTCAGGCAAAAACATGATCCCCTCGTTAAGCCGCAACGATGTGATCACCAGTTTCGCCGGACTGCGTCCCTGCCTGGAAGAAGATTTTTACATTGAGCCTTCAAAAAAAGCGTCCGCCTTTGTACAGGTGGCGGGGATTCAGAGTCCGGGACTTACCGCTTCCCCCGCAATCGGTGAATATGTGAAGAATCTCTTAAAGGACATGGGACTTGAGCTGACAGAAAAGCCGGGCTGGGACCCCCTCATCGAAAATCGTCCCCGCGCGAGGGAACTCGATACTTTTGAACTGGACGCCCTTATCGCCAAAGATCCCGCCTGGGGCAACATTGTCTGCCGCTGCGAAAACGTCAGCGAGGCCGAGATCGTGCAGTCCGTGCGGCTTGGGCATTGTACCCTGGACGGCATCAAGTATTTTACCCGCGCTCAGATGGGCCGCTGCCAGGGGGGCTTTTGCACCTACAAGATTATCAAGATCATAATGAGGGAAACCGGCCTTTCCTGGGATGAGATCACCAAGCACGGCGGGACAAGCCGCCTCTTGGAGGCGGAACTATGAGAGAACTGAGCTTCGACGCGGTGGTAATCGGCGGAGGCGCTGCGGGGATGGCGGCGGCACTGGAGCTGGACGCCGCCGGTTTCTCCTGCGCCATTATTGAACGGGAAGATCATCTGGGCGGAATCCTCATGCAGTGCATTCACAATGGATTCGGCCTGCACGAATTTTCCGAAGAGCTTACCGGGCCTGAATTCGCCGAGCGTTTCATTGAACGGGTAGTGAAATCGAAAATAGCCGTCTATCTGGATACCACGGTGACCGGTTTTAACGTTGCGTCTTCCGGCCCTGACGGCAGGCTGGCGGCCTATAAAGAGCTGGTCTGCGTTTCACCCGCCGGCATTTTGCGGATTCAAAGCCGGGCGGTGGTGCTGGCAATGGGCTGCCGGGAGCGGAACCGGGGCAATGTCCGTATTCCCGGTTCCCGGCCCGCCGGGGTGTTTACCGCCGGCCTTGCCCAGCGCCTGGTGAACATCGAAGGCTGCATCCCCGGCAGGAATGTAGTGATCATCGGTTCCGGTGATATCGGCCTCATCATGGCCCGGCGTATGAACTGGGTGGGCTGCTCGGTAAAGGCCGTAGTGGAGATTATGCCCTATCCCTCGGGCCTCACCAGGAACATCGTTCAGTGCCTGCGGGATTTCAATATTCCCCTTTATCTCTCCTCCCAGACCACCAATATTTTCGGCAATGACCGGGTGGAAGGGGTTGAGGTTACCCCCATGGAAAACGGTGTTCTTCTTCCGGAAAAACGGTTCCGCATTGACTGCGACACGGTACTGCTCTCCGTCGGGCTGGTACCGGAAAACGAACTGTCTAAGGCCGCCGGGGTGGAACTGAACAGCGCCACCAACGGCCCGATAGTGGATTCAAGCCTGATGACCAACATTGAAGGAATCTTTGCCTGCGGCAACGTGCTCCATGTGCACGATCTGGTTGACTGGGTTGCCGAGGAAAGCCGCAGGGCCGGCCGTTATGCCGTGGAATGGCTGGAGGGCAGGCGGCCGGCCTCGCAGATCCGGGCCAAGACAGGCTCCAACGTACAGTATGTGAACCCGGTACGGATCAATCCCCAGCAGGAAAACCGGATCTACCTCCGTTCATTGGTGGTAAAAAACGATGCCGTGCTGGAACTTCGCCTGGATAACCGGCTCATCCGCAGTGAGAAGCACAAGCATGTGCAGCCTTCGGAGATGATCAATGTAAAAGTCGGTCCCGCTGACTTTGAAGGCGTGAACGCCGGTTTTGACTCCTGTTTGGAATTCAGCATTAATTGAGGGTGTTATGCGAAACTTAACCTGTATTGTCTGTCCCATGGGTTGTTCTCTCGATGTTGAGGAAAACGCGCCGGACGACGACGGTTTTCCGGCTTTGACCATTACCGGTAACCGCTGTCCGCGGGGCGCGCTTTACGCTCAGGAAGAACTCCGGGCCCCCAAGCGGGTGTTGACCGCCACCTGCCCCATTACAGGCGTTTCGGTGGACAAGACGGGACGGGGCCTATACGCACCCAGACGTGTTCCGGTTAAAACCCTTTCGCCCTGTCCCAAAGAAAAGATCCCCGCTCTTCTGGCCGATATTTATAAAACCAAAATCAGCCTGCCGATAAAGGCCGGAGACACGGTGATTGAGGACTGGAATGGCGAAGGAATAAATGTTATCGCGGTAAGGACGGTCAATTAAATGCTTAAGAAAAACGAAAAAAAACCCGAAGACTTCTGGCTGGAATACGAAGAAAAAACCGGCGAGAAAGTCCTGGCCCGCAGCCTTGGCCAATATGTGTCCGGCTGGGAAGAATTCGACAAAAATGGCTGGACCGCTATCTGGGGACTCATCATCGCCACCAGCGGCGGCTTCCGCTTTCATCATTTTCCCCACATGGGCTGGATTGAGGCCATAACCCATTTTACCTCCGGCGCCGAGCCGCCCAAGGAAAAAACCATCTTTATCCCCAAAGAGCGGGTAATTTCAGCGAAACTCATCAGGGAAATAAAGTGGTGGAAAAAAATCTTCAGCCCTTCCGCGCCGAAACTTGTCATCCATTACCGGAATAACGCGGGGGAGGAGCGGCAGATGCTACTGGAAACCGAATACAAATCCGACGGTTTGATAGAACATCTTACCAGCGAGGAGCCTAATTCCCCCCATTAAACCGCCGTATCGGAAAATAAAGGCAGGAACTCTAACCTGATTTACCCAATTCATGCGTGCCAGCAGTTTGCTGCGCTTCGCGCTTAAAGAGGAATGTCTAACAGCGGCGCTTTTTAATTCGTGTCTGGTGACATTTATAAGGAATTTATTCGACAACTGAAGTTATCGAACAACTCTATTATATAAAATCTCATCCGGATAATTTTTTTCTCCTCATACCGTTTTAAAGGAATTCGTTAGCTTAAAAATACCTAATTTTGAAACTACCTCAACTAACCGGGGAAATTCGGCCTGTTTTCTCCAAACTGCCGGCAATTGTATATATATAATTTAAGAAGAGGCTTTAAGATTCTGTATTTGAAAATGCCTCGATTTAAAAATACGGGGTTGCTGTTCCGGGGATTACTGTCTTTGGACAGCTCGTCTGTCAGGAGTTAAAAAATGAAACTAAAATTTAGACTGAGTCTCATTGTAATTACCATTTTGGTACTTGTAGTAGGGGGGCTTGCTAGTCTGATACTTCTCCAGGCTTCATCGACTATTAGTGATTTATCTGTTAAAAGCATTGAACGGCTGGCCTCCCAGCAGGCGTCTTACTGGCAGGGGTGGGAAGAATCCCATCTCAAGATTGCCGAGGTAGCGGCTGGTTTTCTGTCATCTTATGAACGCGTCGAACCTGAGCTGCGGCGGAACCGGTTTTTTCACTTTCTTGAATCGATCATTACGACGGAAGAAGATGTGGTTAGTATTTTTGCCGTCTTTAAGCCTGAAGCCCTGGATGGTTTGGACAGCCAGTACAGGGGAATCGTCGGGTCAACCGCCGAAGGACTCTTCGCCCCCTATTTTTCCCGGAGCTCAGGAACCCTAGAATTCCTCACCTTTGATTCCGTTCCCTCAGCCCTGGAGTCTATCAACGGGCCGAGTGGACGAAAACAGATCGTGAAAGACCCTATACCTCAGGAAGTGGCTGGTATCCAAACCTATTCTTTCCGCATGTCCGCGCCGATTATCAATCCCCGTACAGACGAAGCGATCGGTCTTGTAGGGATCAGTATCAGGGTTGACCCGATACAACCTATCATTAACCAACTCATAGAAACCAATAGTGATATCAGTGCCATTGCGATCTATTCCGACACCGGCATAATCATCGGCAGTTATCAGCCGGACAGAATCGGTAGACATATGAGAGATGCGGACAAAACCCTCTACGAACCCTACATAGAAGAGGCGGTAGACGCCGTAGTTAACGGCAAACAGCTCAATTTAAAAGTTTTTTCAGAAGTCCTTAATACCAATCTACAGCTTGTGCTGCATCCTTTTACCGTAGGGCAAAGCGGAGCTACATTTTCCGTAATGGTCGGTACTTCCGAAAACGAGATGCTCCACGAGATTAAAGATTTGACCCGTATCGTTGTACTGATAGCGATAATTATAGCTCTGGTTGTGGCGGTGATTATCTTTTTTATCGCATCTAGTATTACCAAGCCCATTGGCAATGTGGCCCTTACCCTCAAGGATATTTCCGAAGGTGAAGGAGACCTGACTAAGACCATCAAGGTAACCTCCAAAGATGAAATAGGGAATCTGGCCCTTTACTTCAACAAGACTCTGGAGAAGATCAAAAACCTGATAAAGACTATCAAAGACCAGTCAGTGGCCCTCTTCGATATAGGCAATGAGCTTGCGGCCAACATGGCAGAGACCGCGACGGCTGTAAACGAAATCGCCACCAATATCCAGAGCATCAAAAGCAGGGTTATCAATCAGAGCGCTTCTGTAACGGAAACAAACGCTACGATGGAACAAATCACCGTCAACATCGACAAGCTCAACAACCACGTGGAAGATCAGACCTCAAGCGTGGCAAAATCTTCAAGCGCCATTGAGGAGATGATTGCCAATATCAACTCCGTAACCCAAACCCTGAGCAAGAACGCTCAAAATGTACAAGAACTCCTGGAATCCAGCGACATAGGCCGCTCCGGCCTCCATGAAGTGGCAACGGATATTCAGCAAATAGCCCGGGAATCGGAGGGCCTTCTGGAAATCAACGCGGTGATGGAAAACATCTCCAGTCAGACCAACCTTCTTTCCATGAATGCCGCCATTGAGGCCGCTCACGCCGGCGAAGCGGGCAAGGGTTTCGCGGTAGTTGCCGACGAGATCAGAAAACTGGCCGAAAGTTCCGGTGAACAGTCCAAGACCATCTCCGCAGTACTAAAAAAGATCAAGGACGCCATTGATAAGATCACCCGCTCTACCGAGGCGGTTCTCGACAAGTTTGAAACCATTGACGGCGGGGTCAGAACAGTTTCCGAACAGGCGGAAAACATCCGCAACGCTATGGAAGAGCAGAGCATAGGGAGCCAGCAGATATTGGACGTGATCAGCCAGCTCAACGAGTTAACCCAAAAGGTCAAGGGCGGTTCCCTAGAGATGCTGGAAGGCAGCAGAGAAGTTATACAGGAAAGCAAGAATCTTGAAATGGTCACCCAGGAGATTACCGATGGGATGAACGAAATGGCCACCGGAGCGGATCAGATCAACTCCGCCGTAACCCAGGTGAATAACATCAGCGGCAAAAACAAAGATAACATCGACACTCTCGTCCAGGAAGTCTCCCGGTTCAAGATAGAATAGCCGGTTCCTTGCCTTCGCATGGAAATATAATTATTGCTCACAGGCCATCGTATATCCCCTTTGGAGATATACGATGGTTATTTGTATACAGTGAGTTAGGCGAAATGAGATGGAAACCGGCTGGAAAATATTAGACTTGGTCGATAACCCGGTTGGTTGTCTCACAAGTCTACATGTTGACACAAGAAAAGAAGTCCAATATTATAAAAATAGAGTTATTCAGAAATTTCAGTTGTCGAACAAGCCCAATACTTTATAGAGAAGTGAAATGAAAACAAAATATTCGGAATTGGATAATATAAAAATTGCCTATTGTGAATACGGCTCAGCCTGGTTATTCGTAAACGGTACTTCCGTCACCGTCATAAACCGTAATACCTCATCATAAAGCTTTGAAATGGAGGTTATTTCCATGAAAACGGACCTTGCACAGCTATCGACATTTATAGAATCTGTTCCTCATCCCATGGAAGTTTTTGATCTCCGGGGTTACACGGTGCTGGTTAATCATGCCATGTGTTCTCTGCTTGGGCAGGCGGCCTCCGCCGTGGTACAGCCCGAAGCCATCATTGGAAACTACAATATATTCAACGACCCTGCTATAATCGCAATGGGAGGAGTTCCCCGGTTAAGACAGGCCTTTGATAGGGGGGGGGGGGGGGGGGGCTGTTTATTTTGAAAATATTCCCATGCCCGGGGAT
>JAISBR010000188.1 GCA_031266095.1 Treponema sp. | reverse complement strand
CGGAAACAACAAGGGAGTATCTCGGTCTACATTGACAAATCGTGCACTCATGAGGTGATTCTACCTGACTTTATTGGTTTTGACGATCCCGCAGGGAGAAGTGCAACAGGCTCCTAGGGGCAATTATACCGTTCGCGGCTCTCGGTGACCGCTTGGGCGGGAGGGCGGGTGATGTCCCGCGGGGAGTGGTTTCTCAGAACGTGAAAGTAAATGGCGGAGCCCCGGTCAGCCGTTCTTGCATAAGTTTTTCCCTTTCGGTAAAATAATAGTATAGAGGCTGTTCCAAAACTTCAGTTTTGGAACAGCAACCTTAGATTTAAGTGGAAAAGCGGGCTTTAGACCGTTTTTCCGGAAGCCTGTTTCAAAACTAACCGAGTTTTGAAACAGGTTCTAGAGTGTGTGTTTTTGCCCTGTATCGCGAAAACGCCTGAACTTTTCAGAGTGGAGTGTAACAGATGGGTGTACTCAGTATTGTGCTGTTGGTTTTTTTTGTTATTGTAGCGATTCTGCTGGTATTGCTGGTACTGCTTCAAAATGAGGAGGGAGACAGCCTGGGCGGTATTTTTGCCGGCGGCAGCAGTTCCGCCTTTGGTTCCCGTTCGGGGAATGTGCTTACCAGGGCCACGACGGTCCTGGGGACCTTGTTCCTGATTATCAGCCTGGGACTGGCCCTGCTGAACCGGACTCCCGGCGGCGGCGGGGTTGAGGCGGCGGGCCGGCAATCTGCAATCGACGCGGCGGGGAGCAGCTGGCTGGATGAGGAATTGAATCCGCCCGCGGTGGAAACTCCTGCGCTGGAAACTCCCGCCGGGGACGCCGTTGAAACCGGCGAATAAGGGCGCCGGCCGCTTATCCTGAAGCGCGACTTGGAGGTTTGAATGTTCCTGCATGAGGTGTTTTCGCCTGAATTCATTAAACTTGATATAGAGGCGGAAGATAAAGACGAGGCTTTTGAGGAACTGGTAGACTATTTCTGTCAGGTTGAAAAGACAAACACCAGGGAAGAGATTCTCGCGGCGCTGCGGGAACGGGAAGCGAAGATGTCCACGGGTATTCACAAGGGCATTGCTATTCCCCACGGAAAGACCAACGCGGTGGACACGGTTCGCGGTGTACTGGGAATTTCACGGAAAGGGGTTGATTATGACGCCCTGGACGGTGAGCCGGTGTATTTGCTGTTTATGATTGTGACCCCGTTGAAAGATTCGGAAAAGCACCTGCGGCTCTTAAAACGTCTGGCGGAGCTGCTGGAAAATCCTCAGTTTTATATTGACTTGCAATCCCAGAGGGATCCCCAGAGCGCGTACAAGGTTATCAGTAAATACGAAGATGTGCTGACGTCCATGGATTTGGCGTGATGAACGACGAAGAGATCCTTGCCCATCTGCTTAAAATTGAGGCTGAGGCCGCCGCGCTGGTAAACGACGCCCAGGCGGAAGCGGACCGGCGGGTGGCGGAGGGTGAGAAGCAAAACCGCGCGAATTATGAGGAGCGCTACCAGACTGAAACCGCGCGGCTGGAAGCGGCATATCAAACAGAAAAAGAGAAAGTGAAGGTACAATATCAAACAGAGCTTGCGGTGTACCGGGAAAAACTGAACGCCATTAACGCGGACGCGGGCTGTTTTGCCGCGTCTCTGGAAGGGCTGCTGGCCGGCGGGGAAGCATGAATGCTTGACGCGGGAGAACGGGCCTACGCGTATACCAAGGCGTGCGGAATTATCGGCAAGTCCTTTGTAGGAAAACGTGTCTCCGCTCTTTCGGGACTGAGATCCCTCAATGAACTGGACCGGCTGGTTTTTCCCGATCTCCGCCGGGAGCTGCCGGGCCGGGAGTTATTAATCGATCTTGAAAGCCGTATTGTCAAACGGACGGTCAGGCAGATTCTTTCGGTGATCAATGCGTACGCGCGGCCGCCGGAGTTGTTGATCCGCCAGCTCCGTTCCTATGAATATGAGGATCTCAAGACCTGTCTGCATTACCTCGCCGGAAGGACGAAGTCCCTTCCCGCGCTTAGTGATATTGGCCGTTTCAAAACCGTACACTTTGAGGCGTTTCCGGATCTTACGGCTATGCTCACCAATACCGAATTTGACTTCATACTTTCTCAGGATATCAAGGCTATTCAGTCGGGCAAGTTCAATCTTACCGCTCTGGAAACTGAGCTTGATCTGCGGTATTATACGGCATTGAAAGAGAGTCTCCGGCATCTTTGGGGGGAGGACCGGGTGTTCGCGGAACGAATCCTCGCCGAGGAAATATCCCTGCGAAACTGTATATGGGCGCTCCGGCTCCGTACCTATTTCAAAAAAAACGCCGCCGAGACCGGGAAGTACCTGATGGATATAAAAATGCGCGTGGGCCTTGCGGAGATACCCGGGGATGTACGGGAACATAAAAACCCCGTTCTGTCGCGCGGGAAAGAAGTCACTCTTGCCGCCGAGGCTTTTGAATCACTGGATATGCCCCTGGACCTCCGTTCCGCCTGGCGCCGCTGGAGATGGGAACAATTCCTCAATCCCGAAAAACCGGGGGAATTGTGGACGGCCGAACCCCGGTATTTTCAGAACGCCGCCTCCGGCTACCTCTATCAGCTGGCCCTGCGCTGGTTCCATACTATGCCCTTCGCGGTCAGTACGGTTTTTTGCTTTATCAAGCTCAAACAGTTTGAGGAGGACCTGCTTACCAGTATCGCCGAGGGCCTGGGGCTGGGCATGCTGGGCAGTGATGTATTCGAACTGTTGGAGGTTCAGCTGTGATACGTCCCCGTAAAATGAAGCGTGTAGAAATGACGGTCCTCAAAGCCGATATGAATGCGGTAATTGAATACCTGGGCCGCCGCAGGGCGATACATTTTCCTGAATCTTCCGTGGGAGAGGGGGCGGCTTCCGTCAGGATCAGGGAGACGCTTGATAAACTCCACGCGGCCGCCGAATTCCTTGGGCTGCAACTTCCCGATGAGCCGGAAGTGGATAGTACCATGCCCGGCGAGGCGGAGGAGGACCTGACCGGAAAACTCTGCGCCGCCATTGACGCGCTGCAATTCCGGGAGATTGAGGCGGTCAAGCAGCGGCAGCGTATCGGTGAGACTTTCAGCGAGGCCAGGGCTTTTTCCAAACTGAACGCGCCGTTCGCCGATTTGGATCAGCTTTCCTACCTTACCTTGCGTGTGGGGCGGCTTGACCCCAAGGGTCAGCTTGAACTGCGGGAAAGTATGTCGGACCGGGCGGTAATCATACCCCTGGGCGGGGATCGGATTCTCGCCGCCGGTTCCCGGAAGGGGCGTTTCGCCCTTGATTCTGAACTGAAAAAATACTCTTTTGAACCTATCGCCATACCTGAAGGCTATCAGGGAGTTCCGGCGGAAATGCTCTACGGTATTGAGGGGCAGCTTAAGCGCGCTGAGAAAGAATTGGAGGAAATAAGCGGGGAAAAAGAGCGGATGAACCGCGAGATGGCGTCCGACATGAGACGGCTTGCCGCTTCCTGGCTCATGGGTCTTGCGGCGGAACGCCTCAAGGCCCAATTTACCGCGACCGAGAGTATCTATCTCCTTGCAGGCTGGACGCCGGAAGATATGATTCCGGGTATGGCGGCGGATCTCTCAAAACTCAGCGCCGGCAGGGTAGCGATCCGGGCCTACAAACCCGACGAGATCCCTGAGGTACGGGAAGGCAGCGAGAAGGTGCCGGTTTCACTGAAACATGGGGCCTTTGTGAAAGGTTTTGAGGGGATAGTGTTTTCCTACGGGGCGCCGCTCTACGGAACCATCGATCCCACGCCGCTGGTGGCGATCTTTTTCACCATCCTTTTCGGGATCATGTTCGGCGATGTAGGCCAGGGGTTTGTGCTCCTCCTGGTTGGGCTCCTCACCGGTAAACGGGGGATACGATCCCTTGCCCGTTTCGGCAACTATTCCTCGCCTCTTATCGCCGTGGGTATCGCCTCAATGATCATGGGTCTCTTGAACGGTGAGGTATTTACCATAGAGGGACTGTTGGCCGGCCCCACGAGGATGCTCACCGCCGCCCTCACCGGCCATCCCACGGACCAGATTCTGCACATCATGCCCCTGGCCGAAAAGGGCGGCAGCGTTAAAAAACTCTTTTACTTTTTCGGCTTTACCGTCGGTATCGGTGTAATCCTCAACTCGATGGGACTCGCCATTAACATCGTAAACCGCTGTATAATGAAAAAATATGAAAGCGCTTTTTTCTCAAAGACCGGACTCGCGGGGCTGCTTCTTTTCTGGTACGCCATATTCATCGCCCTGCGCTGCGTCTTTGGCGGGCGTTTTGAATACTTCGACTTTGCGGGCCTTTTCTTTCCCATTCTGTGTATTTTTTTCGGTCCGGTTGTCTGGCGCTGTATCGCCCGTGAAAGGCCGATACTGGAGCACGGCATTATGACTTTCATCATGGAGGGATTTGTGGAGATTCTGGAAACCGCTTCCACCTATATTTCCAACACCGTAAGTTTCCTCCGTGTCGGCGCTTTTGCTTTGTCTCACGCTGTGCTCTCGTATATTGTGTTCCGTTTTTCAGAAGAGCTTGCCCGCTCGGGCGGCGGCCCCGCGGGTTCCTTTTCGGCCCTGCTCATCATGATACTGGGGAACATTATTATTATTGTCCTTGAAGGAATGATCGTCGCCATTCAGGTGGTGCGCCTGCAATACTATGAATTTTTTAGTAAGTTCTTTACCGAGACGGGGGTAGAGTTTTCGCCTTTCCGTTTCAGAAAGGAAGCGGAGGAATAAGTAACATGAGCCGCTTTCAAAACCCCGGTTTTGAAGCGTTCACATTTAAGGAGTTTACGGGATATGAAAAGAGTAGTGATTTTGGTAAGTATGCTGCTGCCGCTGGCGGGTGTGGCGGCCTTTGCCCAGGAGGCCGAGGCCGCCGCCTCGCCGGATTCGGTGTGGAAGTATTTTGCCGCCGCCCTGGCTGTGGGAGTTTCCTGTATCGCCGGAGGCCTCGCGGTAGGCCGCATCGGTTCAGCCGCCATGGGCGCTATGAGTGAAAATGCGGACCTCTCCGGAAAGGCCCTGCCTTACGCGGGTCTCGCGGAAGGTATCTGTCTCTGGGGATTCCTGGTCGCCCTGCTGATTATGATCCTCTAACAGTATGAGACGCCGGTGGATTATTTTTTTATCGGAGACCCTGAACTGGTAACCGCTTTCCGGTTTATCGGTATTGAGGGAATCGCCGTAAAAGATTCCCCTGAGGCTGCGGCCGTATTCCGGAAAATCACCGAAGGCTGGATTGAGGAAGCGGGTGCGGCGCTGCCGGACTCCCTGCCGGGGGTGGATAGCTGCCGGGTACTGATCATGACCGAGGAGATCGCCGGCTGGCTGGGGGATTTACTGGTCAAATGGCAGCTCTCCGACCGCTATCCTCTGGTGGTGGAGATCCCCGGTATCATGGGAAGGCTCCCCGGCAGAAAGACCCTGGTGGATTCCATCCGTGAGGCCATCGGCGTGCATGTGTGAAGGTTGTTATGGAAGAACTGCAATCAACGGAAATACTTGACCGGGAAATCATGGAGGATGCCCGGAAAAAAGCCTACCGGATTCTCAAAACCGCCGAGGTAACGATAAAAACTAACGCCGGGATCTGGGAAAAGAAAATCGGGGAAACCCTGGAAGAACTGAATACAAAATACGCCGAACAACGGGAGTCGGCCGTCGCGGAGATCATGGCCCGGCTTCCCATGGATAAGCGTCGGGCAAAGGCGGAAAAAATTGAAAACCTGCTCCGTTCAGCGGTGGAGGCCTGGTATGCGGGCCTCAGCCGCGATAAGATTCTCTTTATTCTCAAACAAGAGCTTGAAAAACGGCTTGTCGAGTGTGAAGAATTTTCCAATGCCGGCAAACCGGCCCGCGCGCTGATCCATGAACTCGATCGCGCTGAGGCTGAGGCGATATTAAAAGCGGTGCTGCCGGGTAAGACCTGCCTCATTGAGGAATCGTCCGCCGTTTATCCCTACCCTGAAATAATTCTTGATAACGGGCTTGTCCGAATCTGCGCTTCCATCCATAAAACCGTGGATTTTTTCCTGCGTGAAAAACGGGCGGAACTGATTGCGTCCCTGTTAGGGACCACGGTCCTTTCAGGATTCGAGGCCCCGGGCGGGGAGGAGCTATTTTGAATCCTAATCAGGCGATGGTCCCGCTCTCAATTGAGGGACAGATACGGCGTATATCCGGCCCCATTATCCGCGCCTCGGGCCTTGACGGGGCCGGCCTCTTTGACGTAGTGGAAGTAGGGGAAAAGCGGATCACGGGCGAGATAGTCCGTCTTGAGGGTGATGAGGCAGTAATCCAGGTGTACGAAGACAACACCGGTTTAAAAGTGGGCGCTCCCGCCAGATCCACAGGCCGGCCCCTGTCGGTCCTTCTCGGGCCGGGCCTTATGGGAACGATCTACGACGGCATACAACGGCCGCTGGAACTGCTCTATTCCCAGAGCGGCGCTTTCATGAGTCCCGGCGAGCGCGGCACTCCTCTGGACATGACGAAAAAATGGCGTTTTGTACCGGACGCCGGCATCGCGGCGAAACTGGCCGCCGGTGAAAAAGTCCCCGCCGCAGCGGGCCTTGTACTCGGTACGATAAAAGAAACCGAAAGCGTTGCATGCAAAATAATGATGCCGCCGAATGTGAAAGGCGGGGATATAATATCGCTAAGCGCCGAGGGCGACTACACCGTACTTGAAGCCGCGGCAAAAACGAGCCTTGGTGAAGAAATCTTCATTGCCCAATGGTGGCCGGTACGGCTTCCCCGGCCTTCCGCAAGGCGGCTTTCGCCGGATCAGCCTCTGGTTACCGGTGAACGGGTCATCGACGTGTTTTTCCCCTTATCCAAGGGAGGCGCAGCGGCCATCCCCGGTGGCTTCGGTACCGGTAAGACAATGACCCAACACGCTATCGCCAAGTGGTGCGACGCCGACGTAATCATCTACATCGGCTGCGGTGAACGGGGCAACGAGATGACCGATGTGCTCACCGAGTTTCCCCGGCTGCAAGATCCCCGTACCGGACGTACCCTTATGGAACGGACCCTGCTCATCGCGAACACTTCCAATATGCCCGTAGCCGCCCGCGAGGTCTCTATTTACACCGGCGTCACTCTGGCGGAGTTTTACCGGGATATGGGCTATCATGTGGCGATTATGGCCGATTCCACCAGCCGCTGGGCGGAAGCCTTGCGCGAACTTTCGGGCCGTATGGAAGAAATGCCCGCCGAAGAGGGTTTCCCCGCATACCTTCCCACCAGGCTCGCCGAATTCTATGAGCGGGCCGGCACGGTCCACACCCTTTCGGGCCTGGAAGGTTCAGTCTCGATAATCGGCGCGGTCTCCCCGCCGGGCGGTGATTTTTCCGAGCCGGTGACCCAGCACACCAAACGATTTATCCGTTGTTTTTGGGCTTTGGACCGTGACCTTGCCAACGCCCGCCATTATCCCGCCATAAGCTGGATCGACAGCTACTCGGAATACGCCGAGGAGGTACGGTCCTGGTGGGAACGGGTAAACCCTCAGTGGGCCGAAGTCCGCAAGCAATGCTTTGATCTATTGAAACGCGAACAGCATCTTGCGGAGATTGTCCGCCTCATCGGTCCCGATGCCCTGCCTGACGATCAAAAGCTGATTCTCGTAACATCGGAGATCATCAAAGACGGATTTTTGCGGCAGGATTCTTTTGACGAGATTGATATGTACTGCATACCCGCCAAGCAGGTACGGCTTCTGGAACTGATGATGGAATTTTACGCGCGCGCCAAAACCTGCATCAAACTGGGCGCGCCGCTCACCAAAATATCGGCAACGGGGCTTAAGGAAGGGCTGTCCCGACTCAAGAGCACGGTGAGGAATGACAGCCTTGCCGAGTTGGATGCTTTTGAGGGAAAGATGCGCTCCGCCCTGGAAGAACTGGAACGGAGCTACCGCACGAGGGAAGTCTTATGAGGGGAATCGAATATCGGGGACTTACCCGTATAGAAGGCCCAGTGGTGATCACCGCTCACAGTCGTAACGTTGGTTTTAACGAGGTAGTGGCGGTCTATGACCGGGAGGAAGGCCGCCGTCTGGGCCGGGTAGTGGACATAAGCGGAGACTGGGCCGCTATTCAGATCTTTGGTAACAGTACCGGTCTTTCCGCCGGCGACAGCCGGGTGGAATTTCTGGGAAAGCCAATGGAATTGCGAGTGGGGCCGGGCCTTTTGGGCCGGATCTTCAACGGTCTGGGGGAACCTATCGACGGTTACGGGGATATTTTTTCCTCAACTACCCTGGACGTTAACGGTCTTCCTATTAATCCGTATGCCCGTACATACCCACGCGATTTTATCCAGACCGGCGTCTCCGCCATTGACGGCATGAACACCCTTATTCGGGGCCAGAAACTCCCGATATTTTCCGGCAACGGCCTTCCTCATAACCGCCTCGCCGCCCAAATAGTCCGTCAGGCGAAGATTTTAAATATAAGCGGTAGTCCGGATGAGCAGAGAGCGGGTGGTGAAGTTTCGGCTGACGGAACGGCTGAACCGTTCGTGGTGATCTTCTGCGCCATGGGCGTTAAGTACGATGTTGCCCGTTTCTTCCTGGATGATTTTGAACTTTCCGGCGTACTCTCCAATGTAGTGGTTTTTCTCTCACTTGCGGATGCTCCTTCGCTGGAACGGCTTGTGGCGCCCCGCTGTGCGCTCACCGCCGCCGAATACCTGGCTTACGAAAAGAATATGCACGTCCTGGTGGTAATGACCGACATGACCAACTACTGCGAGGCCCTGCGGGAAGTTTCTTCGATTCGGGGGGAAGTGCCCAGCCGCAAGGGTTATCCCGGTTACCTCTATTCAGACCTCGCCTCCCTCTATGAACGGGCGGGAAAGATCAAGGGTTCTTCCGGCTCCATCACCCAGATACCGATTCTCTCCATGCCCAACGACGACATCAGTCATCCTATTCCGGACCTTTCAGGCTACATCACCGAAGGTCAAATCGTCCTTGATCGGGAACTTTCTCAGCGGGGCATCTATCCGCCGGTAGCCGGTCTCCCCAGCCTGTCCCGGCTCATGAAGGACGGTATAGGGCCGGGTATGACCAGGGAGGATCACAAGGATCTGTCGAGCCAGCTCTTTGCCGCTTATTCAAAGGTAAAGCAGGTCCGCAACCTTGCCTCGATCATCGGCGAGGAAGAACTTTCCGAAGGCGACAAGCGTTATCTGAAATTCGGGGAACGGTTTGAACAGATCTTCCTCAGCCAGGGTGAAAACGAAAACCGCGACATCGGCCGTACCCTGGATCTGGGCTGGAAAGTGCTGTCGGAACTCCCCAGGGAAGAGCTGATGCGGGTCAAGCAGGAATTTATTGAGAAATATCTGCCCACGCAAAAAGAGAGCGTGTAATTTCAGTGCGTGCGGCGGAATTCCCGCTCCACATCCCGCTTGACATCCCGTTCCCTAATATCCGCCCGCTTGTCAAAGACTTTTTTACCCTTGCAGAGTCCCAGTTCCACCTTTACCCGGCCTTTTTTGAAATAAAAAGACAAGGGAATGAGAGTATAGCCTTTTTCCTCCACCTTGCGGCTGATCCGCTTGATCTCCTCCCGGTGGAGCAGGAGACGTTTCTTACGGTCCGGATCGTGATTGAACACCGAAGAAAAAGGATTTTCTGCGACCCGCAGGGAACGGAGCCAGACCTCGCCTTTGATAACCTCGGCCCAGGCGTCAGGAAAAGAGATCTTTCCGTCCCTGAACGATTTAACCTCGGTGCCCGAAAGTTCTATGCCGCATTCATAGGCATCGTCAATCGAATAGTCGTGCCGGGCTTTGCGGTTGACCGCGATGGTTTTAACGCCTGTATCCATGCCATCCCCGCTTATTGCCGGATTATCGGGCCCTTTTCGGCGATTACCACACGGAAGGAGACAAAGGGAGAGCAGAAAGCCGGGGGTAGAGAGGCCCTGGTTTCAGGCGTGATTGAACCCGCCGAGTTGAGCCGGGAACCGCCCCGAACAGCGCGTTCAGGGGAACCTATGGCCGTAACCGCGCCAGGGGCGTCAATGAAGGCAAGTGGTGCGTAAGGATCATAACACCATTCCCACGCGCCGTCTTCCATGTTTCTGATTTCAGCGGCGTCCCCGGATGCCTTCCAACGTCTTACGGATTTAGCCGCGTATTCCCACTCAGCCTCGGTAGGCAGCCGGAGTTCATAAGCGTTCATTGACAGGGGGAGCTGCTCCCCAAGCCAGCCGCAAAAGGCCTGGGCCGCGTACCATGAAATACTGGTAACAGAAATATCGTCTGTCCTGCCGACAGCGCTCCCGTCGTCAACTAAATAATTACCGGTAACCAATTCCTCCGAGGCAAGGGCCTCCCGCTGATCCGGCCGCCATTGAGGGTTCGCCTCAAGGAAATCCGTGAAGACTGAGGCCGGGACCTCATTCTCGCTGATCATGAAACCCCGGATGGGAACGGTGAAAGGAAAAGGTTCGCCTTGAACCAGTGTCCCGCCGGCCAGGCCGGTGAAGGACAGGCCACCTACCGAGAACCGTCTTGCGGGCGGGGCCAAAGACGCTGCCGGCTCGGAGTCCGGCGGCGGGGCAAGGGATTCTTCCGCGCCTATGGCAGCGGAAAGAGCAAGCTGTTTTTTATACCAGGATGACGAGGTAACGAGGGCGGCGGATTCCGGGGGAAGCGTTTCCGCCAGCCAAACCGCACCGCCGGGATTTTCCGAAAGGAAGCTCATTATGTCCGCAACGGAGCGGGTCAGGCTCAGGGGAGAAGGCGGGAGGCCGCCGTTATCTGTAATGGTTTTGGCGCGGATAAGGTCCCGCAAGGCGGCGCCGGTAACGGCAAAGCGGGCCGATGCCTTGAGGAGTTCCTCCGGTTGCCGGCCTCCTGCCCGGTACGCGCCCTCGGAAAGGCTCAGGGACACCTGCCAGGCGGCGGTAGGTTCCCCGCCGAAGGTCCAGTCTGCATAATCCCGCGCCGCCGTTATGAAAACGGCCTCCGGGTCCGCTGTAGTCAAAGTAACTTCCAGTGGATAACGCCGGGGAAACAGGACCGAAGCGAATAACCGGCCCGGTATCTCACACTCAATCCGTTCTGTGGTAAAACCCGGCAGGACCAGTTCCAGGACGTGCGCCCCCTTCGAAATAAAGATGTTTTCAGGAGCGGTTCCCCTGTACACGCCGTCTACCCGCAGGGCCGCGCCGACCGGCTCCGTTTTCAGTATGATTACTGAACCGGACCGGACAATACCGGGGTAGATCAGTATAAAGAAGAGGATCACCAGGAGGACCGCGGCATAAATGACGGCAAGATATATCCCCGGCTTCAAACCCAGGATCGGTTTCAGCCGAACCTGATCTTCAGATTCGATCTGCCGAGGAGTTTGTTGCACTTCGTGCATAAAGCCTCCAACAACCGCCGGTTAGGCGATTTTTACCCTGCAAACTCTGTCGAACCGAAGGTTCGCAGGAGCCCAGTAATCGGGGTTTTTGCGGCACAAAGTGACGCAAAACCCACCGGTGCAACCGGCTCCTGGCATCCTCACCGAAACGCACTTTCTCCACCCGTTTTTCACTCATGGCCGCATTATAGGCTCCCCCACTCCCCTTGTCAATGTCACGTGTAAGACGAAAGGACCTAAAAGAACCTGATCAGGTATGTGGACAGCCAGGGCACATAGGTCACCAGGAGGACCACCACTAAATGTATGGCCAGGAAGGGAAACACATACCAGCATATCTGCACAAAGGGTTTTTTGAAACGGTATGTAGCCAGGAATAGGTTTAGCCCCACCGGCGGGGTTAAAAAACCCACCTCCAGGTTGATGATGAATATCATCCCCAGGTGTACCGGATCAATACCATAGGCCTGACCCAGGGGGGCGATCAGGGGCAGCACAATAAGGATAGCCGAAAAAATATCCATTAAGCAGCCCACCACGAGGAGGCTCAAATTGAGGAGCAGCAGGAATACGAACTTTGAGGAAATGGCGCTTTGCATCCAGTTTGCCAGATTCGTTGGCGCCTGGGTATCCACGATGTAGTACGAGAGAGCCTTGGACATGGCCAGAATCGAGAGCACCCCGCCGATTATAGGTATAGCCTTGATAAACACCCGCTTGACCTCGGTGAATTTAATGTCCCGATGGATCAGTACCTCAACAATAAAAATATAGATGACGGCTGCGGCGCCGATCTCCACCAGGGAGAGCAGCCCCGTAAAGTAACCCAGGATCAGAAACACCGGCAGCAAAATCTCGAACATCGACTTCCGCAGGCCCGCCAGAGCTTTCCGGCCCTCAAAGGGTTCCACCGGAATCTTGACCCGTATCGAGGCGACAATGCCAAAAACGATCACTGCCGTCACCAGGATCAGACCCGGGAATATGCCTCCCAAAAACAGATGAAAGATATTGGTCTGGGTAGTAGCCCCCACCAGAATCAGAGGGAGGCTGGGAGGAAAGAGGAGGCCGATACTTCCCACCGAGGTTAACAGGCCGATAGAGAATTTTTCAGGGTACCGCATGTGTTCAGTGAGGATAGTATAGAGGATTCCCCCCAGGGCGAGGATGGTAACTCCGGAGGCGCCGGTAAAAGAGGTAAAGAAAGCGCAGATAACCACTGCGGCGATGATGATACCTCCGGGAAGCCAGTTAAAGAAGCTGCGGAAGGTATTGACCAGCCGCTCCCCCGCCCTGCTTTCCGAAAGGAAGAAGCCTACAATAGTAAAGAGCGGTATGGCGATAATATTGGTATTGATAAGAGAGGAATAAATATCCGCCGCCACCGAATCCATTTCACCTCCCGCAGCGTGGAGCAGGAACAACGCCAGTCCTCCCATAATCACAAAGAGAGGGGTTCCCACCAGGGCCGCGACGAGGAGCAAAACCGTCAAGGGAACTTTGCTGTAATACGTGAATAAATATAAACGGTCGCATATATCAAAAACAGCGTCAGGCATGTCAAAGCCCCAGATAAATTTCGCGATTACCGGAAACGAGGCCGCGGTTCCCAGGGCTATGACCAATACGGGGAACAGGATTTTCCATCCCTTACAGCCGCTTCTGCCGGCGAAGCGGATAGCCATCACGCCATAGCCGACAGGGAGGATCAGAGCGAAGACCCGGTCAGGAATAAAGCCGATGATCCTTCCCTGAAGCCCGATTTTAATAAAGGGGAGAGAACTCCAGGCGATAACCGTTACCACCAGAGCTGAGATAAGGTTGGTAAATATTTGCAGCCGCGCCTTGATCCGGTCACTTGAGAAATGCTGCATCAGCGCAATAGACAGATGATCGCCGTTTCTGGTGGTGATCATCCCCGCAAGGAGGCCTACCAGCAACAGCAGCTGCGCCATCAGCCCCGATGAGGCGGGTACCCCGGTCTTGAATAAAATCCGCGCCACAGATTCCGACACCGGAAGCAGGGCCAGAAGGATCATGCAAATAATACAGAGGATATCCTCAAGCCCGTAGAGGCAGGTTTTTATGTTCCCATTTCGGGTTACACTATCCTCCGCCATGGCTCAATGCCCTCTCCGGTAATCACCTAGAATGACCTTGATTTTCTGATAGAGTTCCCGGTTAAAGACTTGGCCTACCAGGCTGCTTTCATACCGGTCCATATCATTGTACCATTCCTGGGCCTGCCGGGGATTAGGAGTATGGACCGTAAGACCATACTTCGTCATAGTGGAAACGGCTTCGGTCTCAAGTTTGGCAATAGAGCCTTCGATTTCACGCTCAATCCGTTTACAGATCGCCATGAGCCGATCCTTGTACCGGTCAGGGATGCGGCGCCAGGCGGTATTGTTCATCAAAATACCTCCCATAAAAGGGGAAACGTTTATCGCGTTCATGTTTTTCGCCACGCCGAAAATCTGATATCCCGCGACCGCGATGGGGCTTTGCCATACTACGTCAACCATACCGCTGTTCAGGGAGACCAGGATGTCATTCAGACCGAGCGGAACCATTTGATAACCCATGGTCTTGAAGGCCTGCATCATTTCCAACTCATTCGGACTAGCGCTTACTTTCAATCTCCGCATATCGTTGGGAACATACACCGGGGTCCGGGAAAAAATTTTGATCCACCCCGCCCTGGCCCAAGCCAGTGTAACAAAGCCATTTTGCTGTATTTTCGCATCAAGTTCGGGCTTGACTTTGCTCAACACCGCGTCCAATTCCTGATCCGTGCGAATCAGGAAAGGATAACTCAGAGTCATTACCTCAGGCATCACCGAATTTAGGCCAATACTGGTAAAAACCGCCGCCTGGATTTGATTCATCCTCAGCTTGCGCAGCACATCAGCCTCATCGCCGGCGACTCCGTTGTGGTATACTACCAGTTCCACCTCGCCATTGGTCGCCTGGGACCATTCGGTGGACAGACGGTTGATAGCCGCCCCCCAGGGGGTATTTTCAGGAACCATAGAGGCGAGTTTGATAGTTATCTTACGCTGGGCAAACAGGGGAGACACGGCAAGGAACAACATCAGTACCGCCATAAGACGAAGGGTATAGCCACGGATCTGCATAAAACACTCCTTATAATCACCCCGGCAAAACCGGGAATTTCCTTTTGTTAAAGCAGTCTATGTATAGTCCGCAGTATACATAGCTCTGTTTATAAGTCCTCTTCATCCCAATCTTCACCGATATCAAAATCTATAAACAACAAAGCGGAGGAATCCAACAGGAACCGCGCCTTCCGCTGAGAAATAATATTAACCAGCCGGTTGGAAGGTTCCGCTTCCGGATCTATGGCAAGCGCGGCGTCCAAACGTGCCTTAAAAGTATCATAATCCTGCGCGGGAATCGAGACAACCTGGGCGTAGGAAACATACGGACCCGCCAACAGCCCCTTTGACTTTTCCAGGGCCAGGCGGTAATGGGTTTCAACTTTGGTTTTGTCACCCCCCATGGTTTCCGGAACCGAGGCGTAGAACAGGACGTAAAAATCATCCAAAGCGCCACTGTTAAAATCCGGGTCCAATTCATAGGCACGGTTAACCAAGGCAAGGAATTCCGGAACCCGTACCCCCAGGTCCATGTCAAAGGGATTGAGGGAATAGGCTGAAAGCCCCCCCGCCGCGGACCAGTACAGGCTTGGTACATCGGTTTTTTTCATTTTTGCCAGTATTTCGGGTAACGCGCCTTTTTGAAAAGCGCCGTCAAATCCGGGGTACTGAAGCTCCAGTCCCCGGTACAGCAGGCCAAGCCCCCGGAGGTAGAGTTTTTTCGCCCGCTCCATATCTTCCTGTCGCTTGGCGTACAGGTTGCGGGCCAGCATCTCCGCCGGCCCCTGGACAAAGGCGTTGGCGTACATCACAAAGAGGGAACCGGTAGTACGGAGCAGGCCCTGATGGGTAGGATCGGCCGCCAACAGGGACTCGTACATCTTTATAGCAAAAGGAAGGGCATCCCCTACCAGTTCCGGATCAGAATCCCCGGTAAAGACATCGGCGCTTCCCTCAGCGGTAAGGGCATTGGAAACAGCCCGCATCGCCATTTTATTGACCGAACAAGCCGGACTGTAGAGGCAGCAAAAAACCACAAAGGGTATACACAGGACTTTTGTTTTCATCGTTTCTCCCTTTCTGATTGTATCATATTGACGCCGCCTTACAACAGCGAATAAACAGCTCCATACAGAGCCGGGCGTCGTCAAGGGCGCGGTGGGCCGACCGGGCCTTAATACCCAGATCCGAGGCCAGATTTTGCAGGTTGTAGTGATTTCTGCCGGTGAAAAAACGGCGGGCTAAAAGCAGAGTATCAGCGGTTATATTGGGCAAGACCGGGAACGGCGCGCCGCCGGCCTTGTGGAGCCGGGACAGGTTTTCGTTAACAAAGCCGCAGTCAAAAGGGGCGTTATGGGCCACGATGATCGTATCTTTTACAAAACGGAGAAAATCCGGCAGAACTTCCTCAATGAGCGGCTGCCCGGCGAGCATATCGTCTGTGATGCCGTTCACCTTGCCCGCCTCAGGGGGCATAGGGATACACGGATCAATAAGCAGCGCGTACCGGGCAATGACGCCCCGCCGGTCAAACTTGACCGTCCCGAATTCCACGATCCGGTCCCGCTTAGGCTCAAAACCGGTAGTCTCAATATCAAAGGCGGTAAAAACAGCCCCTTCCGCGTAAGCCGCTATTACCCGGTCATAAGATTCCATTGATGACTAGTATAATGTATTTTCGTCTTAAAGAAAGTATGAGCTGTTCCCGCGTAATCTGAGTCGGCATAATCCGCGGGTCCTTTCCCTTATTCCTTCAATTCGTTCATTTCCTTGAGGCCCCGGAGCTTGTAGGTGGCCTTTTCCTGGATTTGCCGGACCCGCTCACGGGTGATACCCAGGAGTTTGCCGGTCTCTTCCAGGGTGAGGGGTCCCTCGCCTGTCAGGCCGTAACGAAGCTGGATGATCTTCATTTCCCGTTCGGAAAGCTGGGAGAGAATGTCCGCCATAGTTTCCTGCAAGGTCATTGAGAAGACCATTTCGAAGGGCTCGGCCATGGAATCGTCTTTGATAAGGTCCGCCAAGCGTGTCAGGTTACCATCGTCTACAATGGTGTCAAGGCTTGTGGTCTCCTGTGAGAGTTTGATGATCTCTTTGACCTTGTTTACCGTAACGCCCAGGTATTCGGCGAGTTCCTCATCACTGGGATCCCTGCCCAGGTCCTGGGTAAGCTGCTTTGCTACGAAGTAGCATTTTTTGATGGTATTAAGCATGTGGATGGGGATACGGATGACCCGGCCCTTATCGGCGATGCTCTTGATGATGGCCTGCCTGATCCACCAGGTACCGTAGGTGGAAAACCGGCAACCTCTGGTATAGTCAAAGCGCTCCACCGCCTCAATAAGGCCGATGTTGCCTTCGTCAATGAGATCCAGGAGGGAAAGACCCCGGTGCTGATAGTTTTTGGCAATAGACACCACCAGGCGCAGATTGGAATTGATCATCTTATTTTTATAGAAGAGAAGCGCATTCTCCAGGACGGTTTTTTCCTCGACATAACCGCTCTTTCTCTCTTCTTCATCAAGCATCCACAGCTTTGTCCTGAGGCTTACTATTTTTGCGCCGATGTTCTGCTCTTCCTGGCCGGTCAGGAGCGGAAATTTAGCAATCTGCTTAAAATAGAGGGCCAGAGGATCTGTCTCTTTCTGTGTTTTCGCCTTTTTTGCTGTTTTGGCGGGTTTCACCGCTATTGAGCCCCTGGGGCGTTTTTTTAATGCGTCCCGCTCTATACCTGTTTCTTCCAAAGCCGCCATTGTTTTTGTCATACTACCACCTCTACCCTTTTGTTTTTACTTATAAGCATTCCAAAATCCGTCCGGGTTTTGGAACGCCCCCTAGGAGTTTGTTGCACTTCGTGCATAAAACCGCCAAAAATCTCCATTTAGGCGATTTTTTACCCTGCAAACTCCGTCGAACCGAAGGTTCGCAGGAGCCCGTTAATCGGGGTTTTTGCGGCATAAAGTACCGCAAAAATCCACAACCGCAACAGGCTCCTAAGTTTCCCAGGCTATACCCGCGAAACATTCATTCTTAACCGAAATAAGCCTCCATACCATCTCCTATGCCCTAGGGGCTTTCGCGGGATCAATGGGTGTATTACTCCGGTAGACCATGAAAAAAAGCTGTGGCTTTTCGGAGACCGCGTCCATTCCCAGTTTTCCCAATTCCGTTCCGGGGCCTATTCTATCCCCTTCCTTTACGGACAGACTTTCACAGCCGCCGTACACATATAAATACCCTCCGCTTACCTGTACAATCGCCACCCTGCCAAAACCCCGATACGGTCCGGCGGATACCACCGTTCCCTGGGTAAGACTCCGCACCGGTTCGGAACGTTCTCCCCGTACGACCACACCATACAATTTACCGGTCATGTAGGAGATATCCTTAGGATTTACCGGCCAGCGCAGCGATGTGTCCGCTGTTTTGGAACCGGTCTGGCTGACTGCCAAAGCCGGCACTTTGATCCGTTCTCCTTCTTTCAGCACATAATTCGCGGAAAACCTGTTGAGGTCCCGCAAAGCCTGAACGGTAATTCCATGGGTCCGGGCGATACTGAACAAGGTGTCATCCTTTACCACCCGGTACTCGGTATAAGCGGCCTGGGCGGTGGAGGTAGTCCCCCCCGCCCGGGCCTTTTCAGACACTCCACTTCCGGTTGTGGCAACGCTTCCCGCTGCCGGGCCCGGCGACACCGTAGGAGGTATTTTGAGCCGCCGGCCCGCCTGGAGTTTAGCGGCATCGGCAATGTTGTTATACCGCATAAGCTCATCAGGGCTGACCCGGTACACACGGGAAATGGAATACAACGTTTCTCCCTTCGCCACCACATGAACCATATCTTCCGCGGCAAGCCTTACCGGAAGTGTCACTATAGTAAGGATCGCCGTTAAAAGAAGTAGTAGACAAAGACCGCGAAGATAGTTCATATCCTTGTCTTATCGGCATTTTTACCCCTCTTCTTTACCGGAATTCCGGTTCTATCCCTCCCTTAAGAATATATATATCCTTTCCGTGATTGATGCAATCAAATAACTGCAAGTAAATATAAAATGAATTATAATAATACAAAAAAATGAAGATAAACCCTAAAACAAGGAGATACGCGACAATGGCGGTAGAAATTGAGCTAAAAGCCCGCTTGGATGATCCTGAACCGGTTAAACGGAAACTGTCGTCACTGGGAACCTATTACCGTTCCTATGAAAAAAAGGACGTCTATTGGACGGACGAGAGCGGATGTCTCCTCCCGTCAGCCCTGCGGGTGCGCCGGGAAATTGACACGGAGGCGGATGGCCCTGACCGGGAAAATACGCTTGTAACGTACAAAACAAAGGAGATACGCGCCGGTATCGAGATAAACGATGAGCGGGAATTCGCCGTCGCCGGGATCGGTCCCGATGAGCCGGGCGCCGAGGTCTTTGAGGATCTCCTGAGCCGGCTGGGACTGCGGCCCTTTATCAGAAAAGAAAAGCGGGGCTGGGCCTGGACAGTGGGGGAGCGGCCCTCCATTTTAGCGGAACTTTCCATGGTAAAAGATCTGGGGTGGTTCCTTGAACTTGAGATTCTGGCGAAAGAGAGGGATGAGCGAACCGTCAGGGAAAGCCGGAACCGGCTCCTGTCGCTCCTTAAGACCCTGGATATTCCCCCGGAACGGATCGAGAGCCGGCCCTATACCGAAATGCTTAAAAGCCTTCATTAACACGGAGAATTATGCTCACCGACGCTCACTGCCATCCCTTCGATCTCAGCCGGGTATTAAACGGCGCCGAGGAGGAGCGGCGCCGCCGGGGCGTTATGTGCGCCGCCAGCGCCACGGAATTGGAGGAATTCGCCTATAACGAGGAACTTGCCCGTAGGGCAAAGGCCGAAGGCTCCCCTCCCCTACTGCCCTGCTTTGCCGTACACCCCCAGCTGCCCGCGGCCCGGAACCGCAATACCGGCGATAAACCGGAGGCCGGCCTTTTACTATTGGAAACCCTGGCACGGGAGGGGCGGCTCGCCGCGGTAGGCGAAACCGGTTTTGATCTCTTCAACAGCGCCTTCAGGGAAACCGAGGCAATCCAGGACAAACTTTTCGCCGCCCAAGTGGAAACCGCTCTGTGCTACGGCCTCCCCCTGGTGCTCCATATACGCAAAGCCATGCACAAGGTCTTTGCCTATTCCAGAACCCTCACGAAATGCAAAGCGGTGATTTTCCATTCCTGGCCGGGCACGCTGGGAGAGGGCGAGGCCCTGTTGAAACGGGGGGTGAACGCTTTCTTTTCTTTCGGTAACGGTATCCTGCTTAATCACCGCGAGGCAATGCGCTGCTGCGCCGCCTTTCCCCTCTCACGGCTGCTCATCGAAACCGACGCCCCGTATCAGCCCCCGCGGGGAAGGGAACACAGCGCCTGGGAAGACTTGCCCGGCATCCTTGCGGCCGCCACGGCCTTACGCCGGGAAGCCGGGACCGCCGGTTCGCTCGTCAATGAACTGGAAACCGCCGTCGAAAGCAATTTCCGCTCCGCCTTCGGCCGCCGGGCGTCATAGGGCGGCTTATCGTGTAAGCCCCTGTCATTCGCCATAACCTGGTGAATGTGCGTAATATCCTTGTATTTTCTTTCAAATGATATTAGTATTTTAGTACTATTGGTGATATAATTAACTATATGATACGGACAAACGCCGCCCGGCGCGGCCGCACACACGCTTTTTCTCAACGCTTTCTCCCCGGCATCAGCCGTCCGCGCGCCACTCTGCTGGGGCGGGGGGGGGCGCGGGGCGCCCGGCCGCCGCCGCGGGGGCGCCGGCCCCCCCCCCCCCCCCGAGCAGATGGGCGCGCGGACGGCTTATACCGGGGAGGAAGCGGGGAGAAAAAGCCTGTGTGTGGCCGCGCCGGGCGGCGTTTGTCTGTATCATATAAGTAATTATACCACTTATTATACTAAAATACTAATATCATTTGAAATAAAATACAAGGATATTGAGTCGGTTTCAAAACCAACCGGGGTTTGGAACAGGCTCAGTATTTTCTGAGCAGTTCCATGGGTTTGAGCCGCCCCGCCCGCCGTGCCGGAATCCAGGAGGCGGCCATTGAACAGAGGATGGTAAAACAGCCGATGAGGAACACGGCAAACCAGTCGATGATAATGGGTATGGTTTCGAGGTAAAAGCCGGGGTCCAGGATTTTCACCTCGGCGCCATGAAAGAGACTTGAGAAAAAACTGAGAATCCATTCCAGGGAACGGATCAGGGGGTTGAAGCAGCTGCCGATGAGGAGTCCGAGGCTGATGCCGATGACTGCCCCGCAGAGGCCGGTAAGGAAACTCCCCCAGAGAAACACGCCGGTTACGCCCCGGACGTCCGCGCCGGTAATTTTAAGTACCGCGATGTCCCGCTGCCGTTCTATGACCAGCATGGAGGTGGCGGAGGAAACATTCACCGCCGCCACAATCACTACCAGCGCCATGATAAAGAGGAGGAGCTGCCGGGTGGATTCGTAGGAGCTGTACTGGGATCGGAGGAGGTCCTTCCAGGTATACACCCCGTAGCCCATGCCCAGCGCGGAATAGAGGGACCAGACCATGGCGTCCGCGCCCCGGTAGGGATCGCTGATTTTCACAATCAGGCTGGTGGAGGAGAGTTCCGGGGAAAGGATGCCCCTGCCCCCTTCCCAGCTGATGATGCACCAGAGCGCGTCAAGTTCGTGGTAGCCCGAGGAGACGATGCCCCGCACGGTAAAGGCCGTCATCCGGGGGATGGCGCGTCCGTCGGGGTTTGTCCTGATGGTCATCAGCCGTACCGTGTCCCCCACTTCCGCGCCGATGGCCGCGGCAAGGCTTTCGCCCAGGAGCATATCCCGGTCCGCCGCGGGTTTTGAAACTCCCGCCAGGGTCTTAAGGTAACCGGCGCCCCGGTCCTCCCAGAACGAAGGTTCTACGGAGCGAATGGTGGCGCCGGTTTTCCCTTTTTTCCCCACCAGGACCCCTATGCTCCGCTGTTCGGGCCACACCCCGCTGACGCCGGCAAGGCCCCGGATTTTTTCCGCCGGCTCTTCCGGTTCTCCGGGATTGAACAGGTTGAAAACCTGGAGGTGGCCGGTTCCCATTTCCAGGTACCGGTCGATGATGCCCCGGATCATGCCGTCCGCCACGATGAGGGTAACAATTATCGGGATGAGGCTCACGGCTATCCCCGCGGCGGCGCCCCGGAGATAACGGCCCCCCTCGTGAGCCCGGCCCCAGAGGTAGCGGAGGGCGATGAAAAAGCCGGCCTTGCTTTTCATTCGCCGGTCCCCGGCCGTTCATCCGCGGCAAGCAGCCCGTTTTCCAGGACGCAGCGGATAGAGGCCCTGGCGGCGACTTTCTCGTCGTGAGTGACCACGATCAGCGTTTTGCCCCATTTCTCCGCGCCGGCGTAGAGAATTTCCGCTACCATGGCGCTGTTATCCGGGTCAAGGTTCCCGGTAGGCTCGTCGGCGAGGATCACGCCGGGATCGTTTATCATGGAACGGGCCACCGCCACCCGCTGGCGTTCGCCTCCCGAAAGCTGAGAGGGAAAATGGCCGGCCCGGCCGGCAAGCCTCACATCCTCCAAAAGGGCGCGGGCCTTTTCCAGGGCCTCCTTCTTTTTCATTCCCGCTATATAGGCGGGAAGCATCACGTTTTCGAGCGCGGTAAAATCTTTCAATAGATAATGAAACTGGAAGATAAAGCCCACCCGTCTGCTCCGGCACTCGGACAGTTCTTTTTCACTGAGGCCGGTAATTTCCGCGCCGTCGATGCATACCGTTCCCCCATCGGCCCGGTCAAGCCCGCCGATGATATTGAGGAGGGTACTCTTGCCGCTGCCGCTCTGCCCGCTTACCGCCGCTGAAAGCCCCCGGGGAATCTCAAAACTCACGCCTTTAAGGATATGGAGGGTTTCCGCGCCGGAGACATAGTTTTTGACGATGTTTTCCGCCCTGACCATGACATTGACTTCGGATACCCTTTCTTCGCCTGACCTGTTACTCATAACGCAGTACCTCCGCGGGCCGTATGCGGGAAACCCTTCCCGAGGCAAACCATGCCGCCAGGAGGGCGGAAAGGAACCCAAACATAAAAATCAGCGCCACTTCGTGGGGGATGATCCGTGAAGGTATTCCTTTGATGTAAAATACCGCGGGAGAGAAGATCATGAAATTCCCCGCTTCCGCGGCCCCGAAAAACCCCATTAACACATTGATTATACCGATGAAAAAATTAACGATGCTTTCCAAAATCGAAAAGAAAAGGGAAATATGTGAGGCGATGAAAAGCCCCGGAACAAGGCCCGATACCGCGCCTGTAAAACCGATAATAGCGCCGTCACAGACAAACACAAAACGTACGGCCCGCTCCCTCCCCCCGACCGCCATGAGGAGACCGATTTCCTCCCGGTGTTCCAGCACCGAGCGCCGCTGGGCCTGAAAGATGTTAAGGCCCACCACGATAAAAATCAGCCCCACCAGGATAAACATGAAGAGTTTTTCCGTCCGCAGCGCGCCGAAGAAGGAGCGGTTATAATCCCGCCAGCTTGAAAGCCGCGTCTCTTCAAATCCGGGCCGTCCGGCCAGGGCCCGGCGCGCCGCTTCCAGGGCCTGCCGATCCTGGAAGCGGTTATGGAGCTTCAACCCCAGACTGACGCCTGATTCGGAAAAAGCCCCGGCGCTTTTGATATTGATAAAGCCCCAGCCGGTATCGTATTCATAAAAACCGGTTCTGAATATTCCGGCGAGCGTAAAGGTCTCCACCCCGGCGCTTTCAGCGGCCGCGCCTGTTTCGGGCCCATCGTCCGCTATAGCGGCCGGGTCCGCAGTAACGGGCGGGTCCGCGGCAGCGGTATCCCCTCCGGAGAGAATGCCGGATATTGAAAAAAGGGTGAACTCATCACCGACACTCAGCCCCAGGCGGCGGGCCAGTTCGGCCCCAAGGAGCGCCGAACGGCGATCCGCGATCGCGAAAGCGCCGGCCTCAAATTCCAGCCTGGCCTTCAGGCCGGGGTCAAGTTCAAGAGCCTCCGCCGGAAGCCCCCTTATCACCACCGCCTGCTGCCCGCCCTGCCGGCCCCGGATAAGGCCCTGGAATTCCCTGAAGGGAAGGACCGCTTTTATTTCGGGAAGCGGCGCGAGGATGTTCCGGACTTCCGCCGTTTCTTCGGGGGGAAAAGATTCCAGGCGCAGATGATAGGAGGAAATTTCCAGAATGCTTTCGATAAAGCTCAACTGGAATCCGTTCATCACCGCCAGAATCACGATCAAGGCCAAAACGCCGGTGGCGATTCCCAGCACAGCCAGAATGGGAGAAAGTGAATTCCCCCGGCCTTTGAAAATATACCGTGCCGCCACATACCATATCCAGGCAACAGCCCCGCCGTGTTTCATCTCTGCTGCCCGCTACCTGTTACGCCGTATTCGGTTTTCAGATATTTTCCTGCCGTCTTCCCAGATCGCCCTGAGTACAACATCGCCGTCAATATACAGTTCTTCCACATCCCTGCCGTCTTCGGCGTACACCATCCGTTCCAGAACCCCGTTACGCAAATCGCGTTCGAGTATCCGGTCCCCCCTGCCGTCATATTCATATTCGATGAGCCATGTATCCTCCCCTTCGGTTTTGACGGATGAAGAGATCCGGTTGCCGGACCATGTGTTTTGAATCACCCATATCACGGTATCCGTGTTATCCAGCAGGGTCTGAGTCAATATCCGGCCCCGCTCATCAGTGGAAAATTCTATCCGATAACCCGCCCTGATCGCAAAATCCCCGAAGAATTCGGGATTCCACGCGAGTCTGTCACCGCTAAAATCTTCCTGCGTGGCGAGATCCAGTACACGGTTCGGAAAAGCGAGCCGGACCGGCAGGGCGGTGATATCTTCATGATAAAGCCGGTTAATTGAACGCAGCGATAAGGAACGGTTATAGCGGTAATTATCGGTAAAGGTGTTTGTAATGTTCTCGTCTCCTTCCACCTCGTTTTTCCGCCGGCCCTCAGCCTTGATCAAGAGGCCGCCGCGATAGGAATAGATAATTATCGTTTCCTCACCATCGTCGGAGAACATATATTCTTCGATGATGCGGTAGTTTTCGTTGTATATTTCGATAAATCCCCAGGGCGCCCGGCCGGTTGGCGCGTCTGAACCGGACGCCTCCCCGGCCTCATCGCTTTCCGCCTCCGCCGCGGGTTCGTCCGAGGCGGGTTCCGGGGCGCTCCGGTCCCTGTTCAAAACAGAAACCAGGCGGGTCACCCCCCTTGTATCCCGGAAGATCCACTGCCTGCGGGATTCCTCTCCCCTGGTATACAATGCGTGAATCTCAATCTGGTACTCGTTCCGGAAAAAAGGCGTCAAGAGCTGCGGCAGATCCCCCGGACGCGCAAAGTCGATTAACAGGGCGTATTCGTTATGCAAAGCCGCGGTTCGTGAGGAAACCTCTTCCAGTGTCATGCCGCCGGCGTTGGAACGAAACCAACGGGCAGACTTTGTAACGGAAGGAGCGCTGCTTTCCCGGGCAAAAACGGGAAAGGTTCCCAGCAGGAGCACAAAGAGAAAAGACGATGACTTAATCTTTCTAGCTGACACCCGCAAATTCCCTCGCATACTCATGGGGATCAAAAACCCTGATGTCTCCGTATTTTTCACCGGTACAGAGGTACGCCACAGGCAGGCGCAGTTCCGAGGCCAGGGAAAATACCACTCCCCCTTTGGCGGTGGAATCGTATTTGGTCAGGATCACGGCCTCGGGGGAAACCGCCTCATGGAATGTTTCAGCCTGGGCAAGGGCGTTTCTGCCGGTAGTTGCGTCTAACACCAGGTACTTGATATAGCGGGCCCCGGCGGCCTTGGCCTCCACTACCCGGTCTATTTTTCGCAGTTCTTCCACCAGCGCGGATTTGGTATGCATCCTTCCCGCGGTATCGGCGATGATAAGATCCCCGCCGCCGGCCTGAGCCGCCTCAATCGCGTCGTAGACTACTGCGGCCGGATCGCCGCCGTGCTGATGGGCAATCACCCGTATACCGAGCCGTTCCCCGTGTATCTTAAGCTGATCGATAGCCGCCGCCCTGAAGGTGTCCGCCGCGGCGAGGATAGGCTTTCGCTTGCAGCCGTCCCGGTACAAGGCGGCCAGTTTCGCGGCGGAGGTGGTCTTTCCCACGCCGTTTACCCCAAGCAGCAGTATTATGCTCAGGTTTCCCTCTGGCGCTATGGCCGGGGGATCGGCCATTTCGTCTTTTTTCAGTTCCTCTTCCAATAACTCCGCGAGTTTAAGGGGTAGTTCTTCCGGTGAGCCTGGTTTCTCTTTCCTGCAGCGTTCCCGTAGCACTTCCGCTGTCCGGTACGCTTCCGCGGCGCCAAAATCCCCTTCCACCAGCAGATCGGCCAGTTCCTCAAAAAGCGCTTCCGAGACAGCGGGATCTCTGGTGAAAAAATTCTTTATCCGGTCGGCAAAGCGCACTTTTCGTTCCCTATTTGTCAGGATTGAGGATCGGCGTTGTATCCTCAGTGGAGATGTAAATGTATCTGGCCATCTGGAATATCTCGTATGCCGTTGCCACGCCCACCGCAGCCCACGCGTAGGTATATACATCGTGCATACGCTGCGCCGTATCATAGAAATCCTGGTTATAGGTTCCGGTGGCGTTAAAATGTCCCAAAATCGCCTCATTCTGGCTTTGCAATACGCCGGTAAGGACCCACGCCGCGATGGTAGTGAGCCAAGTTCCTCCCCAGGCCCAGTAATATGTCTTTCGGGCCTTGTTCACCCGATCCTGTCCCGGAGGCGGTGTTTTTAGTTGCATGGAAAAACGATACGGTGTGCCGGACTGATTAGGACTCACAAACGCGGCCCTGGCTATCTCTCCGGCGGCGGTTTCCACGGTGATATTTTCAAACTGGTTTAGGGGCAGCCGGAGGGTAAGGGGAGCCTCTCCCACGTACAGGGAACCTTGATATACCGAAGCCCCGGTTTCACCAGGGGTGAGAATATTCACCTCACCGTATTCCATCGGCAGTAACTTTACGCTGATATCGGTCAGTTCACCCGGAACAAGGGTGGTTTCTACGATCTCCGGCTTGTAATCCTCCGCCGAAAGGGCGATTTCCATTTTACCCGGCGGGCGTTCATGGACTTCCACGGTTCCCCGGCCCGCGAAGCTCCGGTTGATCAATACCAGGGACTCAGGGGGATCCGCGTGAATGGCCACAGCCGCCGGTTTGCTTCCGGCGAGAACCGCGATCAGTCTTCCGGCGATTTCATCCACGCCGACGGTGAGATCATCGGCGGAAAATATAATCTCATCTTTATAGCTGAATGCGCCGGTGTACAGTGTGTAAAGACGCAGGGTAACACGAAAGCGGCCGTGATACTCCTGGATGGTCCCCGCAAGAAAAGCATCCGCATGCTGACTCATACAGAAACCGCGTTCCCTTCCCGCTTGGGGCGATTCCGGAAAGATCCCATCTTTGTTGCTCTGGGTAAGAGCGAATACCGGCTCCTGGTTTATCAGCGGTATTTCCGCTTCCACTTTCGCCAGCTCCTCCCGGAGTTTGACAATATCCGCGTCTATTCTTTTTATGTTCTGTTTATACCGCCAGTTATTCTCACCCCGGTACAGCGTCAGCGCCCGTTCCTCATGTTTCGCGGATAAGGCCTTCGCCGCGGTGGAGCGCGCCTGGGACTGCGCATAGCCTTCATAATAGGCGTACTCGGGGGATATACGGATCCGGTAATTCACTACTTTCAAGGTATCCACCAGGCTTCTGGTAATTACCTCGCCGACCGCCTGCCGGTTCTCCGGCAGCGTGGAACTATCAAAATTAGTAACACACAGCAGCCACTCGTTATTCATCACCGTTCTTTGCGGTTCTTCCTTTTTACCGATACCGAAAAGGCCGGAACATATCAGGAAGAAATATATAAAAAAATGAATGAATTTCCGGTTCTTTGCCGGCCGTCTCCTCATCTTCCACTCCGATCCGTTCTATAATACACTTATCGTCATCTTTACCCCAAACTTGAATACGACTGCAAAACGTATGCGCGGGAATTGCTCACCGGCCATCATGACGGGTTCACGAAACATGATATCACGGACGTTTGGGGGATATCATTTGGCTTATATTACGATTCCCAACAAAATAATTGCACAAAATTTGAAAAAGGACTACACTGTTTTCGTGCTTTTTACAAAGGCATAAAAACAGCCTTTCCCGCAGTAGAGTTTTGTGAAACAAAACTCCGAGACAATACCGCCCGCGACCTCATTGAAAAGGGCGGTAAGAAAGGGTCGTGGGGACCAATAGTTTCGGCGTTGATACCGTAAAGGAGTTTTTATGAAAGGCGCAATACACACAATGAAGATACCCAGGAGCAAGCTCCTGGGTATCTTCGTTGGAGAGGAAATTTATTGTACTGGCGATGGTCCATACCCTGATACGAAGATCGTTTTACAACATTCTAAAGTGTTACAAATTTCCGGAGCAAGCTCCGGGGTATGGACCATCGCCTTCCAATCAAATACCGGGAGGCGTGGAATCAAGCCTGTCATTGGCCGCCGGGATAGGAGTAATGGTCGGGTGGGCCGCTTCGCTATGCGGCATATTATCAATAATTGATTCATTTGGCGGCAGAACAGTAGGCGAAATGACAAAAAATTATTTTAGAGACAGCCAGAGTATCTTTATAGTAAAGTGGTTTCGGCGGTGATACCGTAACTTTTTTCAATGGCGCGTAGCGCAAGATACAACATCTCGTTCACCGGGACCGGGATATGACGCTTTTTCCCCATTTCCATTACGGCAAGGGCGAACATCTCCACTTCGGTTTTTCTTCCCGCCAGCACGTCCTGGCACATGGATGTGGTACTGCTGCCATCCAGGGTGTTTACCGTTGTATACCAACTACCGATGTCATGCTCGTTGAGGTCTATGCCTTCGGCGTTGGCAACATTAATAACTTCCCTCATGGCCATTTCTATAAGAGCGCGGGCTTCGGGTATCTCCCCGGCGTTTCCCTTTTTCTGAATTGCGCGATAGGTCAAGCGGAGTACGGCGGTGATCTGATTCGCCCCCACGTTGATCATAAATTTGTACCAGTACATCCGCCGCATGTTTTGCTGCACCTCGAAGGGAACCTTGACCCGGCTGAAAAATTCGGCAAGACGTTCCTCTCGTTCGCCGTTGTTTCCGCCGGCGTCGCCAAAATGAATGACTCCGGGCAGGGTATAGGTGGTTTCCGTTCCCCGGTGAAAAGCGTCGGTACCGATGATCATCGCCAGGGGAAGACGTTCCCGGCCAAAAGCTTTACCGATAATGTCCTCACTCGAAATGCCGTTTAACAGCGAAAGAATAATCGTATCGCTTTTAATATACGGCTTGATATCCGCAATGACGGCATCAAGATGATGAAATTTTGAAGCGACGATGATGAGATCCACCGGCTTCCCGTCTCCAAAGCGGAAATCGATCCGCTCACCGTTTACAAACAGACCCTCCCGGCGGTAACGCTTCAAACGCCCGCCGGCAGCAAGAACAGACACGCAGCCGGGATCGTTCTTATATATCCGCTCCGCTGCCGTAAGGCCAATCGCGCCGGCGCCGGCAATTAAAACAGAATTAATAGTGTGCATATAATGGGAGTATAGCATAAACCGGGAACGGGGAGGAAGGAGCGGATCATTTTGTGCGGCCCTTGCCATTCCTTCTATCCGCGTGATAACTTTAACAGTAGAGGCTGCTGCAAAACTTCAGTTTGAAACAGCTTCGGTATGGTAAAACCGGGACAGGGGTATGCGGGCCGCAATCATCTTTGGATCAAAATCTGACGTGTCAATCATGAAAAGAGCCGCCGATGTGTTCAAGGATTTCGGCGTTTCTTACAGTTCCCACGTGTTGTCCGCCCACCGGGTTCCGGAACTGCTCAGCGAGACCATCCGTCAAGTGGAAGCCGAGGGCGCTGAGCTTATCATCGCCGGCGCGGGACTTGCCGCGCATCTGCCCGGCGTCATCGCCAGCCAGACCCTTATTCCCGTGATCGGTGTTCCGGTCAGCGCAGGGGGGCTGGGCGGCCTTGACGCGCTGCTTTCGATTGTGCAGATGCCCAGGCCCATTCCGGTAGCCGCGGTAGGCGTGGATAACGCCGCCAACGCGGCCTATCTTGCCTGCGGAATACTTGCCCTGAAATATCCGGAGCTGCGGCAAAAACTTATCGAATTCAGAAAAAAGATGAAAGACGATCTTGCAAAAGACGGCGGGAGTATCGAATTATGAGCGGAGCTATTACAATCGACCCTGAAAAAGTTGCCAGGGGAGAGGAACTGTACGAAGGCAAGGCCAAAAAGGTTTTTGCAGCAGATTCCGAAGGAGAGGATTCCGAAGGAGCGGATTCCGAAGGACTGGTAATCATCCATTATAAGGATGAGGCCACCGCTTTTAATGGTGAAAAGAAAGGCCGCATTGAGAATAAGGGGATCATGAATAACCGTATCGCCTCGAGCCTGTTTGAACTGCTGGAAAAATCCGGTATACCCACCCATTTTGTCGCCCGCCTGAACGACCGGGACATGCTCTGCAAAAAAGTGAAGATCATTCCCCTGGAAATAATCGTCCGCAACACCGCCGCCGGGTCCATGGCAAAACGGCTGGGCCTGGCTGAAGGTGCGGAACTTAAAACCACGGTTTTTGAACTGTCTTACAAAGACGATACACTGGGAGATCCCTTGATCAACGACTACCACGCGGCGGCCATCGGCGCTTCCACCTTTGAGGAGATTGAGGAAATTAAAAAGATCACCTTTAAGGTGAATGATGTACTGTGCGCCTTTTTTGGGGAACGCGGCATAAAGCTCATCGACTTTAAAATTGAGTTTGGCCGTACTGTTGAAAACAACGAACTGGTGTTAGCCGATGAAATATCCCCTGATACCTGCCGCTTCTGGGACGCTGAGACAAACGAAAAACTTGATAAAGACCGCTTCCGCCGGGATCTGGGCAGCGTGAAAGAGGCCTACGTTGAGATTTTGAACCGGATCGAAAACTGATGATAGATGACGATAAATTACGCGAAGAATGCGGCGTCTTCGGGGTGTTCTGTAATGATCCGGAACAGGACGCCGCGTCCCTGGTTTATTACGGCCTTTTTTCGCTGCAGCACCGGGGGCAGGAGAGCGCCGGCATAGCCGCGGTTAAGAATAAAGTCATTGAACTGCGGAAAGGCATGGGGCTGGTAGGCGACATTTTTAACCACGAAACCCTGTCCCGGATAAAAGGTTCCGCCGCGGTTGGGCATGTGCGTTACTCCACCTTTGGTTCCAGCAGCCTTGAAAACGCCCAGCCGTTTGTGAGCCGCTTCAAGCTCGGCTCAATCGCCGTCGCGCATAACGGGACCCTTACCAACGCCAATGTGGTGAGGGAACTGCTTGAAGACGCGGGTATCGGCTTTACCTCTTCCAGCGACAGTGAGGTAATAGTCAACCTCATTGCCAAAAATTACAAAAAGGGGCTTGAAAAGGCCTTTACCGACACGATTCAGTTTATCAAAGGTTCCTACGCCCTGGTGGTCCTCACCGACGATGCCCTGGTGGGCGCCAGGGACCCCAACGGCATAAGGCCGTTGTGCCTGGGCCGGCTCGGCCGGGACAACCGGCACAAAGACGGGGAGCAGGCCGGCGGCTGGATACTGTCAAGCGAATCCTGCGCCATTGAGGCCGCCGGCGGCATATATGTCCGGGACATTGAACCCGGCGAGGTAGTGATTATAAACCGGGACCAGGTGTTTTCATTCAGCTTCAGTGAAAAAACCCGGCGGGCGGTCTGCTCCTTCGAATACATCTACTTCGCCCGGCCGGACAGCATTATCGACGGTATAGACGTGTACAACTGCCGGATCAGGGCGGGAGAAATTCTCGGTATGGAATCCGCTGTAGCGGCGGACCTGGTTATCGGCGTTCCGGATTCAGGTGTCCCCGCAGCCATCGGTTACGGCAGGGCGACCGGTACGCCCTTCGGCATGGGCATAGTGAAAAACAAATACATAGGCCGTACGTTTATCGCGCCGGGCCAGTCCGCACGGGAGAAGGCGGTCTCCCTCAAGCATTTTGTGATCCGTGGAGAGGTCAACGGCAAGCGGGTTGTGCTCATCGACGACTCCATCGTCAGGGGCACCACGAGCCGCCGCCTGGTATCGCTGCTCAAGGACTCAGGCGCGAAAGAAGTACACATCAGGATCTGTTCCCCGCCGGTACGCTTCCCCTGCTACTTTGGTATCGATACCCCTCACCGCAAAGACCTGATCAGCAACGCCAGCAGCGCCGACGAGCTCTGTAAATCACTGGGCGCCGACAGCCTGACCTTTATCACGGTTCAGGGGCTGCTTGAATCCCTGAGTCCCACAACCGGGGACGCCGGCTTCTGCCTGGGCTGTTTTACCGGCGAATACCCCATTCCCGTCCAATATACGCACGCGCCGTCGTAAGGGAACAAAACTTTACGTTTCGCGCAAAATAGATTATATTAATAGTGCCTATGAAAGTCAGTGTGATTATTCCGGCCCTGAACGAGGAACAGATGCTGCCCCGGCTGCTGGACAGCATCAAGACTCAGAATTTCGAGGATTATGAGGTGATTGTCGCCGATGCTCATTCAAAGGACCGGACCAGGGAGATTGCCGCAAAATACGGCTGCCGGGTGGTAAACGGTGGACTGCCCGCGGCGGGACGGAACGCCGGGGCGGCGGCGGCCAGGGGGGAATTTCTCTTTTTTCTTGACGCCGATGTAGTACTGCCGCCGGGCTTTATCCGCAATGTGTATGACGAAATGCAGGACCGCTATATTGACCTCGCCACCTGCGAGATCAAGCCCCTTTCGGATTACAAGCTGGACCGGATTATCCACCGAATGATGAACATGGCGGTACTGCTCAATTTATGGATAGATCCCAAGGCCTTTGGATTTTGCATCTTTGTTACCAAGCGCTTGTTTGAGCGGATTGGCGGCTTTGACGAAACCATCTATGTGGCCGAGGACAACGATTTTGTCAAACGCGGCTCGGCATTCAAGGCCCTGAAGTATCTCAATTCGGCCTATATTATGGTGAGTATCCGCCGCTTTGAAAAAGAAGGGCGTTTCGCCTATATAAAGAAAGGGATAAAATTAAACCTGTACCGGGCTTTTAAAGGTGAGATCCGCAGCAATGAGGTGGTCAAGTACGAATTTGACGCCTTCGACAAACCTGAAAGCCCGGAGGATTTGAATCTGCTGGATGCCATAGAAAAACGTCTCCTCAAGGCTGAGGAAAAATCACGGCGCTTTAGCCGCCGTGCCAGAACGCAAAGCGAAGCGGCCAACATCAAGCAGCTGCAGCCCCGGCTCGACGAATATGCTTATCTGGTCAAGGAACTGGACGAATACCTGGGCAGAAAAGAACAGCGCGAACAGCGGCAGCAGAAACTGCGGGATTTCTTCAAGCCCCGAAGCTCCTCCGTTCAGCCGCAGTAGCCAACAGCATGGAAAACTTTACCGATTTAGGGGCCCTGCCGGTCTTTGCCGAGAAGCTCGCAAGCCGGGCCATTACCGTTCCCACCGCAATTCAGCGCCTGGTGATCCCTCCCCTGCTGTCCGGGAAAAGCGTTGTCTTCCGCTCCGGCACCGGCACGGGAAAAACTTTTGCCTACTTGATCCCGGCTTTGCAGCGCCTGTTTGCCGGCATTGATGCCGCGGCCGGCGATGATGCCGGCAAGCGCGCCCGATACCAGGGGCCGGCGGCGCTGATCTGTGCCCCGACTTTCGAACTTTGTTCCCAGATTAGGGACGAAATCGAATGGTTACTCACGCAAAAACCGGGCCGCGCGGCGCCCGCGGACCGTGTCAACACGGCGCTTCTCATCGGCTCGGTCAGCCTGAACCGTCAGATCGACGGCTTGAAAAAAACCAAACCCCTGGTGGCGGTGGGCAATCCGGGACGGCTGCTGGTTTTGGCGAAAATGGGAAAACTCAGATTCCAGGACCTGCGCTTTCTGGTTCTGGACGAGGCGGACCGGCTGACCGCCGAAGAAAGCCTTGAGGAAACCCGTGGGCTGGCGCGTCTCATTGAGCGTGAAGTCCGGGGCAAGGGCCTTACCGCCGCCGCCTGTTCCGCCACCGTTTCGGAAAAAAGCGGGGAACTGCTCGCTCCCCTGTTTGCGGGCGCGGAATTCATTGCAAGCGATGCACAGGAAATACTGCGGGAACGGATAGAGCACTGGGCCATATTCAGCGAAGAGCGGAAAAAGGTCCAGACCCTGCGATCGCTGCTGGCGGCGATCAAAACCAAAAAAGCCGGTTTCAAGGCCCTGGTTTTTGCCGGCGGGAACGACGAAGCGGGGAACATTGTTTCCCAGCTGCAATACCATCATATCCCGGCCTCCGGCCTCTTCGGCAAGATGGACAAGCAAAACCGGAAAGACGCGGTAGACGCCTTCCGCGCCGGAAAGAGCCGCGTACTGGTTTCATCGGATCTGGCGGCCCGGGGCCTGGATATTGCCGGCATCAGCCACGTCATTGCCCTGGATGTCCCCGCCGATAAGGAAATCTACATCCACCGGGCCGGCCGCACCGGCCGTGCGGGCAAGCAGGGCGTGATGGTGAGCATCGGCGGGGAGGCGGAAATGCGCCGTCTCGCGGTCCTCGAAAAAAAGCTGGGTATCATCGTCCGGCCCAGGGAACTGTACCAGGGAAAAATAACTGAGCCATAGCAGCCTGCTGCGCTAGGAGCCTGTTGCTTGTGGGTTTTTTGAGGCACTTTTGTGCCGCAAAAACCCCGATTAATGGGCTCCTTGCAGTTCTACACGCCGCTTATTCCACTTTGAACTTTGACACTTCCTTAACCAGGATATCAATATTTTCCCTATTCTGCCCGCTGATTTCGTTCACCTGGTTCACCGCCGTGTTGATCTGATCCGCCCCGGCGGCCATCTCGTTCATCCCGCCGGCGATCTCCTGGGTTATCGATTCCAGATTTTGCCCTTCATGAATCACCTGTTCGCTTCCCTCAAGCATCTTCGCGGAACCGTCCTTGACCACTTGGGTAGTATTGTTCAACTGGCCGATGGCGTCCAGGATCTGCTTGCTCCCTTCCCCCTGCTCCTCCATGGCGCTGCGGATGTTTTCTTCCTGTTCCGATACGGTCTTGACCCCCCGGTCTATGGCTTCAAACTTGTTGAGCACGCTCTCGGTGGATTTGGTAATCTTATCGATGGAATCTTTTATCTTTTTCAACACCGTCGTAATGGTCTTGGACTGCTCCCCGGAATTCTCCGCCAGCTTCCGTATTTCATCGGCCACCACCGCGAAACCCTTCCCCGCCTCCCCGGCGTGGGCCGCTTCAATGGCGGCGTTCATGGAAAGGAGGTTGGTCTGGCTGGCAATGTTTTCCATCACCGCGTTAATCTCCAAAAGCCCCTCGGATTCCCGGGCTATCTCCTGAAT
>JAISBR010000145.1 GCA_031266095.1 Treponema sp. | reverse complement strand
GTTTTTGCGACATTTTATGCCGCAAAAACCCCGATTAACGGGCTCCTTACGGAGTTTGCAGGGTAAAAATCGCCTAAATGGCGATTTTTGGAGATTTTATGCACGAAGTGCAACAAACTCCTAGCCGCTCTCTTCCGGCTCCCCGCCTGGTTTCCGCCGCAGTTCCGCCAGGGCCTCAAGGCCGAAGATGTCGTTGGCTTCCAGCTTTTCGGTGATCGAATTGGGGACCAGCATCATGGAATTCCCCGCCTTGAGCCCCTCGTTCAATATCGAAAGAATCTTGAGCTTTAAGGCCGGTTCGGCCCCGGCGTATACCTCCACCGCCGATTCCAGCTTCCGCGCAATCTCAATTTCCGCCTCCGCCAGCAGGATACGGCTCTTCTTCTCCCGTTCCGTCTGGGCCAGCCGGGACAGGGAATCCTGAAGGGCTTCGGGAATCTGTATATCGGTAATCTCAATGTGCTGTATGGTGATCCCCCATTCGGTCGTTTTCCGGTCAACCTCTTCCTGGATCTGCCGTTGTATCACTTCCCCGTGTTCCAGGAAAGTGGAAAGATCGTGGCTTGAGATGGCGTTCCGCAGGGCGGTCTTGGCGGAAAGCACCACCGCCCCGGTGTAATCCTCAACCTCCAGAATCGCCTTTTGCGGGTCCCAGACCAGCCAGAAACAGAGGGCGTCCACCGTTACGGTTACCGAATCCCTGGTAAGAGTCTCCTGAGCCGAAAAGTCCGTTACCCGTATACGCATATCTACCACCTGGGCCATCCGGTCCGCCAGCGGAACCAGCAGGAAAAGCCCCGGCCCCCGGATCCGGCGGAAACGGCCGAACCGGAGGATGACAGCCCGTTCCCATTCATCGAGCTTACGCACCGAAGGAACGATGAGTACCGCTGCGGCCAGGACCGCAAAAAAGGTGAGCGCCGCCTGAGTCCCGATGATTCCCCTCCGGGGCAGGTACGGGGCGGCAATAATACCCGCGATACAGAAAATCAGGACAAAGACCTTTATCCCGGTAAAGTCCCGCTTCCTGCCCTTCCCCGCGGGAGAGGCGTTATTTATCAAGGGCCGCCGGCTCTCCCCGGAATCATCCGTTTTGTTCAGTTTGCTCGGATTCATCAATTGTTTTCCTCCTTTTTACCGGACTTGCCGGGACGCAGGCCCCCGTCAAGCGCGATCACTGCTGTCCGTTCCATAATTCTTACGCACATAATCCCGTACAATATCGGGGAGCTCCCCCTCTTCCACTCCCAGAGACTTCATATCCTGGACAAAACGGTCCAGTACCTCCCGGATCTTCCGGTTAAGCCCCTCCTGGGCGCTCAATACCTCTCCCAGCAACGGCGCCTTGTCCGACACATACGTTCCGCTCCCCACCTGAGTAGTAAGGATCCCCCGTATCTCCATTTCACCATACGCTTTGGCAATAGTATTGGGATTGATCTTCAAGGCCACCGCCAGGGAACGAATAGTAGGAAGCTTATCCCCCGGCCGCATCCGCCCGGACAGGATCGCGTATTCAACCTGCTGGATAATCTGCCGGTAAATCGGAACGCCGTTAGCCGCGTCCAGGGAAAAACTCAGTTCCGTTCCTGTCATTGTACTATTCATCTAGTACAAATATAAATGAACTAGTACAATGTGTCAATCGTTTTTTTCAGAAAAAATTGGATACCCAAAGGGATGGGCGCACCCGGCGCTCCGCTCCGCGTTGGGCTTTCCGCTTAACTGAGGGAGTTCCGGGAATACTATACCATATAGTATAATCAGGATCGGGTTATGGTTGAAAAATGAGCCTGCTTCAAAACTGAAGTTTTAAAAGAACGAGGCTGTTCCAAAACTTCAGCTTTTGGAACAAGCTCGAACCTCAAATAGTATTGGCCGGGAGAGAGACGTGTTAGGAATTGTGTTTACAGGCAGTGAGGGACCGCCTCCGGATGTGGTCAGGCGGCTTTTTGCGGAACCGGCGAAAAGGCCGTTGGCGGTAGCGGCGGATTCCGGACTGGCCGCGGCGGAAGCGGCCGGGCTGCGGCCCGACTGGATCACCGGCGATATGGACTCCCTGGACAGCGAGGCCCGGCTTGCGGCCTATCCCGCCGACAGGGTCTTCCGCTATGGCGTTGACAAGGATTATACCGATACGGAATTGGCCGTGTCCCTGCTCCGGGAAAAGGGCTGTGATGAAGTGTGGCTCCTGGGCGGCGGCGGTGGCAGGCTCGATCACCTTTTCGCTATACGTTCTTTGTTTGAGCGGGAGCGCCCTCCCAGCCGCTGGATCACCGGAGCTGAGGATATCCACTGCCTTGAACCTCGCCCAAGCGGAGACGCCCGGAGTGACGTGGCTGAGGACTTGACGCTGACCCTTGAAAGGGAGGCCCTGCTTTCGGTGTTTCCCCTGGGCAGCGGCCCCTGGGCGGCAACGAGCCGGGGCCTCAAATGGCCGCTTGACGGGCTGCGCTGGAACCGGGGTTTTTTCGGGGTGAGCAATGTGGCAATACACGGGGAATTCCTGATACGGGCGGAACAGGGACGCTTTATGGTGATCATCCCCGGCCTGGGGTTTCTGTAATTTCGGCATTATGGTTCAAAAACAATGGACAAAACAGCAGGAGAATAGTACTTTTGTAAAACAAGGGAGAATCATTATGGAAAACATAGTATTTTATTTTTCCGGAACCGGAAACAGCCTGGAGGCTGCAAAAACCATTGCAAAGGAACTTGAAAATTGTGAAATTGTTTCAATGACCAAACCATTTGATTTGAAAAAAAAATACAACAGCATCGGTTTTGTTTATCCAACTTACTTTTGGGGGCTTCCCAAAAAAGTCATTGAATTTGTCGAAAATGTAAATTTGGACAACACCGGGGATGTGTATTATTATTCAGTTGCAACTTATGGCGGCTCCGCCGGTAATGCTGTTTATCAATTATACGAATTATTGCTCAACAGGCACGGTATAAAATTAAATTACGGACAAAAATTACAGATGTTTTCAAATTATGTCATTATCTATGACATGAGCGAAAGAATAGAAGAAATTACCAATAAATCAAATGAAAACCTTGTTCCGATTGTCGATTCAATAAAGATGAGGAAAAATAACACGGTGAATAAACTGACAGGAATATTTAAATTTATCAATAATAATTTCATAAAAAAAGTATCAGATATGGACAAAAATTATACGGTCAATAGTAATTGTACCGGCTGCGGCATATGCAAAGAAGTGTGCCCGGTAAAAAATATTGAAATGGCAGACAATAAGCCGCAATATGGACATCATTGCGAACAATGCGTTGCGTGTATCCAGTATTGTCCGCAGAAGGCAATAAATTATAAAAATGTAACGCAAGGCCGGAGAAGATATACAAACCCCGCAATAAATTACAGGGAATTATCCGAATACAATGAGCCTCCGCGGAGCAGAACTCGGACCTCCGGTCCGGCGGGGTATTAAACCAGACTTTCGAATAACGCGATCGGAATGTTAGGCAAAAGTCCGGTTTAATGTGTGACAGGGAAATATAGATGAACAGCTCACTTTTGTATCAATCCATCCGCAGGGCCGCCAGGGCGAACTTCTCGCGCTCGGGCGGTCCCGGCGGGCAGAATGTCAATAAGGTTAACACCAAGGTGACACTGCGGATCCGCCTGGCGGATCTGGCCGGACTGAGCGGGGCGGAAACGGTCCGGCTTCAGGAAAGCCTCGCGCCGCGTATCACGGGAGAAGACGAAATAGTCGTTGTTTCAGACGAAGAGCGCTCCCAGCGGATCAACCTGGAACGGGCCTTTTCCCGTCTGGAAGTTCTCATTACCGCCGCGGCCCGACTCCCCAAAAACCGCCGCCCCACCAGGCCAAGCAGGGCCGCCCGCGAACAGCGGCTGCAGACTAAAAAGCTCCATGGGCGGAAAAAAGCGGCGCGGCAAAAGATAGATTTGGAATAGGCGCGCACTTGACAATTGGCCTGAATTTTCCCACTATGTTTCTGTACACAGAAACATAGGAGGCGACCACCATGGCAAAAAAAATTCCGACCCGGCTGTATCTTTCAGAAAATGAACAGCCTACGCATTGGTATAATCTCCGGGCCGATATGCGGGAAAAACCGGATCCCATACTGCATCCGGGAACCCTGCAGCCGGTTACCGCCGCCGAACTTGAAGGGATATTCTGCAAGGAATGTGTCAAGCAGGAACTGGACGACAGTACCCGATTTATCCCCATCCCCGATGGAATCAAAGAATTTTATGAGGCATATCGTCCCGCACCCTTGATCCGCGCCTACTTTCTGGAGAAGGAACTGGGAACCCCGGCGGAAATTTACTATAAACATGAAGGGACCAATACCTCCGGTTCCCATAAATTAAATTCCGCCGCGGCCCAGGCATTTTACGCGAAAGAAGAGGGACTTTCTTTCCTTACTACCGAAACGGGCGCGGGCCAGTGGGGTACGGCTATGGCAATGGCCGCCGCTTTTTTCGGCATCAAACTGACCGTATATATGGTCAAGGTAAGTTCCGAACAAAAACCGTACCGGAAGGCGCTTATCGAAACCTATGGCGCTTCCCTCATACCGTCCCCGTCAAATACCACTGAATCGGGGCGGAAAATTCTGGAGAAGGATCCCCAAACCGGCGGTTCCCTGGGCTGCGCTATTTCGGAAGCGATTGAACGGGCGGTCAAGACGGAAAAATGCCGCTATGTTCTGGGCAGCGTGTTGAATCATGTGCTGCTGCATCAGTCGATCATCGGCCAGGAAACGAAGGCGGCCATGGATAAATACAACATCAAGCCGGATATTATTATCGGCTGCGCCGGAGGCGGCTCAAACCTGGGCGGTTTAATCGCTCCTTTTATAGGAGAAAAAATCCAGGGAAAATCACAAACCCGTTTTATCGCGGTAGAACCCGCTTCCTGTCCGTCTTTTACCCGCGGACATTATGCCTATGATTTCGGCGATACCGCCAAGACCACGCCGCTGATACGGATGTGCACCCTGGGCAATGGTTTTATTCCCTCGTCCAATCACGCGGGCGGACTCCGCTACCACGGAATGAATTCGGTCCTGTCAAAACTGTACCATGACGGTTACCTGGAGGCGCGTTCAGAAGTACAGACCGAGGTATTCGACGCGGCCATACGGTTCGCCAAAGTTGAGGGTATACTGCCGGCGCCTGAATCATCCCATGCCATCAAAGCGGCTATTGACGAAGCCCTGGAATGTAAGCGTACCGGCGAGAAAAAGACAATTCTCTTCGGTCTCACCGGGACGGGTTATTTTGATATGACCGCCTATATGGCCTATAACGCTAAAACCATGTCGGACCAGATACCGTCCGACGCCGATTTGGAACAGGGATTCGCGACCGTGCCGGATATTCCCCAGAACAAGGTTTAAGCAGCCCGTCGGTTCGATGGCTTGTGTAATTGCGGTTTTTTAACGGAATTTAAAGCTGCTTTCCCAAAAACTGAAGTTTTGGGAAAGCCTCAATATTCTCAATAAAATGGTTGCACAAAAATTCAAAAGGGACTACACTATTTCCATGCTTTTTACAAAGGCAGGTATAAAAATAGCCTTTCCCGCGGTAGAGTTTTGTGAAGTAAAACTTCAGGGCAATGCCGCAAAGCGGAATTGCCCGGCTCTTGGCTCATATTGTGCAGACAAGCGGCTTCCTAATTCTACCCCCCCCCCCCCCCCCCCCTGTCAAATTAACCTTTCAATTTTCGTTTTTTAATGAAGAACCCAGGAGCAAGCTCCTGGGTATCTTCGTTGGAAAGGAAATTTATAATACTGGCGAGGTCCATACCCCGATCCGGAAATC
>JAISBR010000102.1 GCA_031266095.1 Treponema sp. | reverse complement strand
GCGCTTGTCCGGCTCCGGTCCCGTCACCGGCCGTATCTTCCGCAGTTCCACCAGATGAATCCCCGGAAAGGTCAGATCCGCCGTGGGCTGCGCGTCGGGCACGGGTATATCCGACGGGGTGGGGTCGCGCATTTTGAGAAGCAGGGAGGCGTAATCGGTTTCGGTCAGGGGCGGGGTAAGGAAGTGCCGCGCCTTAATGAACCGCATTTTTTCAACCAGGGCCTCAAAAGCCATCCGGCACTGGGCGGTGATCACCGCGGTGCGCCCGGAGCTTTTGGCCTGAAAGAGGATAGTCTCCGCCGCCTGGCTCAGGGTAGTCAGATCCATGATGTCCGTCTGCGGGACGCCCCATTCCGGTCCCTTGATCGCCAGTACCAAGAGCCATGTTTTAGCCATGGCAAGCTGATCGTCCCGGCCGCCCGGCAGCCAGCTAAGGTATTGCGCCATAATAGTCTCCTTTGATAGTTTGTATTGTCCCGAAAATGAAATATTCCCGGTCAAAAACGAAGTATTTCCGGTCGTAAATAGAGTATTTTTGGTCGTGAATAAAGCGTTTTTGATCGTGAATGAAGTATTTTCGATCGAAAACAAAGCATTTTTGGTCGTGAATGGAGTGTTTTTGATCGTGAATAAAGCGTTTTTTCCCGGAAACCCAGGTATTCCGGCCCGCCGCGTGGCGTACCGGGCTGTAGGGGGTATAGATTAATAGATCAACGTTGTACGGGGAGGGTATAATTACATATTGCTGTATTGTTTTTCAAGGCGCTATACCTCCGTTTTCTAAGCTCTGTCACACTATGATAGCGACTCTTTTTTCCCTTTGTCAAGAACAATTGAAAAGCGTGTGAAAAGCGCGCGGGGCAGCGGCGTTTAACTTTGCCGGACAAGACACCCTTCCTCCCCGGGCCTGTTTTGGGGTACGATGTGGTTACAAACACATGGTAAGGGATATGCGGACAATGGTCCCCGAAGATGAGGCCGCCAGGACGGCGGACCAGGCCCGGATGCTCGCCAACCGGCTGCGGAAGCGATTCCGTCATCTTATAAAATGGTCGCGGCGGACCGGCGCCGGCGCGTTCCGGCTGTATGACCGGGATATCCCCGAAATTCCGCTGGTATTGGACTGGTATGGCGGCGCCTTGGCAGGCGCTCTCTATAAACGCCCCTACGAAAAAGATGAGGCTGCGGAAGAATGCTGGCTTGACGCAATGAAAGCCGCCGCCGCGGAAGCCCTGGGGATCGAGCCTCATCATATATTTCTCAAACACCGGGAACGCCAGCGGGGCCTTTCTCAGTACGAAAAAACCGGGGAACGGCATTTCATTCGGGAAGTACAGGAAAATGGTCTTGTCTTCCGTGTCAACCTTTCCGATTACCTTGACACCGGGCTTTTCCTTGACCGCCGCCTGACGCGGGCCATGGTCCGCTCCGAGGCGGCAGGCAGGCGGGTGTTGAACCTGTTCTGCTATACCGGTTCCTTCTCGGTATACGCCGCCGCCGGGAACGCCGTCCTAAGCGATTCGGTGGATCTCTCCAATACCTACCTGGAATGGGCCGGGGAGAATTTTGCCCTCAATGGGTTTTCGGCGGAGATGGTAAAGGTGGATGATATCTTTCGCCCGGGTTACCCCTCATTAAAGCGTGAAAGCGCGGAAAAGGCCGGAACTCACAGACTCATCCGCGCCGATGCCTTGGCCTTTCTGGGCCGGGCCGTGGCGGCGGGCCGGAAATGGGACCTTATCATCCTTGATCCTCCTTCTTTTTCCAACTCAAAAAAAATGACCGGCGTCCTCGATCTCAGGCGGGATTACGCGGAACTTATCGCCCGATGCCTGGCCCTGCTTTCTCCCGGCGGAAAACTCTGGTTCAGCGCCAATACGCGGCTCTTCAACCCAGGGGACAGCGGGCCGGAAGCGGTCCTGGCGGCGCGTCTTCCCGGCGTAACAGTTACCGAACTTGGCAATAAAACCGTTGACGAGGATTTCCGGGGGAGAAAAACGCCCTTGACTTTGGTCATTGCCAAGGGCGGAATGGCAGCCCCCGTTTAGTCCCCGAATATCCAGTTATACCGCCCACTTGAACTCGCCGTTGTTCTCGCAGCTCCAGAAATCGGCGTAGCTCACCTTCCAGGGAGATTTCCCCAGCTTGTCAATGGGTATCTTGTTCTTGATGATGTGCTGCCAGTAGCCCTTGCCGCCGATGTCGCCCTGATAGACGATGCCTACCGGGAGGCCATCGCGGAGCACTATCTTCTGGTAGTTTTTGCGGTCTTCCCTGATCAGTACCTGATCGCCTTCCTGAGGATTGAAGCTCCCCACCGAAAGGGTTACCAGATTGAAAAAGTTCACCGTGTTCTTGACGGCAAAGCGATCCTCGTACTCGAGATTCCAATCGGAAATATTCTTTGCCACAAGCTGTCCCTGGATTTGGGCGTTAGGCCAGATCCCCGAAAGTCCCGCTGCGTCGCCGCACGCGTAGATGCCGGGGACGCTGGTCTGCAGCCTGTCATCCACCACGACAGCCCGCTCGGTCGTGACGCCGCTGCCTTCCAGAAAGCTGATGGCGGGGCGCACCCCGACGGCCAGTACCGCCATGTCGCAGGGAACGGATTCCCCTGACTCAAGCTCAACGGAAGTGATAAGCGTGACGCCGTCTTTTCCGGGCGCGCTTTTGGTGCCCACCACTTTTTGGGCGAGGAGGAATTTGACCCCCGCCTTTTCAAAGAGCCTTTGGTAAGTTTCGGCGGCGTGGGCGTCCAGGTTGATCGCGAGGACTGTGGGGGCCATCTCAATCACCGTAATGTCAAAAGGTTTCCCCCTCTTTTCGCCCAGTTCCAGGAGTCCGGCTACCGCATCAAGGCCCACAAGCCCCGCGCCAATGACGGCGATCTTTTGCGCGACTTTCGCGGCTTCCACAATGGCCCGGGCGTCCCGTAAATGACGCAGGCCGTACACATTCGAGGCGGTTTTAAGATCGCCGATAGGCGGCGTCACCGAGTTGGCCCCGGTAGCGATGATGAGGGTATCACCCTTGGCAAGTTCCTTATCTCCGGCGTACACGGTTTTGGTTCCGCCGTCTATCCTCGTAACGCTTGTACCCTTGATCCAGGAAAAACGGGGGCAGCTTAAAAGACCGTCGTTGATAAAGTTGATACTTTCGGCGCTCCGTTCCCCTGAGATAAAACGGTGGAGCATACAACGGGAATAGACCTCGTTATCCTCGGAGATCATTACTACCGTGTCCCCCTGATTTTCTTTTAAGAGGGTTCTCGCGGCGCTGACACCGGCCGCTCCCGCTCCGATAATTACGTGGTTCATAGGGCCGCCTCCTGCCAAACTACTTCTTCCACATGAAGGGCTTTTGTAGGACAGGACTTGACGCAGTTGGGATTAGCCCCATCATCCTTGCAAAAATCGCATTTAACGATTTGCTGCCTGGTAAAATCCGGCTTGACGTTGCCGTAGGGACAGTTCATCACGCACATGAAACATTTACCACAGCGGTCCTTGTCGTATAGTACGTAACCGGTTTCAGGATCCTTTTTCAACGCTCCTGACATACAGGCGTTTACGCAGTCGGGATCGGAGCAGTGCCGGCAGAAAACCGGGATATAGCCGCCCTTGCCGTCACACACTATCTCATGCCGGGCGGTGTTGGCGGGATCGAGCAGATTCAAATCGTAGATCGTTCCCGGGCTTGCGCGGTGGGCCTGCATGCAGGCAAGACTACAACTCTTGCAGCCTTCACATTTTTCCTTTTCGATAAAAATCCTTTTCATACCGTCCCCCTATATCTTCAGGGCGGCGCGTTTTTCCAGGATGATCTTTTCCAGGATATCCGCGGAAGCTTTGGCGTCTTCATTGATAATCACTTGTCCTCCGGTAAGAGACTTTAAGTCTTCGGTCAGAACCTTAACCGCTATGGGGCTTCCGGTGACATGGGGAGGAATCCCGAGGTGCAAGGGCAGCCCCAGGGCAAGACCGAAGCAGCCGTCAGCCAGGGCCTGTTCCTCAAGCCATTGGGCGGCGGAAAGAACCAGGGGAAGCTGGGGAATGTCGATGCCGATGGTTTCAGCAAGCTCGGTGGCGACGATTTCCAGCCGTCCTATCGCGAGGCAGGGACCAAAATTCAGTACCGGGGGAATGCCCAGTTTTTTACAGACCGCTTTGAGTTTGGGACCGGCCAGTTCCGCCGCCTCGGGAGTCATGAGACCCACGTTTTCTATACCGCCGGAGGAACAGCCCGCCGTCAGGATGATAATATCCCTGGCGATGAGTTCTTTTACCAGGCCTACGGTCAATACATCATGCCCGCCTGAGACCAGGCTGGAACAGCCCACCACACCGGCTACGCCTTTGATATCGCCTGAGACAATCAGATCAACCAGGGGCTTCCAAGTACCGCCGAGAAATTTTTTGAGAGATACTTCGCTCACCCCGGTAAGGGTGTTCTCATAGCCGTGATCCGGTTGGAGCCGCATCTCGACCTTACCCCGCCGCTCTTTATAGGACTCGATGATCTTGTCGATGATCTTGTCGCTATGCGCGTCGCGATTGGCAAAGTCAAAGGGGATGTATTCGGCGTTGGCCTTTTTTGCCACGTCGTCTACACATATCTGTTTGATATGAAGCTCATCACAGATTGATTCAATACCCGGCAAGGTACAGTTGAATTCGGAAATAACCGCGTCAATACCGCCGGTGGCAAGAATCGCCTCACTGGTGTAATTATTTCCGGCATGACCGTCAAAGATATCGGTATAGTGGACGCCCCGCAGCTGTAGATCCTGGCCAACACAGGTACAGCCCACGAGCTTGAAGCCCTTGGCGCCGGCGGCTTTAGCCTTGGCGACCACATCGGACTCGGTAAGCCGTTCCTGGAGACGCACAAACATAGTATGCTGGTGGCCGGTAATCATAATGTTGATATAATCGGGATTGATAACCCTCAGCCCAACTGTCGCTAGCCGGATTTCCGGTTCGCCCAGCAGTACGTCATTTAACAAATTGGTCAGGGTAAGGCCGTAGATACCGGTGGAAATTCCCAGTTTGAGACAGTTGAGGAGCATGTCTACCGGGTCCGAGTTGAGATTGGTGGAACACTTGACTACCCCCTTGTAGACCTCCGCCACGGCGCCGCCGGGAAGTATCCCCAGTTCGGCCCATTTTTTGAATCGGGGAGGATAGGCTATTTTTTCCACCAGTTCCATCTTTTCATAAACCGGCCGGTAGATATCCGCTAAAACCATGCCGGCCACCTTGAGGGCCTTGTCGTGGATATCACCGCCGGTGACCCCGAAGATCCTGCAAAGCCGTTCCAGAGCGCCTTCGCCCTTGATTGTACCCTTTTCCAGGGCGGTATTTTTCAGATTAAGAGCGGTATTTTCCACTACGTGGATATAACACCCCGATCCCGCGGCTACGGCCCGGAGAAAATTCCGGGCTACCATAACATCCGCAGTGGCCCCGCAGATACCCTCGGGGGATTCAGGGGTAATACGGCAGGGACCGTTAGCACAGAGCCTGCAGCATACCCCCTGCAGCCCAAATCCACAGTGGGTTTCCTGGCTCTCTACCCGATGATGGCTCGTTTCCATCGGTAAGCTGGCGATAAAGCTTTCAAGCGGCTTATCCGCGCTGGCGCAGGTATTGCACCCGTAATAGGCATCGTTCATAGTAGGACTCCTTATCTTTAAATTTAACCGAAATCAACATACAAAACACGTCGAATTTTATAATAACTCTCTCTTTCCTGCTTTTTTGATCCGCTCAACCACCTCCCGTACATGCTGGGTTTCACCCTTTTGGGTAACGAGCGCCGCCGCGGGGGCGCCGTCTTTGCCCGAGCGGATTACCACGATGAGATCTTCCACTCCGGCCAGGGCCACCGGAATATCGGAATCCACAAAACAAGAGCTTTCATTAAGCCCCGCAGCGTACACTTCCGAACCGGTGTCCCCCAGGAGTTTGGCATACTCCTCCCAATTACCCACGTCGATCCAGTCAAAGCCGGCGCGGACCATTACGGTTTGCCCGCACTTTTCGGCAACGGCGTAGTCAAAGGAGATACTCTTTGTTTTACGGTAGGCCGTATCCAAGCCGGCCCAGGCGCTTAAGATACGCAAACCCTTTTTCACCGTGTAGGCCCCATCTTCCGGCGCTTTGAGTTTTTCAAAAGGACGAAACAGATCCGGGGCGAGGCTGCGGAATTCGCCGGCAATGAATCCGGTTGAAAAGGCGAACATTCCGGAGTTCCAAAAGAAGCGTTTTGAGGCAGTGAATTTTTTCGCGGTCACGAGGTCCGGCTTTTCCCGGAACGAGGCCACGGCATATACGCCGCCGGCAAAAGGCGTTTTCGCGCCGACGGCTTTTCCCGTTTCGATATAACCGTAGCCGGTTTCGGGCCGGACGGGGGGAATACCGAATACCACGAGTGCCCCCTGAGCGGCAAAAGCCGCGGCGGCGGCGGCGTTAGCTTTAAAAACCGAAAGCGGCTTGATGATATGATCGCTGGTGAGGACCAGCATATTCCGGTCTTTACCGCGTGAGAGTCCTGCGTAAACTGCGGCGCAGGCAATGGCCGGCGCGGTGTTCTTCGCCTCCGGTTCGGGGATCAGGACCAGGTGCTTTTTCGCGGCATTGGACAATTTCGCGCAGCTGCCAATCACATGGGGCATGTGACTCTTGCCGGCGATGATGATCACCCTGCCGTCTTTGTCGTCGATCAGTGAAAGGGCTCTCTCCACAGCGGAAGAGAAAAAACTTCCCCTGTCGTCCTTTGCTATCGACAAAAACTGTTTCGGTTTGTGGGAATTACTCGCCGGCCAGAGTCTGGCGCCGGAACCGCCGGCCATAATGAGGCAATCACTAAACATAGTCTATTATAGATACTTTTTGGCGGAAACGCAAGTTAAATGTTTTTTCGCTTGACAGTTCTCCCGAGTCCGGCTATAATTATTTTACAAAAGGGGAGTAGCCGGCGTACCGGGTACGCAGAATCATCCGTCAAGACGAATCATAGATTCCGGATTATTCATCAAAGGGCAAGACTTTTTGCTGTCAGGGTTCAGCGGTGCTTAAGACGTGGGCCGGGCGGTAGAGGGCCTTGTCCTTTTTTATTCGTGGCGAGGGTTTAATACCTTGTCGAATCTTCGGCTCGCACTCTGCCGCGCTGATATTGATTCGTAGCGAAGGGGTTCATACCCCGCCTTCAGGGTGAGGTTGTTGATTGAGGAGGTTCTATGGAGTTTTTAGTAGAAGGTTTCACACTGTTAACGTGGAAACACCTGGTGATGTACGGTATCGGGATAACCCTGATAGTTCTGGCGATAAAAAAAGAGTATGAACCCGCCTTACTCTTGCCCATGGGGTTTGGGGCTATTCTGGTGAACTTGCCCCTGAGCGGGGTGCTGAATCAGGTGATGCCCGGCGTGGGTGAGGTTCATGGGGTGATCCAATGGCTTTTTGAAACCGGCATTGAAGCCTCCGAGGTGATGCCCTTATTACTCTTTATCGGTATCGGCGCCATGATCGATTTTTCGCCCCTGCTCTCAAGGCCGGTATTTTTCCTGTTCGGCGCGTCGGCGCATTTCGGGATTTTCGCCGCCATTACCCTGTCGGTACTCCTGGGCTTTGACCTGCGGGACGCAGCGGCCATCGGTATTATCGGCGCCGCCGATGGGCCGACCACCATCCTCGTCTCCCAGGTACTGCACTCCCGCTACGTGGGGCCTATAGCGGTAGCGGCCTATTCCTACATGTCCCTGGTACCGATCATCCAGCCTTTTGCCATAAAACTGGTAACTACCAAAAAAGAGCGGCAGATTCGAATGGACCCGGTGGCAAGTACCGCTGTTCCCAAGTCCCTCAAGATCGTCTTCCCGATTGTGGTAACCGTTGTAGTCGGTTTTATTTCGCCGGCGGCGGTGTCCCTTATCGGCCTTTTGATGTTCGGTAATCTTATCCGGGAGTGCACGGTGCTGGATTCCCTTTCAGAGGCGGCCCAGAAAAATCTTTCCAATTTGATCACCCTGCTCCTGGGTATTACCATTTCCTTTACCATGCAGGCGGACCGCTTTATCACGCTTGAAACCATCAAAATCCTCGCGCTGGGGCTTTTCGCCTTTGTTTTTGACACCATCGGCGGCGTGCTTTTCACCAAGACCCTCAACATCTTCCTTAAAAAGAAGATCAATCCCATGATCGGCGCGGCGGGCATTTCAGCCTTCCCCATGTCCGCCAGGGTTATTCAGAAGCTTGCCCTCAAGGAAGATCCGCACAATTTTCTGTTGATGCACGCGGTAAGCGCCAATGTTTCAGGCCAGATCGCCTCAGTGGCGGCCAGCGGCCTGGTTTTAAGCCTTATCGCGGGCTATCTGCGCTAAATATGAGGTGAAAATGATGATAAATTATACCGAGCTCGCGGCGTCTCTTACGATAATGTGGAAGGGCATGCTTGGCCTCTTTATGGTCTGCGGCTTTATTATGCTCCTCATCATGCTGATATCCAGGATCATAATAAAGACCGAGAAGAAAAAAAAGTGAGTTTGTTGCACTTCGTGTATATGCAACAGGCTCCCGGGTCAGGACAGCAATTCTCCATTTACCCGTCGGGCTCATCGTCGTGGCCGACAAAGCCGATAAAGTCTTCCCAGGTAGCGAATACATACCGGTTGAAAAATATCCGCATTCCCGCGAAAAACTCGTCCCGGCGGCGAATGTCCGCCCGCGCCTTTTGATACCCGGCATCCAACAGCAGCATCACCCCATGCATCTGAAACGCCAGCATATTCAATATCCCATACAGTTCACAGGCGTGTTCCTGCCCATGCCCAAAGTTGTGTTCCAGATGATACCCGTGATGGTTCAACACGTTGTTGTGCTCGTTCTCGATCTTCCACCGCGCCCGACCACACTCCACCATCTCCACCACATTCTTTTCGTCTATCGCAAGGTCCGTTACCCAACTGTTCCGGTAGGTGACCTTCCCCTTCTCTTCATTCCCTATCTCCAATGACGGGTAATTCACCGTGAGCGTTGGCTGTTCCGCCCGTAACTCTACCCCGTTGTACCATCGGTACCGATACTCAAGATGCTGTTGGCCTGTCCATGTTTTGGCGGTTTTGTGCTCCAGCCATTCAAGATCCGTCACCGTCCTGACTTCACGCCGTTCTTTTCGTCCATGTCCGTTCTCCTCTTTCCCCTACCATAGGTCTTCCGGCAGGTCTCGTATCTCCCCGCTCTCCATCCCCTCAAAATAATCCTTGATATTCTGATACAGCGTCTTTTGGTTCTCTTTCACCGCTAGTATTTAGATATCATTCAAACCGTGGATATAGGCGTTTCAGTTTAATACGAGCATCGGCAGTGGTAAATCTCCAGTTGATTTTACACGCTTCCTGGTTCCGTCTTCTATTCCATGCCGCCGTCTCTTTCCGTATCTGCTCTATGGTCGGTATCCTCTTCGATAATCCGTGATTGTTTATCACATTCAGTTCTATCTCGGCCATATTCAGCCAGCTCCCGTGTTTCGGCGTATAATGCAGTTCCAGTTTGTCCCGCAACCGTTTCGCTTCTTCCGCCGGAAACGTTTCATACCAGGACGCAATGTTATGGGTATTCAGATTATCCAGCACCAGAATGATTTTCTCCGCCTGGGGGAAGTCATCGTCCACCAGCCCTTGTATCTGTTCCGCCCAATCCTTCCGTGTCCGTTGTTCCGTTATCTCCGTCCGCTTCCAGCCTTCCAGAGGAGCGACAACCATGAAGATATCACCGGTCCCGTTCCGTACCTATTCCGTGTCAAAACAGGCAGGAAATCCCGGTTTAGCCGGCAACGGACTCCTCGTTTCTCCGATCAGCTGTTTCGGACATTCGTCCATACACACCAACCGATGGTTTTCATGCCGTTCTTGCGTGTATACGTCATATACAGCCGAAACGTTATATGACATTTTTTCTGAAATTTCTTGAAAAAGTACTTGCGTAAAAGAACATTGTACTGTATACTGGCTTCAACGCACCAAAAGGGGTGTTTTATGGCTAGTGGATATTGTAAAGATTGCCGTTTTTTTGATGAGACTGGTTGTGCGGTTCGTAATGTTCGAGTAACCTCAGGAAGTAATTGCAGCAATTTTATAGAAAATACCGGAGGTTCTGACGACAAACACTGTAGAGCCTGTAGATTTTATGACGGACAAATTTGCTCGACAAGAAGAAATGCAAA
>JAISBR010000076.1 GCA_031266095.1 Treponema sp. | reverse complement strand
CGGTTCCGCAATCTGATCCCGCCTCATGCCCACCGATTCAATTTCCGCGTCCCCCTTAAAGGCCGTCCAATTGATAATATCGTAGGGCCAGCCCATGCTGCTGGAAATAGATTCGTAGAAACCGCCGGTCAGCTTATATCCCAGGTAGCCGGAAACCCCCAGGTACTTCGCCGCTTTTCCGTAAATTTCGGGGCTGTTAAACTTGAGCCAGTTCGCCTTTGAATAGTAGGGCCAGAACAACTTATACAGAGGGTCGGCAATATCGTTGACCACCTGCCCCATGGAAGGAATATTCATGCGCCACCGTCCGTCAAGCCAGCTAATGGGGTTGCAGAGGAGCTCCCCCCCCTTGTCCAGAGCGAGGAAACAGGCCCGCTGGCTGGACAAACCAACGGCGGCAATATCCGCCGGGTTCCCCTTGAACTTAAAGAACACATCGGCGGAGGCGGCCCGCAACGCGTTCCAAAAATCGTCCACCCCATGCTCCGCCCATCCCTGATGGGGGCTAAGCATCCTGGGATGATCCGCCGATCCCCTGGCGATTCGGTTGCCCTTGCTGTCATAGATAATCACCCGGGTGCTTTGGGTGCCGCTGTCTATGGCGGCCACATATTTTTCACCCATCACAAACCTCCTTCGCTAAGTTTTAACACAGTCTGTCCCGGACGGCCCTCTGAAATCCCGTAACCCGCCCGTGGTTTCGTCATGGATGACAACCACCGTTCCGTCTCCAGAATAATCCCGATGGGCAAGAGCCTTCATAACAATACCCTCCCTGTTGACAGCAGACAGCGCCGGCAAACCGATGATTCGTAAACCAAAGATCCGCCGTGCTGTCCGCAGCCAATGAATTAACCCGCCTTTCTCAGAACTAATGCCATGTCAGCGCATTTGTGCAACTGATTATCGTAATGATAATCCCGTTAATAATACCGGCAAGATAGGGATTCGACGTAAGCCGGTATATCTTTCGTGTTATTATCGCAGTAACGGGCAGGAAAATCAGTATGGGGAACTGCCACATTATTTCCAGGTCACCCGATGGTATGCCCATCTCCCCGGTAACGGCAAACGGAATATACTGCAACAGAATCAGTATAAGCGAGGGAAGCCCGTGGGCTACCGCAATAACCGCCGTGTTGACCCATTCCTTTTTACCCAGCGCGATAAAGTTGAAGGAATTGACTGCCACCGAGTTGGCGACATAATACGTGAGGAAAAGAATAAGGTAGGGGAAAATCATCACGGGAATTTTGTTGGCCGTAAAGACTTTTACCTTCACCAGCCAAATCCGAAAATCAGTTTTAAAGAAGAAGTCCGCGATGAATACCAGCCCGTAGGAAACGGTAACGCTTATAATCGCGAGGAGTATGGTTTTCCCCAAAGTTGGCCACGGAATAACGATGCCCCGTTCTTTCAGGTTGAAACCGCTCTTTTTCCCGTCGACCTGATAGCTTATTATCATGCAGAGAATTGAAAAGAGGCCGCAGAAGCAAGCCCAGAGACTCACCCCCCATGTTAAACTTTGGGATACCAGTTCTTTAGCCATTACGTGAGCGTGAAAACCGATCTGTATAGGTATATAGATCAGGGTTCCGAAAAGTATTCCGGCGGCAAGGCACCCAAACATCCATGTAAGATTTTTCTTGTTGGCCGGCATGGGTTTTGCCACACCGGAAGCCCTGAGCGATGAGAAGAAGGGGGTAAAGAGCATGAGGGAAGTAAAGGCGACAATGAAAAACGCGAATCCCAAAAGTCCCAAAAAGTTAAAGAAAACCTTCCACTGCCAGATCTGGGAACTGGCCGGAATGGGATTCGGGGCTTTTAGGGCCTCATCAAAGAAAGCTATGGTAGCAGCGGTTGATCTTTTGGAAAAAAGCGACCACGCATGGGTGATGGCGGGGTTGTATATTACCCGCATTGCCTCGCTTCCGCTTACGTTCTGGCGGTATACGGTTCCCGCTTCCCGGTTTGCTTTTGAGGCAGGATCGGTTCCGAACCAGAGAAAAGACTGGGCGTTGGAATTGTTGATAAATTCCCGCGGCACCGTGGCGCCGCCCTTGCCGTCGCTCTGCCGGAAAAATACTTCGTCATACTGAGGGGCTATTATACCGATATGGCGGCTGCCGTAAATATTCACATATGTGTTATCGTTGATGTAGACAGCGTCGGCGCAGTTGAGGAGGACGGCTTTTATCAATTTCTGGGAAGCCTGATTGTCCTGGCCTACCGCCGCGTTACTGGCCAATCCCCCAAGAGATTGACCTGTAATCCCTATGCGCTGTGAATCGACGTAGGGCAGAGAATCAAGCATCTTGACCGCTTCATACATACTGGTAATGACTTCAATGACATTGCTTCCCCAATTTTCTGAATTACCGTGGTTGAACATGTCTATAGCCAACACCACAAAACCGCGCCGTGAAAGTTCCACATAATTCAAATCCTGCATCTCGCGGCTGTTGTACATACCGTGACAGACGACGATTGCGGGAACCTTGTTTTGCGCGGAAACTCCCTTGGGTACAAAAAAGAGGCCGCTCATTTGATGCCCGCTTGTGGTTTCCCAGCGGAGATCCTTGATGACGATCCTTCCGCCTCCGCTTTGGATGAGGGATGCTCCGATCATACTGATGACGCAGAGTCCCACGGCAACGATAAGCCACAAAGTAGCTTTTTTCTTTAATTGTTCCATACTTTTCTCCTTACAGCGTTATGCTTGTATAAAATTGGTACTGTCAACAAAAATAAATTTTATAGAACCTGAAATTTTGGGAAAGGGTGCTTTTACCATACA
>JAISBR010000045.1 GCA_031266095.1 Treponema sp. | reverse complement strand
GACTGATAGAGAGGATATTCGGGAAGCTGAAAAAGAATCGACGATTGGCAGTTCGGTATGAGAAATCGGACATAAACTTTTTAGGCTTTATAGTTATTGCGTTCCTTAAAATCTTCCTTTGCTAACAGTGTCTAATATCTACCATATATACACAGAATTAGCTCTTTTCCCCAGGGAGGATTTGAACCCCCACAAGCAGATCCAGAGTCTGCCGTGCTACCATTACACAACCGGGGAGAGCGGAACATCTGGAAGCCTCTCGCATCCAGAATATCTTTCGTCTAATAGGCTAGCATTTTTAGAAAAAATTGTCAATTATAAATCTGTATGATGGATAGCCTGTTGAGCCCCCAAGAAGATAAAACGCTGAATCGCTTGGTTGCTGAATTGACTTTGGAGGAACGGAACAGTTTCTTGGAAAAACTCCAGAGGCAGTCTACTTTATCCTTCGAGCTTTTGCATGAAGATGAGGAAGAAACCGGACAAGGGGAAGTTTTAGAGGAACGATACATCCGGCTGCCCTGGTATCAGCGTATCCGTTATTTAATCTTGAGTTATATTAAGAGCAAGCCGCCGGTCAAGCTCTTTGAGGATAGCCTGGTGAACAAGCTGGGCCGGAAAATAGAGGCAAGAGCGCCGGGGGTATATGACTACCACCAGTATCTGCTGTTGCTGGGTTTTTTTGACCTTTTGACGGAACTGAAGGACGCATCGCGCTTTTTCTATACTGCCCTGGATAACAGCGTTAACAGAGACAAGGGTGGTTTTTACGCTTTTCTTGGTTCCCTGGAAATAGGGGAATTACACCGCCGCCTTGAGACCGAGACAACTCCTGAGCTGTTTACCGATAGACTGGATGTTTCTGAGCGGGAACTGCGGCAGGCCGCCCTCAGGGCAATGGAAGATATTTTTTCCTCAATGACCAATGTCCAGCGGAACCTTATGTACCGTGATGCCCGTTCCCTTAACTGTCTCAAGGAGCTTGCGGCTTTTGGCTTTGACCGGCTTATAGCGGCTTTCAGTTCCACCGGTGGAGGGCAGACCTGTTCCATTAACGGGATCCGGGATTTACTGGTCAATCTCAACAATATTCTTTTCTCTCTGAGAGAGCCTCCGGCCTTGGCCCTTCTGGAATCCCTTTTTATTTACCGTCTGAGGGAGCGGGCTGGGGAGCCGGGTTTTGACACGGACGCTGAAATGCACAGCCTCCTTGAAAGGGCGGAAGGGGCCATATCAACAATCCGTTATTTTAACAGGAAGGTTCCCCTTACCGATATTCTCCGTTGCGGATACCGAGACATGAATCTGGTCCCTCAACAGATAAGCGGCGGAGAGAATTGGTTTGTCATATACCATGAATACTGGAAAAAACAGATTGAATTTAATGTTACTGAATATACACGGCGGCATAAACACCGGGAACTGCTCAACTCGTTCCGGTATTTTCTCAAAGACGAGAATCTGAAAGCCCTGGATAATGCGGCTTCCGACGCCAACCCCCAGGGCTTTCCGTCGCCTGAGGCTTTTGCTCTTTCTTTTCTGCTGACTTTTCACGACGCTGTTTTTATGAACAACATTAATACTTTTTTGCAGCCCATTCTCATTAACGGTGAATTTTTCAAGAAAGAAAACCGCTTTGAATTTACAGGAGCGTATAACAACATTATAAAAATCAAGGGTGATATTATGCAATTTGATTCGCGGATAGCGCCTTCCGGAGAATACGGAACACGGTATAACCACGCAAAGGATGAAATATCTTCATTGCAGCTCAAAAGGCGAAAAGTACAACAGATTCTGGACGAGGCCTCACATGAGGCTAGCGGAATAATAATACGCGCCCGTAACGCGATGGTCTCTCTTATCAGTATTCTGAACAGTATATTAAAACAAGAAGAGAACAGCACTAACGATACTCTTGTCAATATGGATATACTTGGAGGTAAAACCCTGGCGGTTTTTCTCCATGGCATAGAGGAATCGATGCTGCAGCTTCAGCAAGCCTTGAGTCTTTTCAAGGATATTGACGCCCTGGAAAGTTTGAAACAGTGAGTTTTGTTCGTGGTCAAGCTCTTTCCCTTTAACCTTGAGTTCAGCGCGGACAACCAGGGGCGGCCGTTTTTCGCCTCCTTTCCTTTTATGTTCGATGGCGTTCCGGTTGAGGGAATTTCCTGTGGCCTTTCTTCCCGTTTCGCGGGCGACATGGCATATTCTGTTCAGAATCCCGCCCGGCTTGCCCTGTTAAAGGCGGTGGGTCTGGATCCTGTGCGGGTCTATGGCCTGACACAAATCCACTCCCGTCAGGTGCTGGCGGTGGATCGGCAACGACCGCCCGATATTCCCGCGGACGGCATGGTCAGCGGCGACCGGCAAATCAGCCTCTCTATTACCGCGGCTGACTGTCTGCCGGTGTACCTGCTTGATACCGAAACCGGCGCTTTCGGCTTGCTCCATTCAGGCTGGAGGGGAACCGGTATTGCGGTACAGGCTCTGAAATGTATGGCGAAACACTGGGGTACAAAGCCGGAGGCGATTGCCGCTGTGCTCGGCCCCTGCCTTGATTCCTGCTGCTATAAGGTAGATGAGGAACGGGCCGTCGCGTTTGATCAGAAATTCGGCGCCGTTCTGCCGGAACTGGCGGCAAAGGATGCCGCTTTGTTCAAACCGGTAACACGGCGGGAAGAGCGGATGGAGGGCGTTAGCTGGTATCTGGACCTGAAAGCCGCCAATATTCGGCTTCTTGCCGCGAGCGGGGTACGGAATATCGCTGTATGCGGCGATTGCACTTTCACCGATGAACGGCTTGGCTCATTCAGGCGGGAAGGCCGGGAATACACGCGCATGGCCGCCCTCTGCGGCCGATTGCGGGTTCTGGACGTGTTTTAACGCGAATACCTGAGCGGTGGAAGAATAGCGTTTACTGTTTACACGTCCTTGGACCGGTTGTCCTGCACCCTGACCGCCTTGCCCTCGGAAACCGGCAGGCTTCCCCCCTCATGGAGTTCTACTTTGGGGCTGATCGAGATTGAAGCCTGAAGGGTTTCCCTGATCCGCTCTTTAAGGGCGTTGAGGGGCCGCGCGTCATCCATAAAAATATCCGGCCTGACCTCGGTCTTGACCGTTAGGCGATCAAGAACACCATTTTTCTCAACCACGATGAGGTAATTGTTGCCCACCTCTTTGATGCCCATGATCACTTCTTCGATCTGGCTGGGGAAAACGTTTACCCCGTTGATGATCAGCATGTCATCACTACGACCGGTGATCCGGCGGAGTCTGCGGTGGGTTCTGCCACAGGGGCAGGGCTCGGTATAAAAACCGGTGAGATCCCTGGTACGGTAACGGAGTATCGGCGTTGCCTCGCGGCAGAGCACCGTGAGGACCAGCTCTCCGACCTCTCCGTCCTTAACCGGTTCCAGGGTATCGGGATTGATGATCTCCGCGATGTAACCGTCCTCCCAGATGTGGAGGCCGTTTTTACACTGGCACTCAAAGGCCACACCGGGTCCGTTCATCTCCGAAAGACCGTAGGAATTGTATACATCAATGTGCAGCAGTCCCTCAATACGCCGCCGGGTGTCTTCGGAGTAAGGTTCCGCCCCGGCAAAGGCCCGCTTGAGAGCCAGGCTTTCCCGTTTTACGCCGGCTTCCTTCATTTTGGTTTCAACGTGCAGCAGAAAACTCGGCGTAGCGTGGAGCACGGTGGTACCGAAATCCTGCATGAGCTTAAATTGCCGGGTGGTATTTCCCGCTCCTGAAGGGATTACCAGCATCCCCACTTCCTCACCGCCCGCGTGAAAACCAAGTCCGCCGGTAAAGAGGCCGTAAGTGATCATGTTCTGAAACACATCACTTTTGTTACAGCCGGTCCCGTAAATAGAGCGGGCCACGAAGCCCGACCAGCGCTTGATGTCATCCTGACTGAAATAGATGGTAGTAGGGATTCCGGTGGTACCGCTTGAGGCATGGAGTCTGACCACTTCCTCTCGGGGAATGCTGAGAAAGCCCCAGGGAAAACCCTCACGAAGATCGTGCTTTGTGGTAAAAGGAATCCGCTTGAGATCATCCATGGTTTTGATGTCATCCGCGTTTTTTATCCCGACGGTTTCAAGCCGTGATTTATAAAACGGAGTTCTGAGGGCATAAGCGACTTCGGTTTTGAGCTTTTTCAGCCGCAGAGCTTCAAGCTCGCTCCTGGGCATTTTTTCGATATCGGGACGCCAGTATTGAAAGTCCATTATTCCTGTCCTTTTGAAGCGGCCTGCCGGCCAAGCCGAAAAGCCCTGATGTTAGCTGCGACTACCGAAACGTCTTTTGAAGCGAACATAGAGGCGATGGTGTTTTCCAGAACTTCCGCCTTAACCGGCAGAAAGTGAGAGGCGGCCCCCACCATGACCATATTAACCGCCCTAGCGAGTCCCGCCTCTTTCGCGAGCGCCGAGGCTTCAAGAAGCCGCCACAGGGGAAAGCCCTTAATGGCGGCGGTAATATCCGCAATTTCGGGATAGTCGCCGATATTGACCAGCGGTTCCGAGGCGGTAACCAGCGCGCCCGAGGAGCTGAGCCATGCCGCGTAACGCAGACTCTCCAGGGGTTCCATGGAGATAATAATATCGGCCCCGCCCCTGGGAACCAGGTCAGAGGCGATTATCTCATCGGACATACGCAGATGGGCCAGCACCGCTCCGCCACGTTGAGCCATGCCGTGTACCTCCGACTGGCGCACCGAGAGACCGCCGCTTACCGCCGCCTGGGCGATAATCGCCGCGATGGAAAGCACCCCCTGACCGCCGACGCCGGCGAGAATCACATCACATTTCATACAGGCTCCCAAAACTATTTTCATCCCGGCAGCGGTCCGCGTTGCTATTCCGCAAAATGTATTATACCGGAACCCTCATGCCCCGCCGCTTCGCCGCAAAGTCCATCAAGGATTCTTTTTCCGTCTGCGAAACGCCTCTAAACATTCCCGTTTGAAGACAACTACCGAAAGGCCCCGGTGTTCAATTTCCGCTTGAAGCCGGACAGCGTTTTCCGCAATGAGTTGTTTTTTCGCTTCCAGTTCCAGCAGCCGTTCCGGGTTCACCCCGCAGCCGATAATCAGATTGCGGAGTTTTTCCGAAGGGACCATGGTCTCCTGGCAGCCGGTCATGGCAACGATGGAATTATCCAGAATGATGAGGGTCATGGGGATATCGGCTGCGGCCGCGTCAATGAGGCCGGTGATCCCTGAATGGATAAAAGTCGAATCGCCGATAACCGCGATGCTGTATTTGAGCCCCGCGTCCGCCGCACCCTTTGCCATGCCCACCGAGGCGCCCATACAGACAATACTCTCCGGCATCGAGTACGGAGGCGAAGCCCCAAGCGAATAACAGCCGATGTCGGAGTTGATCCCCACATCGGGATGATGAGGCCTGGGATCGATTGTCTCTACCGCTTTTTTGATAGTCTCGTAACTGTCGCCGTGAGGGCAGCCCTGGCAGAGCTGCGGAGGACGATCCGGAAGACCGGCAAGGTTTAATCCGCTGACGGAGACAGACACAGCCCGCCTTGGCGAAAGCCCCACGGCTTGACGCACATTGTCCGGATCAAGTTCACCGGTACGGGGCACGGGACCGGGACCGCCGTCAAAATCCGCGAGTTTCCCCGCTATGGCCGGAGACCGGGTCAACAGGCCCCGCAGTCTTTCCTCGATAAGAGGCTGTCCCTCCTCAATAATCAGAACCTTTTCCGAAACGGCGCAGAGCCTGCGGATCGATGCCAGCGGCAGGGGATACGCGCCGATATGCAACCGCGGCGGGGCCTTCCCGCCGCGGCAGGCGATCAGATCAGCGAGATTTTCCTCGTAATAGTTGCCGCCGAGTCCGGCGGTGATCACCGCGAGATCGTATTTGTCATCACCCGCGGCGCCGCGGTCCGCCGCGTCAAGCCCGCCGGGTAGTTCCAGCTTATTTGCCGGGTGGGCGAGAGACCATGCCTCTATATCCTGCTGCTTATCAATGAGCGCCGCGTAGTTCTTGCGGGCAAAAGCCGGAAGAAGCATCCAACGGGATTTTTCTCCGGTCTTGGAAACCGGCTTTTGCGCCACGGGGCTTTGCGTCCTGATGGCGGCCCGGGCATGGGAGAGCCGGGTAACAAGACGGAGCAGAACCGGTGTTTGGTAACACTCGGAAATTGCAAATGCCTCCCGGGTCATATCATAGGCTTCCTGCTGGTTCCTCGGCTCAAGACAGGGAACCATGGCGAAGGCGGCGTAGAAGCGGGAATCCTGCTCGTTCTGGGAACTGTGCATCCCCGGATCGTCGGCAACGGCGATCACCAGTCCGCCCTTGATACCGAGGAGCGCCCCGTTGATAAAGGGATCGGAGGCCACATTCAGTCCCACGTGCTTCATCGTAATGAGAGCCCGCCGTCCCGCGAAGGACACCCCCAGCCCCGCTTCCAGGGCGGTTTTCTCGTTAGCACACCACCGCGCCACGGGAACAGATCCGCCGGCTCCATCCCTGGTATATTCGGCGATGAGGTATTCAAGTATTTCCGTTGAGGGAGTACCGGGGTAGCCATAGGCCGCGCTTATCCCCGCGTGCAACGCGCCTAACGCGGCGGCCTCGTCGCCCAACAACGCCGGCTGCTTTTCATTCATGTGTTACGCTCCATACCAAAGATACCCCGCTATACTCCCTCAAAAGCCTTTCGCAGCAGTTCCTTGTCGGGCGCTGTGGTAAACAGCGAGACCACGATCACCACGATAAAGGGAAGCACAATGGCGATACTTGCCGCCAGCGGCGAGCGGCTTGCTCCCAGGGCGAAAAAGAGGACAATCATCGTTACCGCTCCGGTCAGCAGCCCCGCGTAGGCTGCCGGCTTGGTGACCCGCCTGCTGTAAAGGCTCAGGATGTAGGGCGCGGCGAAAGCGCCGGAGACAACGCCCCAGGAAAGGGACATGAGATACACGATAATACTGAGCTGAAACCGGGAAATAAAATAGGAGATAATAATAAAGATCAGGGAAAGGAAACGCATCATGGCTACCGACCGGTCCTTGCCGGTTTTAGCTTCCTGCCGGGAAGGGTAGAGGTCTATGGCTACCGCCGATGAGGAAACCAGTACCAGGGAAGACAGCGTAGACATGGATGCCGAAAGAATGAGGAGGAGGATCAGCGCCAAAAGAACCTGGGGCAGATTGTTTGTGAGCAGCGCCGGGATAATAAGATCGTACTGAATCACTCCGGCGGCATTCTTCGGCACTGTATTAAGGTCGAAAAAAACATGAGACGACGCCCCGGTATAATAGGCGGTAAAACCTATCATCAGGGCAAACACCGTCGTTACAATGGCCGCCTTGGGAATGACCTGCTCGTTTTTTATAGCGTAGAATTTCTGCGTCATCTGAGGCAATCCCCAGGTCCCAAAGCTGGTCATGAATACGAGGGAGATCACCGTTAATGCGGAAGGCCGCTGTCCGGGGGAGACATTGATTTGATAGTTTTCCACTATCTTCCCCAGGATTCCCAGGATGCCGCCCTCCGGGGCGGTAAGGACCAGGACCATGACCGCCGCGCCGAAAAACATGATGATCCCCTGGATAAAGTCGGTAACGGCTATGGCAAAGTAACCGCCCAGAATAAGGTAAATCCCCGTAAAAGCGATCATGATGAGGAGGGCAATGTCGTAAGGGATGTGGAACACCGCTTCAAAAAGGTGCCCCAGCCCCTTGAAGACCGATGCGGAATAGGGGAGCAAAAAGAAGAAGATGACCGATGCCGCCACAGGCTTTAAGTGTTTGGCCCCATACCGCTCCTGGAGGAATTCCGGCATGGTCATAGCGTCCAGACTCTGGGTCATGCGCCGGGTCCGGCGGGCCAGGATCAGCCATGCCGCCCCCGCGCCGATCACGGCATTCCCCAGAGCTATCCATAGGGAGTTAAGACCAAACTGCCACCCCTGGGTCCCGGCGAACCCGATGAAGATCACCGCCGAAAAATACGATGTCCCGTAAGCCACCGCGGAAACCCAGGGTCCCAATGTCCTTCCCCCCAGGAAAAAATCGTTCAAGGTCTTCGTTTTGCGCATACCCCAAACGCCGACCCCAGTCATTACCGCAAGAAAAATCACAAGAAAAACAATACCGATGCCCATGTTTGAACCCCCTTTTGAATGATGTTAAGCGATTTTAGCCAAACTATCTTATCATTAATTGAACCTTTCTACCAAGTGGTGTATCTTTGCGTTCCCCTTGCACCTCGCGGCGGTTTTGTGAAAAGATGTGGCATGGAAGTCGTTGTCAGGTTCGCGCCGTCCGCGTTTAAGCATGGGAGCACCAGAGAGGACATATACCATATGCTGAACCATGCGGAATATGATGATGTTTTGGATGATGACAACGAAAAACACTTGGTATTGGGGTTTGACGCCAAGGCAAACCTGCTGGAAATTTTGTATAATGTTATTGATGAGCAGACCGTCAAGGTATCTCACGCTATGCCGTGCACACATACCTTTCGCGCTTTGCTCGACCGATAGGAGGAACCGATGCCCGATTATACCGATGAAGAATACAACGTTCTGGACGAATACTATACCCAAAACCCTCCCAAGGTTTCCGGTGATGGGAAAAGCGGCTTCTTTGCATAGCATAAGGGCCACGTCATTATTGTGGACGATCTTTCCGCTGACTGGCTCCGCATTAAAGCCGCGGCAGAACATACCACGGCGGAGGCTATTGTCGGCCGCCTAGTGCGTAAGGAGATTTCGCAAACCCTGTAGCGCTTCGTTCCCATCCGCAAACATAAAAAATTCCGCCTTTGTCATACTATTCACCGTTCTCTTCTCCTTCTTCCCAGTACCCCCCCAAAAGGTACCTCTGGCACCTTTTGGGGGGTGACAAAATGCCTTGTTTTTGCAGGTTCCCTGTAGTAAAATGGATTAGGTAAGGTTATATCATGTTCAAAATAGCTACAAAAAAAATCATTAAACCCCCTTTAGGAATTCCGAGACAATACCGGCGCCGGTTTGATAATGAGCGGTTGGAGACAAATATCACCCGGATGCAGGGTTTTGCTATTTATATTGTAGTGCTGCAAGTGGTTTTACAGGTTGCCAATGTTGTTTTCCCTCAAAGTACAGGAGAGGGGCTGCAAATACCTCTGTTATATTACATTGCCCTTTCCCTGTTGACTCTAACCATTGGCATTATTTATTGGATACTCCTTTCCCTGGCAAAACAGCATAAGATAAATAATCAGGGAGTCCGGGTATTTTTGGTCCAGAGTCTCCTTTATATATACTTTTTTATTCAGATGACTTTCTGTACGTTCAATATCCTGTCCCATCAAGGAATAAACGGCCAGCTCATATTAGTCCTCCTGTTCGGCATGATCCCGCTTTTGCGGCCTCTTCAAAGCATACTTACCATACTCTGCTCCTTTTTCTATACCGCGATAGTTATGTTGAGTACCCAGTATATCGTAGACGCCGAAGGTCTTTCAGCATGGACTAAATTTTTTCAGAGCGATATGCGGGCTTACTTTGTCATTGTTAACGGCCTTACCATTTTGATTTCTGTTTTTATCCACAAGCTGTATGTTTCGAACTTTTTGAAAAGCGTTGAGTTAGAAAATACTAATACTCATTTGGAAGAGACAGTCAAAAAACGTACTAAAGAACTTGAGGAAAAAACTCTGGCTGCCCAGGCTGCATCCGAGGCCAAGAGCCGGTTCCTTACGAGCATAAGTCACGAGATACGCACACCCCTTAACGCGATCATTGGTATGACCAGAATTGCAAAAAACGCGGAAATAAAAGAAAAAATCGAATCTTCTCTGGATCAAATTTCAGCTTCTTCGGATCATCTTTTAGGTATGCTGAATGACATTCTGGACATGTCGACTATTGAATCAGGCCGGCTCAACATTGAAAACAACCGGTTTAATTTAAATGGCGTATTGAAAAATACAGAAAGTATCATCCGGGAGCGATGCGCCGCCAAATGGCTTAGCTTCACCAATAATATAGATTCACTGCCGGAACTTTCCGTGTTGGGCGACAAGCTCCGTTTTACCCAGATACTGATCAATATTCTGGGTAACGCCGTGAAATTCACCAAAGAAGACGGGAGTGTGGATTTCACCGTAGAACTGAAGAACAAAACTGAAAACAGGGTGAAAGTTTCTTTTACAATAACGGATACCGGTATAGGCATAACGACTGAACAATTAAAAACGATCTTTACCCCTTTTGAGCAGGGGAGCGTCGACAGCATGAAATACGCGGGTACGGGGCTGGGCCTGGCAATCAGCTATCACCTTGTTAAAATGATGGGCGGTGAGCTCAGCGTTAAAAGCGCTCCCGGTAAAGGCTCCGGCTTTTCCTTCCATCTTGAGTTTGAAAAGGCTCCTGTCGCGGAAGAAACTGGCGCTCCGGCAATACCGGATCTTTCGGGCAAGCACATTCTTTCTGTCGAGGACATTGAAATCAACCGCGTGGTGCTTAATGAACTGCTCTCTGAAACCAAGGCTGAGGTAGACGAAGCGGTAGACGGCGCTCACGCTGTAGAGAAATTCAAGACTTCTCCGGATGGTTACTACAATTTTATTTTTATGGACTTGCTCATGCCAAATATGAACGGCTTTGAGGCGGCCCGGAGTATACGCAGCCTGACCCGCGCCGATGCCGCAACAGTGCCTATTGTCGCCCTTTCCGCAAACGCCTATCAGGAAGACATCAACCAGGCCATAGCCGCCGGCATGAACGGCCACCTCGCAAAGCCGGTTGACTTTGCCGCGCTCATGCGGGTTTTGTCGAAAACGACGCAGGGCATAACCTGAAGAAGGGATACCATGCAAAACCATCTTGATGAGCGCGGCAGACGTGTTTGGGCGGCAAGTGAGGCGGAATCATTGGGACACGGCGGTGTAACCATAGTGCATTCGGACCGGAGGTCTGCGGCAACCGGTATGTCAAGAAGCGCCATTACTCAGGGAATTGCGGAAATGGCTCATCCTCAGGATGCCGCACCGCCTGACCGGGCGCGGATGTTCGGCGGCGGCCGGAAAAAAAACCAGTGAGAAATATCCGCACTATGAACGGGAATTAGAATGTTTTCTTGATTCATCGGTGATAGGTGATCCTGAAAAAGCTTTACGGCATGTAAGCAAAAGCGTACGTAAACTTTCAGATGCATTGAAAGCTCAAGGCATTGAAGTGAGCTCTGAAACAGTACGGACAACGCTCAAACGGCTGGGATACAAAATGCAAGGCAACCGGAAGGTCAAAAGCAGCGGAGCCGACCATCCCGACCGGGACGCGCAGTTTCAGCACATCAAGCGGTTAACGAAGAAAGCTATAAAGAGCACAAACCCGGTACTTTCGGTTGATACGAAGAAAAAAGAGGTGTTGGGAGCCTATAAAAACGGGGGAAAAGAGTGGCACAAGAAGGGGGCAAGCCCATAGGCGTTAACTTAAGAGAGAAAGTATGGTAAAACTTCAGTATGGGAACAGGGAACTATGAGTTTGAACAAATACTGAAATTGCTGCCCGAAGGCTGGGAAGCAAAAGCGAAAGAA
>JAISBR010000117.1 GCA_031266095.1 Treponema sp. | reverse complement strand
AAATTACCGCTGAATTACGGCGCGGCGAGTTTTCCCAGGAACTTATAATGCAATATGCCACGGGCAGTACAAAAGCGGCCGTGCAAGAACAAACCAGGGTAAGGAAGGAATAAAGATGGCTAAAAGTATTCGTTTTTCCCGTTTTACTTCTTTTGTAAACAGGAACAGTATCTTTGTCATACTCGTTGCAGCTTTTTTGATCAGTACGTTGTTAAACAGGAATTTTTTATCCCCCGCGAATTTGAGCAATATTTTGAAGCAGAATTCCGTGATCGCGATACTCGCTTTTGGGGAAACCATGCTGATCATTGCCGGCCTTATTGATCTTTCCAACGGCGCGGTTTTGGCCCTTGCGGGGGTACTCTCTGTCGCTGTATACAAGGCTACGAATTCCCTGCTTCTCGCCTCTTCAGTGGGTCTGTCAATCGGTATCCTCTGCAATATGGTGAGCGGAATGTTGGCCAGCGTATTCAAAACGCCGCCTTTCATTGCAACCCTTGCGGTTATGACTATGGCGCGGGGACTTGTCCTGCTCTATACCGCAGGACAGAGTATTTACCAGATTGGCAATTTCGTGGTGTTAGGTCAGGGATCCTTTTTGCATATTCCCCTTCCCATCATCTTTATGGTGTTGATACTCCTTGCTACCTGGTACATTCTAAATAATACCCGCCTTGGGCGATCCCTGTACGCCATAGGCGGCAACGAGGAAGCCGCAAACGCTTCGGGTATTCAGGTCTCCCGGTCGAAATTCGCTGTTTATCTGCTTAACGGAATTTTCGTAGGACTTGCGGGGATTATCTTTATGTCACGGAATAACGCGGGACTTCCGGCGGCAGCGCAGGGGTACGAATTTGAAGCCCTGACCGCGGCGGTTATTGGCGGAACCAGTTTTTCGGGCGGTATCGGAACCGCGATGGGAACTCTGGCCGGTGCGTTTATTGTCGGTATCCTCAACAACATCATGAACCTTTTGGGGGTTAATTCTTACATTCAGCAGATCATCAAGGGAATTATTATCGCCCTGGCGGTGATTATGGATATTCGGGCGAAAAACAACCGATCCAGGCCGAAAGACGTATCTGCCGCGCTCGAACGAAGCGGCAATAAATAGACTTGTTCGATAACTTCAGTTATCGAACAAATTCCTTATAAAAACCGGCAAAATGCAGAGCATTTTGCGAGACTTGTTCAACAACCCGAACCCGATAGGGTTCAGTAAAATAGGTGGTTGAACAAGTCCAATGAGTAATTAGGCGCATCGCGCTTAAAAATATTTTTTTGGAGGAAAGAGAAAGGAAGACAATTTTCGTGGTATTGTTGACACTTATTGTGGCGTCGACAATGGTGTTTGCCGCAGGCGGCAGGGATTCAGGAGGAGGGGCAAAACGGGTTGTGTATATTGCCCGGGCTCAAGCGGATCTTTTTGCCGCATGGCTCGCTAATTCCATCAAGGAAGAAGCGGGAAAGTACCCCAACCTTAGAGTTGATGTTGTTGACGGTCAGGCCGATGATGCCAAGCAGAACGCGGCAATTGAAAACGCCATCACCAATAAGTACGATCTTATCATTCTTCAGCCAAACGACAGCGAAGCCCAGAAACCCTACATCATGAAAGCTGTTGATGCAAAAATTCCGATCGTTCTTACTAATCCCCGAATACCCGATCCGGCTGTCATGGCCGTTACCAACAGTGTTGACGCCGATCCCTACGAGCAGGGCGCGGTAGTAGCACGGCTGGCTTTAACGCAGATTCCCCAGGGCGCAAAGGTTGTGGTGCTTCGGGGTCCTGACGGTAACCTGCACTCCGTTGAAAGGCGCCGCTCCTGGGAGCAGGAATTCTTCGCCAAACGGCCCGATGTTACGATTGTCGGTGAACAGTCCGGACATTGGAATAAAGACGAAGGTATGCGGTACATGGAAGACTGGGTACAGGCCAATCCTCAAATCGATGCGGTTGTTTCCATGAATGACAACATGGCCATGGGCGCGCTTGAAGCGGTAAAAGGTAATTCCAGGTTTAACTCGCTGCTTGTTTACGGTGTTGACGGCGATGCTGCCGCCGCCCTCCTCATCGAGGAAGGCCGTATGACCGGAACCGCCTTTCAGAACGCCGATGAGCTTGCCCGGAAAAACATGGAGCTTGCCAATCAAATTCTTACCGGGACGGTTACCGGCATAGTAAATACAGATATTGTGTGTCCCCTTTACACCAAGGATAACATCGCGGAACTTATCGCCGTTCATAAAAAGACCGGCGCATTGAAGTAGGGATTTAACGCATCTGTAAAAACAGTTCATTCCGGGTGTTACTAAACATCCGGATTTTTTAATTCATACGGCGTATACACGCAGGAGGAGATTATGAAAGCTTTGGTACTTGAAGCAAAAAAAAATTTGAGCCTTCGGGATTATCCTATCACCGAGACAGTCGGCCCCTATGACGTAAAGATCCAGATCAAGGCCTGCGGTATCTGCGGCAGCGATATTCACTATTATCTGGAAGGTGCTATCGGCGATTTTATCGTCAAAGAGCCAATGATCCTGGGCCACGAGGCGGCGGGCATTATTATCGAAAAGGGGGAAAAGGTAACGGACTTTGCGCTGGGCGACCTTGTTTGTATGGAACCGGGGATTCCCAATACGCGCTCCCGGGAGGTACTGGAAGGAATGTACAATATCGATCCCGATGTGGTCTTCTGGGCAACCCCCCCGGTACACGGATGCCTTAGGGAGACGGTGGTTCATCCCGCACAGTTCTGCTTTAAGCTGCCCCAGAGGATGAGTGCGGCGGAAGGCGCTATGATGGAACCTTTGGCTATCGGTGTTGAAGCGGCAAAGAAAGGCTCGATTAAACAGTGAGATACTGCAATGTTGTTGGGATGAGTAAAAATTGGTATAATGTGATATATATCCGCCCTGGCAGGCGGATGCGGCAGGGTATTTATATCCGATATAAAACAGGAAAAACTGAATATCGCCGGATCTTACGATAAGAACATCATCCCGGTAAATACCGCTGCTGTAGATTTACAAGAATTCATTATGAAGGAAACCGGCGGCAAGGGCTGTAACGTTGTGTTTGAGGCTTCCGGGAATCCAAAAGTGTACCCTGATTTCTTCCGCTGTGCCGGGAAAGGGGGCAAGGTTGTCCTCGTGGGAATGATGAACGGTACGGTCCCCATTGATGTGGCGTTTCTACAGGGCCGGGGCATCAGTATCGAAGCCATATTCAGATACGTTAACTGTTTTGACCGGGCGATAGCTTTGGTGAAAGCGGGGAAGATCGACATTAAACGTTTTATCAGTAAAACCTTCAAATTTGAAGATTCTATCACCGCCTATGAATACGCCGCCGCCGGTCACCAGGATACCGTGAAAGTTATGATAGAACTATAAGTATAAAGAGGATTCCGGATTGGAAGACTTCAGTGGGTTTAAGCCGGAGGAAGTGACTTGTTGTGTAACAGCGTTTCGGGACTATTGCCCGGAATATGACCGTTTACCGTTCCGGAAGAAATCGGCACGGCAGGCTTTACCCTACTGTTTAGATATGATGTTTTCCATTAAGCCTGTTCCAAAACCCCCTGAAAGGATAGAAAAGGCGGCGGGGTTATAGAAGAACAGCTGCCTACTCTTTTGTTACAGCCTTATGGACAGCGCGTATGATGCACAAGGTATTGATGAGTTTATCAGGAGCCCTGGGTACTTTTAACGGTCTTGAAAAGAGTGCCTGGCGCCCGATTCGCTCAATCCATACTTGCCACAAGCTAAGCCTTTAATTATCCTATAATTATGGATTATGAAAAATTAACAATTAAGGCCCAGGAGGCCCTGAACGCCGCGTCCGGCATCGCGCAAAAAGAAGATCATTCCCAGGTTGAGATTGAACATCTGCTCCTCGCGTTGCTGCGGCAGGAAGGTGGGATCGTGCTGCCCCTTATTGAGCGGATCGGATGCGATGTTGCCGGTGTGGCTGCCGATGTGGAGGCCTTGGTCAGGCAGACGCCCAAGGTCTACGGCGAAGCGGCGCAGCTCTTTTTTTCTTCCGCGGCCTCAAAGACGCTGGCTAAGGCGGAGGCGGAAGCTGCGGCCCTGAAAGATGAATATATTTCCACCGAGCATATCCTCATCGCCATAGCGGCGGGGGAAAGCAAGGCGGCGGCTCTTTTGAAAAAAGCGGGGATCACCAAGAACGCGATTCTGGGCGCTCTCAAACAGGTACGGGGAAACGCCCGTATTACCGATCAGAACCCGGAAGAAAAGTACCAGGTACTGGACCGATACTGCCGTGATCTGACCGCCCTGGCCCGGCAGGAAAAACTGGACCCGGTAATCGGCAGGGATGAAGAGATCCGGCGTGTGATGCAGGTCCTCTCCCGGCGGACGAAAAACAACCCCGTTCTCATTGGAGAACCGGGGGTAGGAAAGACCGCTATCGCCGAGGGGCTTGCCCGGCGTATTGTCGCGGGGGATGTGCCTGAGAGCCTCCAGGGAAAGAAGCTCCTGGCCCTGGATCTGGGCGCCCTGGTGGCGGGAGCGAAATTCCGGGGTGAATTTGAGGAGCGCCTTAAAGCGGTAATCCACGAGGTACAGGCCTCCGAAGGTAAATTTATCCTCTTTATTGACGAACTGCATACCCTGGTGGGGGCGGGTGCCGCCGAAGGCGCTACCGACGCCTCCAATCTTTTGAAACCCGCCCTGGCCCGCGGGGAACTGCGATGCATCGGCGCCACGACTCTGGACGAGTACCGCAAGCATATTGAAAAGGATGCCGCTCTGGAGCGGCGTTTTCAGCAGGTCTACACCGCCGAACCTTCGGTGGAGGATACCATCGCGATACTACGGGGCCTCAAGGAACGTTACGAGGTACATCATGGAGTGAGGATAAAAGATGAGGCCCTGGTAGCAGCGGCTTCTTTATCGAACCGTTACATCACAAGCCGTTTCCTGCCTGACAAGGCCATTGACCTGGTGGACGAGGCGGCGAGCCGGCTTAAAATGGAACTGGACAGCCGCCCGACGGAACTGGACAAGCTGGAACGGAAGCTGCTCCAGCTTTCCATTGAAAAGCAGGCCCTTTCCCGGGAGGAAGATCCGGCTTCAAAAGACAGGCTCGCAAAACTGGAAAAAGAAATCTCCGAACTCAGTGTTGAGCGGGATGTGATGAAGGCCCGCTGGGAGAGTGAAAAAATTGATATTCAAAAGATACGGGAACTTAAACAGCAGATCGAGGAACTCAAAATTGATGAGACCCGCTATGAACGGGAAGGCGATCTTTCCCGGGCCGCCGAGGTAAAGCACGGGAAGATTCCCGCCGCGCAGAAGCAGCTTGCCAAACTTACGGGCCAGATGGAAAAGAAGCGGAATGACAGCTCTCCCGCCCTGTTACGCGAAGAGGTAAGCGAAGATGATATCGCCGATGTGGTGTCAACCTGGACGGGGATCCCGGTTTCCAAAATACTTTCAGGCGAGATGCAAAAATATCTTGATTTGGAAAAAGTTCTGGAACGGCGGATAGTGGGCCAGGATGAGGCCCTTTCTGCGGTAGCCGACGCTATCAGGCGTAACAAGGCCGGCCTTGCCGATGACGCCCGGCCCTTGGGGTCCTTCCTCTTTTTGGGGCCCACCGGAGTCGGAAAAACCGAGCTTGCGAAGACCCTGGCTGAATTTTTATTTGATGATGAAAAAACCCTCACCAGAATCGACATGAGCGAATACGGCGAAAAACATTCGGTGAGCCGGCTTATCGGCGCGCCTCCCGGCTATGTGGGCTATGAGCAGGGCGGCCAGCTTACCGAAGCGGTGCGGCGGCGGCCTTACAGCGTGATCCTCTTTGACGAGATTGAAAAGGCCCACCCTGAAGTGTTTAACGTGTTTCTGCAAATACTCGACGACGGCCGCCTTACCGACGGCCACGGCAGGGTGGTTGATTTCAAGAATGTGATCATCATCATGACGAGTAACCTTGGCTCAGATTTGATTTTGGAAGCGAAAAAGCCCGAAACCATAAAGGATTCCCTCATGGAACTCCTCAAGCAGAGCTTCCGGCCTGAGTTCCTCAACCGCATTGACGAGACGGTTGTTTTCAACCGGCTGGGGAAAAACGAGATCGGCAAAATCGTAGACATTCAGCTAACGCGGCTGACGGAACGGCTTGCCGAGCGGAAGATCACCCTCAAGCTCACCGACGCCGCCAAGGACATTATCGCGGAACGGGGCTATGATCCCCTGTTCGGGGCGCGGCCGCTCAAGCGGACTATTCAATCGGATCTGGAAAATCCGCTGGCGAAACTAATCATCGCCGGTAAGATTCGGGAGGGCGATACGGTTACGGCGGACAAGGCCGGGCTAGACAAGAAAACAGCGGACAGCGGCGAAACGCTTTCCTTTAAAAAGAGCGGGAGGAAGACGGCGGGCGATTAAACGACCGCCCTGATTTATGATTGGAAGGCGAGGTCCATACCCCGGAGCTGCTCCTGGGTTCTTCATTACTCATTGGCTGCCAGTTCTTTCTTCACTTCCTCAAGCCGTTTCTTGAGCGTCTCAATGGTCCGTTCAAGCCTGAGTTTTTCCTTTTCCAGCCGCAGATTGGGGTCTTCTTCCCCGGTTTTTTTCCGGACCGCCATTTTCACCGTGTCCGGGCTTTTGCCTTTTACCAGGGCGGTCTCAGCGGCCTTACGATCGCCGCTGTCCCGAAGACCCGCAAGAAAGCGCATATTGTCGGCGCCCACTTCGGGGTTCAGATCGTATTCAAACATCCTGATCGCCATATTCGCCGCTGTCCGGGGAATTCGCAGAACCCGGTCAACATAATCCTCAAAGCGTACCCCGATGGCGGTGCATAGTTCATGCGCTTTGAGGAGATGCTTCCCCATTTCCTTTACCAAGCTGCCGTTTTCCAGGAGGAATTTTTTCCGTATGGTTTCGGTAAGCTCCGTAAGCTCAGGTTGACCGGCAAACACGTCGCGGTAAATTTTTCGGGCCTCCGCCTTTTCCAGCAGAGCGTGAAAGATAGCCCAGAATTCAGAAGTGTGGGCCCGTACCGAAAGCCGCCCGTCTTTGGAGCAGGCGTGCAGATGGTGGGCATACTCGTGGATCGCCGTGTAGAGCAAAAGATTATCCCCGGCGGCTCCTGTCTCAAAATTGCGGTTGTGGATGATAATTTCCCGGCTCTCCGGTTTGTAGAGGCCGTTTACCTTGGCGCTTTTTTTCCCCGAATAGATGAGGGAAAACTCCATGGGCGCGTCCTCTATGGCAAGCAGCTTCTCTTTTACCTGGTCCTGATTCATCACTTCCTCCGTTGATCCATCACAGCCCGGTTATGTCTGCCCTTCGGACCGCAGCGCCGGACTTTCGAGTTGCCGCGCAGAACTTGCGGGCTGCGGCACAGAATTTGCCGGCCGCGGCGCGGGATTTGCTGCAGCCCGTGGTTCCGCCGCGGTCTGAACTGCGGGATCTTCGGGCCGCGATACCGGGCTTGCGGACCGCGGCGCGGGATTTGCCGTGGGCCGTGGTTCCACGGCGGTCTGAGCTGTGGGATTTGCGGGCTGCGATACCGGGCTTGCCGGCCGCGGCGCGGGATTTACCGCGGGCCGTGGTTCTACGGCGGGGGATTTTCTCTCGGGTTCCGATGCGGCGGGCTTTTCCCGAATCTCAGGCAGACTAAAGAACTTTATCCCCTCATCGGGAAACTGCTCTTTGACTTTGGCCACGGCGTGCTTTATGCGCAGGGCCTCTTCCAATTCGCACCAGATAACCAAAGCAAAATTTTCCTCGGGCCAGATAGAGTCTCCCATCCGGAGACCGGAGGATCCGGCTCCCAGAATACTGGGAAATTTGGTATAATGCTTGCCCAACTGTTCTTTGGCAAGGGCCTCAAAGATATTTTCCTCGACCGAATGGTTGGCAATTATCTCAACGCGAATTATCATACTTTCCCCTCCGGGTCCGCGATAAGGGCAATTTCCGATCCCGTCAGTTGATCCCGCTTGGCCTTTTTCCGCTTCCTGGCCCGCCCCTCTCCGGCGGCGATTCTCTCACGCCGGGCCTCGGCCTTGACCATCCGTTCATCGGAACGTTTGTTAAAGATCGCATATATGGTAGGCATGAGGAAGAGAGTCATCAGGGTACCGAAGGAAAGTCCCCCCAGCACGGTCATGCCGATGGGGGATACGATTTCAGAACCTTCGCCGGGGAAGAAGGCCATGGGCACGAGGCCCAGGATGGTAGTCAGGGTGGTCATGAGAATGGGCCTGAGGCGATTCCCCGCGGCTTCCACGCAGGCGTCATGGAGGGAAAGCCCCCGCTTGCGGAGCAGGTTGGTGTAGTCGACCAGGACTATACCGTTATTGACGATAACGCCCATGAGGACTAACAGTCCCACGGCGGTGAGGATATTAAAGGTAGTTCCGGTCATAAGATAAATCGCCACAATGCCGATCACCGAAAGGGGTATGGTAAAGATGACGATAAAGGGGTCCCGGAAGGATTCAAAGAGACTGGCCATTACCCCGAAAACCAGAAAAGCCGCTACCAGACAGATAAGTATAAAACGGCGCATCATCTTCATCATATCCGCGTTATCCCCGGCATATTCGATGATCAGATCATCCTCCGCGGGGATTTCGGCGGTGATAAGGGAGCGGACCTTGTCCTCAAGCTGGTTGAGTTTCGTTCCTGTCTCCGCCCCGGCGGTTACATGAATGACCCGGCTCTGGTTCTCCCGGTTTATGGTCATGGGTCCCGTACCTTCCCTGTATGAAGCAAAGCTGGAAAGGGGTACCCGTCCCGCCGTCTGACTGGTGGCAAAGATGTGATCCAGCGCGGGCCTGGTACTCCGGTCCGCCTCGGCGAGGATCAGCACCACATCGTAATCGTGGCCCCCGCTTTTGTACCGGGTGGCGGTGATGCCGTCCACCGCAGCCTTGATCTCGTTCCCCACCGTAAAGGTGTTAAGCCCCAGGGCGTATAGACGATCCCGGTCCAGTTCTATCTCGATCTGGGGAAGCCCATCCTTGAGATCCACCTGGGGTTCCCTGATTTCGGGGATCCGTTCTCTTAACAGCGCCGCGATCTTTTCCGCAGTCGCTTTGCCCTTTACCAGATCGTCGGTTCTGAGGACTATGTCCACCGGGTTTCCACTCCCCATCATCATACCGCCGCCGCCGAAGGAAAACGACACCCCCGGGAATTCATTAAAATGGGTCCGGAGTTTTGCTTTAATTTCGTCGGCGGAAAGGATCCGTTCGTCAAACTTGGGAAGGTCTATGCGCAGGGAACCTGAGTTGCTTCCGCCTCCCCTGCCCATCATACCGCCGCCGCCGACATTGAGTACAAGCTGCCTGTAGGCGTCATCGGGAATTTCCCGCTCCACCACGCCCTGCAGCTGGCGGAGGACCGCCTCGGTTTCAGGAAGCGGGGTCCCCATAGGCAGATTCGCCGTAACCGACACATTATCCGCCGCCTGTTCAGGCATGAAGACCCAGCCAATTACGGGGATCATAACGATACTCCCAATAAGGAGAAGCAGGATCAAACCAATGACGATGAGTTTATGCCTCAAGACCCGATCTACGGCCCTGCGGTACATGTTTTCCAGGGCGACAAAGAAACGGTCCATCACCCGGTCTATGGGGGCGAGAAATCCCGTGACAGGCTTCTGCTTCCGGGTCACCAAAGGAAGGTAATGGCTTGAAAGTACGGGAACCAGGAAGACGGCCACCGCCAGGGAAACCGTCAGGCTTATGACCACGGTAAAGGCAAGCCCCGCAAACATTTCCCCCGCCATTTCCAACATTCCCTGAAAAGCCACCAGGGGGGCGAAGACACAGATCGTAGTCAGGGTAGAGGCGACGATGGCGACGATCATCTCCGAAGTCCCCAGTACCGCCGCAGTCCCCAGCTTAGCCCCTTTCTCCCGGTAGTGGTAGATATTTTCCAGTATAACGATGGAGTTATCTACCAGCATCCCTATTCCCAAAACCAGCCCCGCCATGGTCATCATATTCATGGTAAGCCCCGCAAAGTACATCATCATTATGGTAACAATAATAGATACAGGGATGCTGATACCGATAATCAGCGTTGGTTTTATGGAACGAAGGAATATGAAGAGGATCAGTACCGCCAGGAAGGCGCCGGAGAGACCGGCTGAGACAACCTGATTCAGGGAATTTTCAATCTGATCGGTGGTATTAAAGCGCTCGATGATCTTAATGTCCTGGGGAAGCTCCCGTGTCATCCGGGTAAGCCGGGCTCGTAATTCTCGAGCGGTTTGGACCGAATTTTTCCCGCTCTGCTTTTGGACCTGCATCATCACCGAAGGCTGACCGTTGACATAGACCGTACTGGTTTCTTCCTTGAAACCTTCGAATACATCGGCGATGTCCCGCAGGTACACCGACCGGGGCATTTCCACCTGGCCCGCGGCGGATATTCCCCCACCTTTGTAGGAGATTACCGTGTTTTTGATCTCATCTATAGAAGTATATTCCCCCATAGTGGTGAGGATGTAGGAAAGCCCCCCCTCGGTAATGGTTCCCGCGGCGGTCTGCATATTCTGGGCTGCCAGCATCTGCTGAATCTGAGTCACCGTCAGGCCGTAGGCTTCAAGCCGGCTCTGGGGAACCTCTACCCGGATGATCTTCTCCCGTCCCCCGTTTACCGAGGCGGTAGCCACACCGGGAGTCTGTTCTATCCGGGGGATGATCGTGTCCTCGGTTAATTCCCGAAGCTCTTCCGGAGAACGGTTTCCCGTTACCGTAAGGCCCATGATGGGGATCATGGAGGGATCAAAGCGGAAGATCACCGGCGTATCGGTCCCGGTGGGCATATAGTTCCGTATCCGTTCCAGGGCGTCCCGGACCGAATTGGTCGCGTCCACCAGATCGGTTCCGTAGGTGAACTCCATGATCACCATACCCGAACCCTTGGAAGAGGTGGAAGTAATATTTTCCAGGCCGGAAACACCCGTGAGAGCCGTCTCTAAAACACGGGTTACCGAGCGTTCCACTTCTTCCGGTCCCGCCCCGGTATAAGAGGTATAGACCACCAGGTAGGGGGGATTAATTTCGGGGAAAAGATCGATAGGGAGATTCAGCAGGGCAAAAACCCCCAACCCGAGAAGGAGTACAAAAACAATAAATATAGTGGTGGGCCGCGAAACCGCTGTTTTGGCAAAACTCATAAGTAACTCCTTTTAACCGGCTAATTGGCTGCCAGGGGCGCAAGCTGTTCTATAATATTGACCCGGGAACCGTCCTCCAGAAGGGTTTGGCCCCGGACAATAATCTCCTCATTCGGCGAAAGGCCCTGCTGTACTTCCAGCGCCCCGTCGATGAGTATGCCCGGCACGATCACCCTTTTCCGGGCCACCGATCCCGCCGTACCGGCCCGGTCAACCGCGAAGACGTACTGTTCCCCAAAACGGTCAAGCATCGCCGAGGCGGGTATCTTCACGATATTTTCTTTTCGTTCAGTGATGACCCGTACCTTGGCGAACATTCCCGCCTTGAGTCTCGAGCCGGCGTTATTCACGTTAACCCGTATCTCCATGGTCCGGGAAGCGGGGTCCACGGTGGGGGCCACCTCACTGATGCTGCCCTGGAAGACCTCGCCGGGCCAGGCATCCAGGGTAATCTCACAGGGCAGATTCATCGCCATTTTCGAGATGAAGCGCTCCGCCACATAGAGCCGTATCTCCAAAGCGCCGCCGCCTGAAATCCGGGCCAGCGGCACCGACTGACTGATGGTCATTCCCACCTGGGCGGGCAGGGTCACGACCGTCCCGCTGATGGGAGCGGTAGCGACGCTGACCCGGTAAGTCATTCCGGGCCGGGAAGGATCCACCGCCGCGATAGGCGCTCCCCTGTTCACCCACTGCCCCACGCTTACATATACACGGGTTATCTTGCCTGCGGCTTCGGAATAGGTGTCCACGGTGGACCCGGCGATAATGTCGCCTGAAAGGGCAATATAATCCCGGATCTGGCCCTGTACCGCGGTGGTAGTATTCACCGCGAAAATCACCGCTTCCTGAGAGTTGGGCGCGCCGGGAGGCCCCCCAGGCCGGTTTCCACTGTAGGCTTCCCGTATCCGCTCGCAGCCGGAGAAAGCCGGAAGCAGCAAAATCGCCAGGGCCACGACAGCCGCGGCCCGGCGGCGGTTTATATCGCTATACGAAACGGTTAATTTCATTAATTTCTCCTGGAACCGAGGGTCCCAAAGGGAACCCCGATGGAATATTCAAGGTCGATAAGGCCGTTCAGGTAGTTGAACTGCTGTTCCAGCATCTGGGTCCGGGCCTGCCTGAGGGACAGTTCCGCGTTCTGCATCTCAAGCAGATCCTGTAATCCCGCCCGGTACGCCTGTTCGGTCAGGCGGTAAGTCCGTTCCGCCAGATTCACCGTCTGTACCTGGGCTTCCGTAGTAGTCCTGATCTGCTCCAGTGAAAGCACCGTATTGTAAATCTCAATCTCGGTCCCCCGGATTGCCTGGGCAAGGCCTATACTGGCGATCCTGATCTGATCGTCCATATCCTTAATCCCCTGAGAATCCACACTGAAGGGAAACAAGCTGTGCAGTTTAAATCCCAGCGCAATGGTGAAGGAACCGGTGTTCTGCCAAAGATCGCTGTCGGCCCAGCTATCCTTCCAGGGGTCCCCTCCAAAAACCGGGGTGATGTTCCAGCTTAAACTTAAGGCCGGCGTCAATCCGTAAACCAGCGCTTTCCGGGCGCTCTGGGCTATCTGGATAGTCTGCTTCAGTTCCTGGATGTCCGGCCTTCCCGAAGCGGCTTTCGAGATCAGATCCGCCATATCTATGGAAATAAAATCCGTTTCCGCCTCAACAGGTATCAGCTCAAACTGGGTATCGTAGGGCAGCCCCAGGTTCATGGCGAATTGGGCCATAACGAGCTTGAGCTGACTTTCGACTCTGTCGATACTGGGCTTCATGTTTTCCATGTTTACCTGCGCCTGGAGCAGGGTAAGTTCAGGGGCGAGACCGGCGTTGTAATTCGCACGGGCCATTTCTACCCGCCGTCCGGCGGCATCAAAATTTTCCTGGAACAGGGCAATATTTTCCTGCATGAGGAGCATATTGTAATAGCTTTTCCGCACATCCCGCTCTATCTGGGCCTTTGCCTTCTCGTAACTGAGGAGACCTCCCTCATAATCCAGCCTGAGCCGCTTCATGTTTTCGAACATCGCGGCGCTGATACTGAGAGACATTTGAATAGAAGCGCCTATATGCCATTGTGACAGATCCCGCGAAACCTGAATCACATTCTCATACATCGTGCCCACGCCGGGTACAGGTACACCCGGGGGAAAGCCCGCGAGAGCGCTGGCGGTATTTTTTTCATTATCCAAAATCAGGCTCGCCCCCATAGTCACATTGGGGATAAACTGATTCCACGAATAATCCGAGGCCCGCTTTTTGACGCCTGACGTTACCCTGGCGGATTCCAGGGCGAGATTGTTTTGTATAGCCAGCGAAACCGCCTCATCAGGGCTCAGTTGCATCCGTACGGACTGCGCCGGCAGCGCCGCGCCACACAAAATGCCCAGCAGCACAATCAAGACCGGCGGCAAACCTCTATGCCCGCCGGTATTCCGTTTTTCGAAGTTCATCAAGACTCCTTCTTTCGGCCCGCATAACACGCGACCGGTAATCCTCAGGCGGCGCTTACATTCGCTCCGCCATATATAGCGATTAAAAACAGTATACCTTTTTTTCAAAATTTTTTAAAGCCGTTGAGACCCATGGTCAAGAAACGGTACAGGTCCCTGATATCGCTGTTTCGTACATCCCCCAAAGCCCGTCCTCCGGACCGCCACATCAATATACCGATGAGGAGAAATAGTATCCAATGGAAAAGCTCTTGTTTTTCTCCCCCATAGCCGGGCTCTTCCCCGTCCGGCAAGGTTCCGATGTCAATATCCTCAAAAAGACTGAAAAAATTCGATTGTTCCTTTTCAGCCTTGTCCAGGTCCAGCCTGAGAGTACGCATCCAGTCCAAAGCGACCAGGATTTCCGGCCGTGAACGGAGATACACGGCTATGGAGAAAACCCCCAGGTAGAGCTGTTCATCCGGCGCGGCGGACAGGCTAATCCCCTGCCGCGCAAAGGCGATGATCCGTTTGAACTCGGTGATAAAAAGCTGGCGCAGCATAGCCCGTTTGTTTTTGAAATGCCCGTAGAGGCTGCTTTTGGAAAGGCCCGAGCGGCGGGCCACCATATCCATGGACGCTTTCCAGGGACCGGCCTCTGCCACCGCTTCGGCCACCGCCTTGAGCAGCGGTTCATCCTCCACATTCTGTACCGTCTCCATCACCCTGCTTTCCAGTTCCCCGTAACGCAGGCCGTCTACCTCCACTCTGGTATACCCAAGGCCGCCCGCTATAATTTCAGATACCAAAGCGATTATTTTTTGAATCCCCTCCTCTCCCGAAGAATTGGCACAGGCTTTGCCGATTTTATGAAAATGCGCTACAAAAAAGATCAGCGTGGCAAACATCAGCCGCAGCAACAAAGACTCCGCGGTATACTCCGTTTTGATAATATGCTGGAACACATCCATATCCACGCTCCGGCGCTTGAGCCACTCCGGGGTGGTATACTGGTCCGTATTCCAGTCATACACTTTCATCAGGGAAAAGATAAATGTTTCCTCATTCTGGGCGTAGTACCTGGTAACGACCCGAAGCATGATGAAAATGCCTTCCGTCCTGTCCTTGTTTTGAGCGGCCCGCGCAAAGTCCGCCCGGATAAAACCGGCGAAATCATCAAAAAAATATGCTGTCATAGCGTCCATCAGGAGCTGCTTGCTCAAAAAATGGCGATACAAGGCGGGCTTACTCACCCCCAGTTCCCGGGCAAGCTGACTGAGACTGGTATTCTGATAAAAAGAACGGCCCCACACCTTAAAGGCCGCCCGTATGATTTCCGCTTTTGTCATAGTTAACGACCGGTCGGTAACATCAAATATAACAAGTTACAAATGAAAAGGCAACAGGGAACAGGAGTTTTTGCGTGTCTTCCCTCAAAAAACTACCTGAAACCGCGTCTTTCAGCCTTCAGAGCGGGAAAATCTGGACGCCGTACAAACGGGACGTATCCGGCGGTATTTTTAAGCGGTCGCTTCTCAAAACTGAAGTTTTGAGAGCGCCTCTCTATAGATCTTGTATATGCCGCAAAACCCCATAATGATTGGGGGAAAGGTCAAGCGCGTTCCGGAACGCCGTCCGCGCCTTTTCCTTATTGCCCAATCCCATATAACCCAGGGCAGCCAGGTAATAACAGTGGACCTTGTTGTTTTTATCGATATCCGCGTCAAAGACCAGGAAATCCGGCAGGCTTACCGCAAAGTAATCCATAGCCTGTTTTTTAAAGAGTTGGGTCTCGCCACAGGAGACCAGTTTGTTAAACCGGGACCGCGCCGCGTCTTCGTCTCCAAAGGCGCTCAGGGCAAGCCCCTGATAATAGATCAGGTGCGGCGGCTGATCGTTATAGTACCTGGCGTCCGCCGGTTCGGCTTCACCCTCCGAAGCCTTGATAAAACACTCCCTGGAACGGGCAGCGTCGACAGGCCGCAACGCCAGGCCCATATAATAGTAAATATCGTTTTCCCCGGTGTTCGGCAGTTTTCCTTCGCCGAAATTATCATAGTATATCGCCGCCTTTTCCAATTCGGATACCGCTTCTTCGTATTTTTCCTCTTGTATAAGCGCCCGGGCAATCCCAATGCGGGCCTCTCTATGCCGGGCGGGAACCTTCCCCTCCCCCCCTTCCCAGGGATGAAATGTACGGGAACAGAGTATGCCGAGGGCCTTGCGGTACTGTCCCAGGGCATTGAGAAGTTCGGCGTAGGAAACGGAGAGGTCATCCCGCTTTACCACGAGATCATAATGCCGTTCATATAACCGGAGCTGATCCTCCAGGGGCATCCCCGTTTTCTTATGCAGCTCACAGAGTTCATAGAAGACCCTGGCGTCGGTTTTATCAAGATTAAAGGCGTTTTCAAGTTCTGTTTCCGCCCGGTTATAATCATGCCGTTTATTGGCGTAATAAAGGGCAAGGTTTCGATGGACCGTAGGAAAATCCGTTCTGAGGGATTTTGATTTTTCCCACATAACCGCGGCTTCGTGATGCCTTTTTTTATCGTAGAGAAAACAGCCGGCATAGTACCAGGCAAAGGAATCGGCGGGATTCGCTTCTACGGCCCTGCACAAAACCTGCCAGTCTTCAAGGGTATTGGGAAAACAATATTTACTGTCCGCCCGGGCCGCTTCCTCCCAGGCGGCCTGCGCTTCACCGTCATTGTTCCGTTCAAGCCAGAAGGCAAGATAGTAAAAGCAAAGCGCATAGGCGGAATGAACGGCATGGAGGTACTCTTTGATTATGGGTATGCTTTCATCGTAGAAGCCGAGTTCCGCGTAAGAGGCCGCGAGAAAAATATAGTTCCGGGGATCGTCCCGGAGAATACGCCGGTAGGTATCTTTCAAGGATGATGAATTATTATACGTCCTGTCTGCTTTTGCCATTTCATAATGAGCGACAAAATCAAGCGGATCGGCCCGGAGGGTTTCCAGAAGGATCTCTTGGGATCGTTCCCTGTTCCCCAGGATACGATTGACGATAACAAGAATGTTCCGCGCCTTGAAATTCCACCATCCCTCATAAAGGGACTCCTGGGCAAATTCCAGCGCGGCGCTGTACTGTTTTCTGCGGCAGGAAATTTGTGCCAGTTTTAAATACGCCTTTCCCTTATAATCGCCGGACCAGGCCGCTTTATAATACGCGTCAAAGGCCGCGTCCTCCTCATCCAGCGCTTCCTGGGCTTTGCCCAGATTATAAAAGACCTCCCCCCGTTCCGGATTGGGATTATGCCGGGTTATTGATTGCTTCGCCGCCTCAAAACAGGAGAGGGCACCGGGAAAGTCGCCCCTGCGGAACAGCAGGTTACCGTAGGCGTTATTAATACGGGTATCCTGCGGATTCCGGGCGAGCCCCTCCAAATAGTAAGCGTCGGGTTCATAGGTTGCGTGGCGGTATTGTTCCAAGTGCAACCCCGCCAGATAGAGGCCCTCATTATCGGGAATATCCTTTGGATTTCTCAGCATCCTGGCAGGTTCGGGCAGCGGTTCCAGGGTGTCGGCCTCCTCCCGGTACTCCAGCGGGGCAATCCCGGCGGCTTCAACCCTGACGGTGAGAGAGCCTGTACCGGGGGAAAGGGCTGTGGTTTTTTCATAAATATCCATCGGGGAAAGAACCGTAGTATCCTCAAAGAAAACTTTTTCTTCCGCGTAAACCCGGACTATCGCGGCGGCTATATGCTTCGAGGCGTACAGGGTGATGGAAACCGCGTCATCTTTCCGCTGCATTCCTAAAACCAGATCCTTGTTGGCGTTTTTTACCATACCGGCTTTTTTATAAGGCAAAAAATACTGGGTAAAATTTTTGTGTTCATAGGGCGCAAGCCAGGTAAAATCGGGCTGATTGTCGGTGTACACGCCGGTCATAAGCTCGACATAGGGACCGTCCTCGTCGGTGAGGTTGCGATCCCAGGCCCTGCCAAAATCACCACAGCCCCAGGTCCACTGTTTTTTTCCGGGTGAAATATGATGATCCGCCACGTGGAGGACCCCCGCGTCCACCCGGTAATCATACCCGCCGACAAAATCATATTTTGAAGAATATGCCATATAGGATGTGGGGACTTTAATATTTTTGTACCGGGAAATATCGACTCCCCGGGAATAATCCATTTTATAATACACCCCGGTGGCTATGGGGAATCGGGATACGTCACGCTTCCCGTGATCCATCACCGCGTGTACGTCGGGGGGGAATATCGACTGAGTTTCATCATGTACCCGTACCGCCGGATTGGCCCACCAGAGGAAAGACTGGGGTTCGCTGGTGGGGTTGTATAATCCGGTATGAATTTCGATATAGGCGGAGCCCTTTCTCAGCGTTATGGCTGTAGACGCCCTGGTTCCGTAAAGCCGGTCCCGCTCACTGAACCAGAACGTTTTATAATCATCATGGGAATCATCGATAGTATACTCAACCGTGCCAAAGGTATTCGGACGATGGTGCTGCGGCCAGTTAAATTCAATCCCCCCGGAGATCCAGGGGCCGGTAAGCCCAACCAGCGCCGGCTTTATGACCCGGTTATAATAAACAAAATCGTAGTTATTTGTTTTATCAAGGGCCCGGTATATTCGGCCGCCGATATCGGGCATTATCTGTATCTGCAAATATTCATTTTCAATGAATACAATACTATATTCTTTTTCCTGTTTTTCATCACCAATGCTGTCCGTGATAGGGTACGGATAGACTTTCCCGGAACTTCCCTGATATACCCGCTTCTCCAAAAACATGGGATTCTTGTTTTGTTCCCCAACGCCGTAGGTTGGGATAGATACTTTCTTTTCGTAGATGCTCAATTCTGCCATTTCACTTCCCCTTGCAGCCGTTTGTGTTACAGATTGGTGCTACGTACCGCATATCTTAATTTGATAATTTCCGAATTGGGTAAGATTAAGCGGCAGATTAAGGCTTTCGGTAACATAAAATGACGCCGGATGCCTGCCCCGATCCATGATTGCCTCTCCATGAGGCACGCCGGCGCGCATAACAAAAAAGCTTACCTGTGGATCATTATACTTTATGTGTAACGCGATAAAATCATTTTCTTCCAGAATACCGGCGCTTATTTTTTCCGCCAGCGTTTCCTCAGTAAGAAACGAAATTACCAGATACATCGGCTGGGTATCGCTGCTGCCGAGGAGCCAAAACTCTTCATTGTCAGGATGTGTCCCGAAGCCTGCGAATTCCTCTCGGTTTACGGCAACGGTTATAAGCCGGTGCGGACCGTATCCCTCTTTTGGTTCATATATCAATTTCCACAAGGTTTCCCCGGAAGGACTATCCAGTTCGTCATGACCGGGGCAAAGACGTATAATAAGCCCTTTTCTTTCCAGGCTTTCCATAATTTGTTCAGTCATTTCCACTGCCTTGAGATTGAGGGTAGTCATTATAAGGCCTCCTTTTTCCCCGATCTGTTTTGGGCTATGATAACCAGCAGCAGAATTAGACCAGTTACAATTTTCTGCCAATAAGAATTAATATCTCCCTGTAAATTAATGATGTTTTTTGTAAAACCAATAATCAAAACCCCGCAGATAGTAGGGCCCACGCCTCCCACTCCGCCCGAAAGCAAGGTCCCGCCTATGACTACAGAAGCTATGGCATCCATCTCCCATCCATCCCCGCTGACAGGCTGTCCGGCCCCAAGGCGGGCGCATAAGATAACACCAGCCAGAGCGGAGAAAAATCCCGTTATTACATATGCTAACATTTTATTCTGCTTGACCCGCAAACCCATCATTCGAGCCGCATCCTCATTGCCGCCTATCGCATAAACACTGCGGCCAAAACTTGTTCTGCGGGTAACAAAAATCATCAGGAATGCGGCTGCCAGAAAAATAATAACCGGAATAGGAATGCCGATAAAATAACCGCGCCCAAGCGCGATAAACGTTTCGGCCGACCGGTCTACCGCTATGGACCTCATATCGGTCAAGAGGTATGCTATACCCCGGATCGCCATCTGTACCGCCAATGTCGCGATAAAAGGTACGATCTTAAAATTGTTTACGATAAAACCATTCACACTGCCTATAACAATCCCCGTCAGCAAAGACATCAGCATAGCCGGAACCAGTCCATAAACAGATAATTTAGCGGCGATTATTGCCGAAAGAGCCACGGCCGCGCCTACGGACAAATCAATTCCCCCGGTCAGTATCACCAGTGTCATGCCAATGGAAACCAGCCCTACCATGCTTGTCTGACGCAGGACATTACTTAAATTACTGTAGGTAAAAAATTCCCTGTAAATGAACGATGCAACCAATATCATGAGCCCTAAGGCTATAAAAGCTCCGTTTTCGGTGATGAATCTTTTTATCGCAGTATACTTATGATTATTCATTGGATTATGTATCCTCACAATGCGTCCTTCCGCAAATAAAGGGCAAAAACAATTATTGCTGATTTAATTATCAGTGAAAACGCATAGGGCACGTTGTTCATATTAACCATGGTCGTTATCAACTGCATGATGAGCGTACCGATTATTGTCCCTATGATCCTGGCCCTGCCGCCTGACATTGAGGTACCGCCTACCGCCACGGCGGCGATACAGTCCAGCTCTATAGCCTTACCAATATTATTCGGATCCGCAGACAACATTCGCATTGTTTCAAAGGAAGCCGCCAATCCCGTAAGCAGAGCGCTTATAATATACACGGAAATTATTATCCAAACGGTATTTATTCCCGCCAGATAACATGCCCGTATATTATCACCCGCCGCCTGTATATAACACCCAAAGGTAGTTTTCTTTAAGATAAAAAGGGCAATAACGGTCACTATGGCAATAACGCCAACCTGAATCGGAATTATTCCTCCGATTCTATACAAGCCTATGGCCGCGTAGGCGTCACCATAGAAAGAAATAACAACACCATCGTTAAACAACTGGGCAATACCCCTGCCCGAAATCATTAAAATGAGGGTCGCCACAATAGGTTGAAATTTAAACACCCCTACCAGTACGCCGTTAAACAGTCCGAACAAAAGGGCGGCGCCGAGGGCAAGGGCCAAAGAAAGGCCAAAAGAAAAATTGCTTTGGATTAAAAATTTTGCCAGGACAATGGAAGACAGGGCCATGGTTGAACCCACGGAGATATCAATGCCTCCAGTGGCAATTACAAAAGTCATTCCGATGGCTATCATCATTACCGGGAATGACTGCAGCAGGATATTCCAGAGGGTATTAATATGCACAAAATTCGGCGTTATAACAATGTTTAATATCACCATGCCCAGGAGTACTATACCCGTGCCATACTTTGTTAAAATCGCGTTTGCTCTTATGTTAATCATGATCGTCCTCCATCCCCGCGGTACCGGCGTCCGCGATTGAATGGATAATGTTTTTCTCTGTGATATCGGCGCCGGTAAGGGTTTTCATATTGACGCCTTCGCGGATCACTTCTATCCGGTCACAATTTCTGATCAATTCCTCAAATTCGGAAGATATAAATAATATGCTGATACCCTCTTCCGCCATGTGCCGTATCAACGCCTCAATTTCCCGTTTGGCCCCGATATCAATGCCCCGGGTCGGCTCATCCATAATAACAAGCCGGGGTTTAAGGCATAACCATCGGGCAAGAATAGCCTTTTGCTGGTTTCCTCCCGAAAGGTTCATGATATTTTGTTCCCGGCTTGGGGTCTTTATCTTGAGGGTTTGTATATATTCGTCAACCATGGCATTTTGTCTGGATTTTACGAGAATTCCAAAACGACTTGTTTTATTTAAATTGGCGATCAGTATATTATCTTTAACCGATAAATGAGGAATAATCCCTTCCGTTTTTCTATCTTCAGAACAGAAAGCAAAGCCCCATTTTATGCCGTCCCTGGGAACACGAAATTTAACGGGCTTCCCGTCGATAATAATACTGCCCATATTATACCTGTCAACGCCGAATAAGATCCGCGCAAATTCCGTTCTGCCCGAACCAAGCAGGCCCGCTAATCCGACTACTTCGCCTTTCCCGATGCTTATATGTAATCCTCGTAGTTTGAGCCCGCTGGTAATCCCTTCGACCCGGATAAATTCATCGAACGTTTTGTCTTTACGGCCCTTGCCACGTCCAAGTATTGCCGCGGCATCCCGGCCGACCATTTTTGAAATTAACTCTTCGTGGGTCAGGGCCTTTGTTTCATATTCTCCGATAAGCTGTCCGTCTCTTAATATGGTTATTTTATCCGATATTTCAAAAACCTCACTAAGTCTGTGTGAAATAAAAAGAATAGCAATACCTTCCGCTTTTAATTTTCGTATCACGCCAAATAATACGTTAACCTCATCCTCATCCAGTGAAGATGTAGGTTCGTCCATTACAATTAACTTTGCGTCAATTGAGATAGCCCTGGCGATAGCGGTCATCTGCTGTATCGCCGTTCCGTAACTGCTGAGGGGACGGGTAACATCAATATCAAGACCAAGCCCTTTAAGTAAATCCCGGCTCCTGTCTCTGGTAGTTTTCCAGTCAATTACTCCTTTTGTTTTTATTTCTCTGCCGATAAAGATATTCTCCGCCACCGGAAGCTGCGGAATAAGGCTTATCTCCTGATAAATAGTACTTATCCCCGCGCGCTGAACTTCAAGGGCGCTGTTCGGCGTAAATTCACGACCGTCAAAAAAAATACTGCCGCTGTCCTGCTTATAAATACCGGTGAGAATTTTTATCAACGTAGATTTACCGGCGCCGTTCTCTCCCATAAGCACATGAACCTCGCCCTTTTTAATACGAAAGCTGACATTATCAAGTGCCGTTACGCCGGGAAACCGCTTGTTTATATTTTGCATCGAAATAATATAATCATCGGACATGGTTAAACCTTAAATTTACGAAAGAGGGAAACCCCGTTCCCCCCTTCCACAAGAATATTATTATACAAGAATATACGGAGCCTTAAAATGCGTCGGGCATATAGGCGTCAACATTTGATTTATCAATGACCCTGCCGGGGTTTTGAATAAAAGTCGGCAGCTTCTCGCCTCTTACCAATTTTTCGGCGGCGTCGAAGGCAGTGGGTCCAAAGAACGGGCTGCACAATATGGTCGCGTCCATCTCATTCTGCTGAATCAGAAGCGCGGCGTCTTTGAATCCGCCAACGCCGACAACGGCTATATCCGCCCCCGGTTTAAACCCGGCTGCCTTGAGCGCCTGGAGGGCGCCGATCGCACACTCGTCATCATGACCATAAACCGCATTGATCCTCCCGCCCTGGGACTGGACAATATTCGACATTACATTCTGTGCGATTGAGCGGGTGAACTCGCCGTTCTGGGTGGCAATAATTTTAAAGTTGGGGTATTTGGTAAGCTCGTCTTCAAAGCCTTTCTGCCGATCAATGGCAACGGACGATCCGGGGGTACCGGTTATCTGGACAACATTGACCTCCTGGCTTGTTCCAAATCGCTTAACCAGGACCTGGGCGCACTGCTGGCCTTCCCATATAAAATTCGCGCTTATAAGGGAAGCGTAATCAACGCCCGGTTCTCCTTGCGCGTCACGGTCAATCAAAATAAGGGGAATACCTGCTCTTTTTGCTGCCGCGAGGGCGGGAGCAAGGCCTTCGTACTCCCTTGGAGCAAGGAGTATCACATTCGGCTTTCTCGCAATAATGTCTTCCACATCCGAAACCTGTTTGGCGGTGTCCCCCTGGGCATCGGTATAGATCAGTTCAATTCCGCGTTTCTGAGCTTCGGCGCGAATCGACGCCGTTTCCGCTACACGCCAGGCGTTGTTCATTTCCATCTGGGAAAATGCCACTACTACTTTCCCGGAATTTGATGCAGCTTTTTGCCCGCCAGCACTGACCATGCTGACGAATAGCAAACTAATCAATAACATCAAAAAAAGCTTTTTCATTTTCTTCCTCCTACGGAAAATAATCGGGGGATATCCCCCGTTAGGATTTTATTTTACCATCACTTGTTTTATATTTACCATGTATTATTTTATCCATTATAATGGATTATATTACATCTTCTCATTGCGAAATAAAACAGTATGGTATAATATGGTTATGGAAAAAATTGAAAATCCGCAGAAAGCGGACGGTTTTCAGAACGAGTATCTCTTTGTCCTGCCCGATAAATTTCTTGCGCAGCTGGAGAGTGACGAATTATTCCGGTCGCTGGTAGTCACCGATATCGGCTATTTTCCCCATGCGGCTTATCATTTCCGGCAGCGGCCCCAGGGGTGCAAAACCGCCATTCTGATATATTGCAGCGCCGGGTCCGGTTTTTATTCGCTTAACGGGGGAGAAACAAAAACCATTTCGGCGGGACAGCTTACGGTCATTCCCCCTGATACGCCCCATAAATACGGGGCTTCCGAGATAAACCCCTGGAGTATATTTTGGGTTCACATCCGGGGCGCCCTGTTCCGGCCCTGGTATACGATGGTTTCTCAATATGTCCCCATCACGGTATCCGATGTTTTTGGGGAAAAATTCAAAGAATTATTCCGCCAATGTTTTACCCTGCTGAAAACACATTGGAAGCATGAGGAATATTTTTACCTGTGCCAACTGGTAGGAACGATCCTCGGCATGACTTTATGCGCCGGCAAGGAATCTGAAATCCAACTCACCACTGCCGGCAGTCTTGGTCTTAAGGATACCATTGTTTTTATGAAAAAACACCTTCACGAAGTGATCACCCTGGATGATTTGACCCGGGCGTCGCGGTTCAGTCCCTCCCATCTGCATAATTTGTTCAAAAACGCAACCGGTTACGCCCCCATAGAATACTTCCTGCGTATCAAGATGCAGGCAGCTTCCCAGGACCTGTACTTTTCCGATCTGCCGGTTAAAGACATTGCCCTTGCCTATGGAATCGAGGACCCCTACTATTTTTCGCGGCTCTTCAAGAAAATCATGGGCGTTTCCCCTATAAAATACCGCTCCCAGGTCAGGGGATAATCCCCGAAGATTCCCCCGCTTTTCGCCCGGGGCAACATCATTTAAAAATATCCCCAGGGAAAGACGTGATACAATGAAGTACCGCTTGTTTTATGCCGGTATCAGCCTTCGATGTCCACCAGTGAGGCCATACCGTTGTTGGAAAAGGAGGAGCGCCTGACGTTTGCGGCGTAGGGGTTGTTCCGCAGGGCTGTTATCTCGGAACGGAGTTCCACCATCCGCTTGGTGAGGAGTTCCCTGTTTTGGGAGGAACGGATCACCGCCTCATTTTTCAGATCTTCCAGGGCGGCTTTGAGACTCGAAACTTCGTCCGCGCCTTCGACCGGGAGGCCGGTTTTCCCGCCTGAAGGGCCGGTACCGGAGATAATCGCGTGGTACAGATTATCCAAAGGATCGATGACTTTCTGTATTGAGAAAATATCCGCCACGATCTTCTCTTCCAGTTCGACATGGCTGAGCAGTTCCTCGGCGCCGCCTGATTCGATAATATCCTGCTGCTTGTCCAGAACCTCAAGATAGGAGTAAAACCGCTCCCGCTGTTCCTGCAGCAAGAGCTTGAAACGGCGTAAAACCGCTACCCGCTGGGCAAGTTCCCCGGGGCTGATTTCCACAAGCGCCGCAGTTCCCGTCACCATCGCGTTGTCAACTGAAATAGCCATATTTTCCTTCCTAACCGGCAATATTTATACCTATAACCTCGCGATTAGCGGTCTCGACAGTGTTTTTGCCCACTATTACCTGCCATGCGGAACGCAGATCGTCGATCATGTTTCTTACCGCTCTGATCCGCTCCGTATCCTGCTTGATATTCGCCTCCAGAAGCTCCCGGTTGAACCAGGTATAGAGGGAAAACAGGTTCCTGGAAATATCACCGCCCTGATCAAAGTCCAGGGAAACCATCAGTTCGGTGAGGATCTCTTCGGTTTTCATAATCGCCTTACCTGTTTGTTCTATTCTGGACGGGTCTTTTTTCTCCGAACTGTTCAGGGCCAGCAATTCCAGTCCCCGATCAAGCTGTTTTATCGCTTCATCGTAGAGCATAATGATAAGCTGCCCTTGGCCGGCCGTCTTTATTCTGGTCTCTCTATAAGTAGACAACGCGTTTTTATATGCCAAAATGGTCTCCTCCATCCCGCTGGAAATAATACATCCCTTCATTATCGGTAGAAAGAAACTGTAGTTGAGGGAATTTTAGCAGAGAAAAGCCGATAATTCCAGCCCGTTGGTGCGGACCTATAGTCCGATTCACAAGCTCAAACCATTCAGTGTTTTCTGTTTAGGTTACAATAGTTTTCAACGCGGACATTACAAAAAAGGCGGAACCGAGGCGCCTCGTTTAAGAGAGGCCTGGATTCCGCCCGCTTATGGCTCTACAGCAAGCCTATAGGCCGAAGGCGTCCATAATTTTATCTGCCGTGGTGTTTAGGATCTTTTCGTTGATATATGCAGGATCATTGATCTTCTCCCGAAGTTCAGCAATCCGGCTGTTTTCCATTTCAGGGGCGGACTTGATCAACTCAACAACCTGATAGAGTTCCGCCTTCTCCCGCGCCTCGGAAGAAAGGTTTATGGAATCGGTTTTATCGCCTTCCCGTATATGTTCATTCCGTCCCGGCTTTTTGCCGGGCTGAATGGGATCTAAATGACCTATCCTGTCGATTGTCATACTCTCATCCTGCCTATATATAATTATCGGCTGCCTCGCATTAATAGTTTACACGCTAATCGGATTTATTTCCAGAGACATATACTGAAAATTCACCGATTTCTTTGTTTTCTTTTGTAAAATCAGCGAGAATTTCAGCCGCCGAACCCCGAATATACTCCTCATGGACCTTAGTCATTTCCCGTCCAATGCAGATATAACGGCTTCCATCAATTTCGGCAATATCCTGTAAAAGCTTGAGAATCCTGAAGGGGGACTCGTAAAGGACAAGAGCCGCGTCCAGGCTCATCAATTCACTCAGCCGGGAACGCCGCCGGCCCGGTTTGGGGGATAAAAACCCCTCAAAAACCACGGTTTTGTCCATACCGCCCGCCACACTTACCAGGGATGCAAAGGCCGAAGGTCCTGGAATGGGAATAACCTGGTGTCCCGCGCGCGCCACCAGCCGGGCCAGCACCGCACCGGGATCGCTCAGGGCGGGGGTGCCCGCGTCGCTGGCATAGGCCACGGTTTGCCCCTGATTCAGCTTTTCTATCACCTTTTCCGCCGCAAATTTCTCATTCTGAGCGCGGCAGGAGAGCGTCTTTACCCGGATTCCCAGGCGGCCGAGGAGTTTCAGGGTCCGCCGGGTGTCTTCACAGGCCACCAAATCCGCTGTTTTAAGGATTTCTGCCGCCCGGAAACTGATATCTCCCAGATTTCCGATTGGCGTACCGATAATATAGAGGGTTGCCACAGGTTTAGTATATCATGAGTTCATACATACAGATACTGGTTCTTGTTATAATAGGCGTCGTGCTGCTCTGGTTCGGTTATACCCTCTTAATCGGGCAATTGAGGGGATCTCACCTGGGCCGCCGGGGCCGGCTGCAGCCCGATAGAGACGGCTCTCCCGGGGACCCCCAGGTTTGTCCGGTCTGTTCCGCCCGGCTGAACAAGGGCGAATTGGTCAAATCAATGGCCTTTCCCTCCCTTACCGGCGGCAAGGACCGGTTCATGCACATCCGGGGCTGTTTCTATTGTCTTGACGGTGCGCGTACACGGACCTGCCCGGTCTGCGGCGCTTTCCTCCTGGACAGCGACATTCTCATTGCCAGGATGTTTGAACGTCCCCACCGGCGCGCCCATGTACACGTATTGGGCTGCAGCCGCTGCAGGAAAACCGGAAAACAGTAAGAAAATTGAGGCGGGAAGGAGCACTATTATGCTTTTGGCTCGCGCAGTTCCCAGGCCTTTCGCCTGAATTCGGCGTATCGCAGCTTTGACTTTGCCTTGTCGATCTCAAACTTAAACACAGCCAACTCAAGACTTTTTTCGGCCTGCTGTTTGGAGGCGAGAGCGCGCTCACAGTCAATTTCCTCGGGCCATTCGGCGGCGTCAACCATCAGTACCGTTTTGTGATCCTTTACTTCCAGAATGCCGTCGGTTATAAAGGCCGGGGACCATTTACCCATGGAATCCTTGATACGGAGTATGCAGCTGACAGACGGAGCGGTGAAAGGGGAATGTTTCGCATATACTCCAATTTCGCCGTCCACCAGGGTAAGGGTGATACCCTCTACCTTACCTGAAAAAAAAAGCCGGTAAGGAGTATGCACCTCAAAGTTAAATAGCACAGCCATGGAGACTCCTTACACCTTGGCCTTTTCAAGCACGTCTTCTATACCACCGGCCATATAGAAGGCCTGCTCAGGAATCGAATCACACTCACCGTCAAGGATCATCTTGAAACCCTTGACGGTTTCCTTTACCGGTACATAACGGCCCTGGATACCGGTAAACTTTTCCGCCACAAAGAAGGGCTGGCTGAAGAAGCGCTGTGCTTTTCGCGCCCTGGACACGGTAAGTTTATCCTCGGCGGAAAGCTCGTCCATGCCAAGGATGGCGATAATGTCCTGTAATTCTTTGTAACGCTGAAGGATCTGCTGTGCCCGGCGGGCGGTATTGTAGTGATCTTCGCCGACCACAGCCGCGTCGAGGATACGGGAACTTGAGGCCAGGGGATCCACCGAGGGATAGATACCCAACTCGACGATTTTACGGGAAAGGGTGGTGGTAGCATCCAGATGGGCGAAAGTTGTGGCCGGCGCGGGATCGGTAAGATCGTCGGCAGGCACATAGACCGCCTGGATACTGGTGATTGAGCCTTTGGATGTGCTGGCGATCCGTTCCTGAAGGCTGCCCATCTCGTTTGCCAGAGTGGGCTGATAGCCGACGGCGCTGGGGATGCGGCCCAACAGGGCGGAAACCTCGGCGCCGGCCTGAATGAAGCGGAAAATATTATCGATAAAAAGCAGCACATTCTGACCTTCCCTGTCCCGAAAATGCTCCGCCATGGTTAGTCCCGCCAGGGCAACCCGCATACGCGCGCCGGGAGGCTCGTTCATCTGACCAAAGACAAGGGCGGTCTTATCGATAACTCCGCTTTGGCTCATTTCTTTCCAGAGGTCCGCGCCCTCACGGGAACGCTCACCCACGCCGGAGAACACCGAATAGCCCGAATGTTCGGTGGCAATGTTACGGATCAGTTCCATAATGACCACGGTCTTACCCACGCCCGCGCCTCCAAAGAGGCCGACCTTGCCGCCTTTGGCGTAGGGGGCGATGAGGTCAATGACTTTGATGCCGGTCTCAAGCACTTCCGTCGCGGGGCGTTGTTCCTCGAAACTCGGAGCAGGCCGGTGGATGGAACTGTACTCCCCGGCTGAAAAAGCGCCTTTATCGTCAATCGGCTGGCCGATGACATTGAACATACGGCCCAACACTTCCCGCCCCACCGGCACGCTGATCGGCCGGCCGGTATCTTCGGCCTCAAGTCCGCGGGAAAGTCCCTCGGTGGCGGCCATGGCCACACAGCGTACCCGGCTGTCGCCGATGTGCTGCAGCACTTCCAGTATCGGCCCCCGGCCGCCATCACCGGTCTTCACCTGCAGGGCATTCAAAATGGCGGGAATCTGCCCCCGCTCAAAACGCAGATCCACAACAGGACCGACTATCTGGGTTATGTATCCTTTATTTGCCATCCGGCAATCTCCTCTAAATCCCGGGTCTTACAGGGCTTTGGCCTGAAAACCGGAGACGCCGCGCAAGCGGCTTATTTATCGCTCAAAGCGGCGGAGCCGCCCACAATTTCCGACATTTCCTGGGTAATGCCCGCCTGCCGTGTCCTGTTGTAACTGATCTGCAGCAAGGCAAGCATATCCTCGGCGCTTCTGGAAGACTCATCCATGGCGGACATACGGGCGCTTTGCTCGCTCACATAGGCTTGTACCATTGACCCGTAAAGAATACCTTTGATATAAAGCGGAACCAGGGCGTCAAACACCGCTTCTTTTGAGGGCAGAAATTCGAACTGAAGTTCTACCCGTTTAATGTTTCCCATATTAGAGAGGTCGTCCTGGATTTTTTTTGTGTCCAGGGGAAGGATCTGCCGCGAAGTAGGCAGCAGTTTGATGACGCTGTACATATGGGTATACACGACATGCACTTCGTCAAACATTCCCCAAAGATATTGTGACACGATATAATCGGCTATCTCCTTGGCCTGATCCATCACAGGCATCTGCGAACGGAAAGAAAAATTTTCCAGGATGACATGAGGCGAATGAACGAAGTAACGGTATCCGATTGACCCGACGAGGATCAATATAGGGTTTTTGACTTTGGAGCAGAGATCGTTTACCTGACGGAAAATATTGGCGTTGTAGCCCCCCGCGAGTCCCTTGTCACTGGTAATAGCCACAATGACGGTATTGGAAGGCCTGCTCTGGTCAGGCTCCCGGAAAAAAGCGCTTTCCACTTTGCCCGCGCCTGAAAGAATATCAAACATGGATTTCTGAATCCGATTGAAGTACGGCTCGGTATCTTCAAGCATCCGCCGGCCCTTCCGCAGTTTCGCGGTAGAGATCAGATTCATCGCCTTGGTAACCTGGAGAGTCTGCCTGACGGCCCGCATCCGCAGGCGCACATCCCTTAAATTCGCCAATCCCCTGCTCCTGTCAACCGAACGCGGGCTCCTAGGCCCGCTTCAGTTCCTTAAACGATTCAATGGCGCTCCGCAGTTCCCCTTCCTGATCCACCGAAACAGTCCCGGTTTCCGCTATGCTCCGCAGCAAAGCGGCGTTGTGGTTTTTGAGATAAATCAGACAGGCCTTAACAAGGGAGGAAATATCTTCTACCTTAACATCCATCAGATAACCGTTGATAGCCAGAAATAGAATCACCAGTTGTTCTTCAAGGGGATAGGGTGAGTACTGGGGCTGCTTGAGCACTTCCATAAGCCGCTCACCCTGGGCCAGCTTGTCCTGGGTGGCCTTGTCCAAATCACTCCCGAACTGGGCAAAGGCGGCCATCTCCCGGTACTGCGCAAGGTCCAGCCGCAGCCGGCCTGAAATTTTACGGATCGCCTTTGACTGGGCCGATCCGCCGACACGGCTTACCGAAAGCCCCACATCAATGGCTGGACGGAAACCCGAATTGAAGAGTTCCGAATCGAGGAATATCTGCCCGTCGGTAATCGAGATAACATTGGTCGGAATATAAGACGAAATGTCCCCGGCTTGGGTTTCCACAATAGGCAGGGCGGTGATGGAGCCGCCGCCCCTTTCTTCCGAGAGTTTCGCCGCGCGTTCCAGCAGCCGGGAGTGAAGGTAGAACACATCGCCGGGAAAGGCTTCGCGTCCGGGCGGCCTGCGCAGCAGCAGGCTGATGGTACGGTAGGCCACGGCGTGCTTGGAAAGATCGTCGTAGATCACGAGCACATCCCTGCCCTGGTGCATGAAGTGTTCCGCCATAGCAACCGCCGAATAGGGGGCCAAATACTGAAGGGCCGCTGAATCCGAAGCCGAGGCCAGCACTACAAAGGTGTACTCCATCGCGCCTTGCTTTTCCAGATTTTTGATTATCGCCGCCACCGAAGAGGACTTTTGTCCAATGGCGCAGTACACACAGTACACGTTTTTCCCTTTTTGGTTGATAACCGCGTCGATGGCGATGGCGGTTTTTCCGGTTTGCCGGTCACCGATGATCAGCTCCCGCTGGCCCCGCCCGATGGGGATCATGGCGTCCACCGCGATGGAGCCGGTCTGTAACGGGGTGTCCACGCTGCCCCGGTCGATTACCGGCGCGGCGGGGGTTTCCACCGGCAGCCAGGCGTCGGGGCTGATTGAGCCTCTGCCGTCAAGGGCCTCCCCCAGGGGATTCACCACCCTGCCCAAGAGCGCCTGGCCCGAGGGAACCGACACGACTCTGCCCGTCCCCCGCACTTCTTCACCATCCTTGACCAGCGATTCCCCGGAGAGGAGTACGCAGCCTACATTTTCATCTTCCAGGTTAAGCACGATTCCGGTAGCGCCGGAGGCGAATTCCACCAGTTCGCCGTATATGGCGCTGGTAAGACCATATACACTGGCAACAGAATCACCTACCTGCACCACAAAGCCGGCGTTGCCGGACTCTGCCCCGGCTTCCCAATGTTCAATCCGTTCCTGCAAGACCCTGGTCAGGTCATCATAATTCGCCATTCAAATTTCCTTCGCGGACTGCCCGGGGTCGGTCATGGATGAAACGACCGTCAGATCCTTCGCCATTTTTCCCAATTGCCCTTTCAGGCTCGCGTCGACGCTGAACCCGCCGATCCGCAGCCGGTATCCGCCTAAAAGTTCCGGAACCAGCCGGGTCCGCATTTTTATTCCCGCCGCCCCGGTCCGCTCTTTGATCATCCGCCGCAGATTTTCTTCAAAGCCGCTGTCCATGGGAAACGCCGATTCGGCGATAATATCCAAAATCCCCATTTTGTCATCCAGCTTCTTCTCGATTTTCCGCAAAACCGGATCGATATACTTGAAATAGTTTTTTTCGACCAACAGGCTTATAAACCGAATCGCGTATTCCAGCGGCTTGTCCTGGGAAAAACCGCCCGCTTGATCCGCCGCGTTCCGCAGCAGTTTCTCAAGTTTCACCGCGGCGTCCCGGCCAAAAAGCGCGCCGGGCACGGCCTTAAGCGGCGGGGCCAGAGCCCTGAGACAGGCCAATCCCCCCCCGGCGTTTTCGCCCAGCACATTTATGAACGCCGAGGCCCAGCGATCCTCATGAAACATTAGCAACTCCCTTTTGCGCGGCGAGTTCGTCCAGCAGCATCTTTGCGTACCGCGCGTTGTCGCCGCCGCTGAACTCACGGGCCACCAGTTTTGAGGAAGCCGCTATTACCAGGCCGGCGGCCTCGGCTCTGAACTTTGTCAGCGCCGCCTGCCGTTCATCCTCAAGCTGCCTTCGGGCACTGAGCGCAAAAGCCTGGGCCGCGTCCTTCCCTTCGGCAATGATCCGCGCGGCCTCGACTTCGGCCTCTTCCCGCGCGCCTTTGATGATCGCTTCAGCCTCGGCGCCGGCCTCTTGCAGCTTTTCCTCGTAACGCTCAAGCAGCTGCTTTGCCTGGGATTTATCCCGCTCGGTCTGATCGACGGTATCCTGAATTTTCTTTGACCGGGCCTCCATAAACCTGGTAACCGGCTTAAAAAGAATCGCCCGCAATATGAAACACAGGGTTCCGATATTAACGAGGGTGAGGAAAAAAGTTACCAAATTGGGGTTGATCAGGCCGCCGCTTTCCATGGATTTAACCCTTTAGGTAAATCAAAATGGCGATCACAAATCCGTAAATCGCGGTGGATTCCGCCAGGGCAACCCCCAGGAAAAACACCGTTTGAATTTTTCCCGAAGCCTCAGGCTGCCGGGCAATGGCCTCGGCGGTTTTCCCCGCGGCAATACCAATACCGATACCGGCGCCTAAACCGGCTAAAACCGCGATCCCCGCGCCAATTAATGCGTTCATAACGTCTCCTTACCTCATAGAGTTGTTCGATAATTTCAGTTGTCGAACAAATTCCTTATAAAATATCTTCACTTCTCACCCGCCTCAACCGCTTCCGCGATAAAGAGAGTGGTTAAAAAGGCAAACACCAGGGCCTGAATAAGACCATCCAGAAAATCAAAATACAACGACAAGAACGGCGGCACCACAACAGGAACCACCGCCTCCAGCAGCCGCATAATAATAAAGCCCCCCAGGATATTCCCAAAAAGCCGCAGGCACAAACTTACCGGCCTTATTACATATTCCATTAAATTGAAGGGCAGCATCATGGGTATCGGGTTGAGCAGATGCTTCACCCAGCCCCTGGGACCGCGCGCCAGCAACCCGCTGAACAGCACCAGCAGAATCGAAACTATCGCCAGCGCCGCGGTAAGGTTGATATCCCTGGCCGGCGGTTTGATCGTAAAAAGCGGCTTATAGTGATGTCCGCCAAAGGAAACCCCAATCGGCGAAAGTACCGGAATAATGTTGACCACGACGAGGAACAGAAACACCGTACCGATATACGGCCCGTATATTTTCGCCCATCGGCCAAACTGCTGCTTTGAAAAATTATTGAGGAACTCCACCGCCGCTTCCAGCAGCGTCTGGGCCCCCCTGGGAACGGTCCTGAGCCGGCGGGTCAGAAGCAGCGCCCCGATAATAAGGACAGCCATGGATATCCAGGAGATAATGATGGTTTCATTGATGTTGAAGGTATAGCCAAAAACACGAAAGCTGATCACCGTAACAAAGTCCAGGGCCTCTTCAATTTCCTGCCCAAGATTCATTGTACCCCCCGCCCCAAGCGCAGTATCGCTATTAAATCACCCGCCTCACGGTGATCACGTTTTGTTTTTAAAAAAGAAATCATCCTGAAAGTACCTTTTCAGCAGTTCCTCTGAAATCTGATCCCGGCTGCTCATAGTGGTATACGTTTCCTCAAGATAACCCTTGATCAGGTAAAAGCTGCCCAGCAGGAAAAATTCCGCCACTTTGGTAAGAACTCCCATGGACTGATACATCCGCATAGGATTATCCGGCGCGAATTCAGTCATCAGGTATTCAATTACCACTTCTTGGGCCAGGTTGATGCCGTAAATCACCTCGGAGACGGGAAAACGGGTCTGTACCCGGCCTTTACCCAGCTTTACAAAAAAGTCTCCCACCAGAGAACGGTCCAGCCCCCGATCCAAAGTATGGGCCAGCAATGGGTAAAAAGGCCTGTCCGCCTCAATTAGCGTGGTGTCCTCCATAGCGTTGTAATGCTTCAGCTGCGGCGCTCTGCGGATTAAATCTTTCCACCTTACGGCGAAATCCCGTGATTCCAAAGTAAGCGCATCTATCAAAACCCGGTCAATCATAGATTCATTGTATATGGAAAGATGAATATTGGCAAGAGAGATACGTTTTGAATTTGCCTTGAAAGATTTTCAATTAAAAGCCCATAATAAAACGATGAAGCGAATATTGACCCCTTCCTTCAGGGGATGGCGGACAGCGTTCCGCGTTATGGTCCTGCTGGCCCTCGCCCTGGGAAGCATCCTCATTGCCGGTACGCTTTACGCGTTTCTCCGTCCTTCCGGTTCCGGCCCCCTCTTTCGAATAGGCGGCCCCGCCGGGAACGATCCCGCCGCTGCGGGCGCGGCCGAAGGCCGCGAGGCCAGCGTATTTACCGGCATCGGCCGTCTGCGGATCTCCCTGGCGGGCGGGCCTTCCGCCTCCGGCCCCACTACGATGATCCTCTCCATAGCCTTTCCTTACCCCCTCGGCGACCGGGCTTTTACCGAGGAACTGGCTTCCAAAATCGGGGATTTCAGAACCACCGCGGCGGATTATTTTTCCGCTCTTCCAGCCGAAAAGCTCGTCAACCTTGACGAGGAAGCCGCCAAAACCGAGATTCTCAGGCGTTACAACGCGGGCCTGCGGTTGGGAAAAATTGAGGCCCTCTATTTCAGTGATTTGATAATAATTGAATAGCACCGGGGAAAAGACAGGCCACGGACGCGGTGCAACCGCCCCGGAAACCCGGTGTCAAAATATAGACGAAATAGAGGAGAACGGATAAAATTAAAAAACGCTGTTCTATGGGGAACCGCTAAAAACTTCAGTTTTAGCGGTTTTTCGTGTGAAAACGCATATTTCGCAGGGCTGTAGCCCGAGAAACTACAGGGGCGCCGAAAAAACGATCGGTTTTTAGAGGCGCCGTGGAGGAGCCGGTTTTGATGCAGGAAATATCTTCTTCCGCCGCCCAGGTTATCATAGCGATAATTCCCATTGTGGGAATTGTGATGAGTGCGGTAGTGGCCTTTTTCTATCTGCTCTGGAATCACCGGCGCAGGACATTGCTGATTAAAGCCGGGCATTACAGCCGGCCCGATTTTGATCTGCTTTCATTCAGCCTGCTCGCCGGCCTCCTGCTGGGCAGCGTTGGAGTCGCTTTAACTATATTGCTGATAATAGTGGAGGGGGCTTCCTATGGAGTATTGGGCGGAATAATCCCCCTCTCCATGGGAATCGGCCTCTTGGTCTATTACGGAATAAAACGCGGCGACAGGGCTGCATGAGCTATGACGCCCCGGAGGGGGACGCTGATGATCTGATGATTGTCAGCCAGGTTGTATCGGGGCAGAAGGATTTATTCCGGCTGCTGGTACGGCGGCATGAGCGGGCGGTATACGGAATGGGCATGAGCTTTTTCCGTAACGCGGAGGACGCCTCCGATTTTACCCAGGAGGTCTTCCTCAAGGCATACCGGAGCCTTCCCCGTTTTGAGGGACGCTCCCGGTTTTCGACATGGCTGTACAAAGTCGCCTATAACACGGCGATCAATGGAGTGGTGAGGAAAAAAGAATATCACAGCCTTGCGGAGGAAGAGCGGGCAGGCGCTTTGGTAAGCGACGGAGATACGCCGGAACGCATACTGCTCCGCAGCGCGGCCAGGGACGCGGTGCTGGAAGCCCTCAAAGAGCTTCCCGAGCGCTACCGGATCTGCGTAGATATGTTCTTTTTTTATGAGCGTTCTTATCAGGAGATTGAAGCGATTACCGGCATTCCGGTAAACACGATTAAATCCCACGTGTTTCGGGCAAAGAAACTGCTGCGGGAACGGCTTGAGGGAACGGCTTGGAATTAAAAAGGAGTTTTGTATGAATTGTACCAAAATACTGGATACAGTATATGAATACGCGGGCGGAGAACCCATGCCCCTGTCGGTCAAGCTGTGGGTTGGCCTGCATCTGCTGGTCTGCCCCGGCTGCGCCCAGGAAGTTGAACGCTTCGAGGTAACCAGGGATATCCTGCGCAGCGAGTTCCTGCCTCCCGCGCCGGGCCTTGAAGACTCCGTAATGGCCCGCATTGCCGCCGGCCAGGAGGAACCCGCCGCCTTTGACGGGGAAGAGATACCGGCTCACGCCATTGAAATCCCCGGTCCCGTCTCCACCAGGGGCTGGGTAATCGTCGGCCTCATCACCATGACCTCCCTCGTTACCACCTTCTTCGGCATGGACTTTGGAAAAGTCGCGCACAACGCGGGCGTCTCTTTCCTGCTCCCGGTGGGCATCACCGTCGGCATCGTACTGACCAGTTACGGCGCCCTCTTTATCGGCAGCCATCTCAAAGAATTAAGCGAGCGCTTTGGGCTCTAGAAAAAACGCCGGACACTCTGCGCGGGCGTCGAATACCCCGGATGAACTATGTGGGCAGGGATGCCCCGCTATATCTTAAAAAGCTTGAAATTGTCATAAAATAGTGCTATTATTCGAGTATACATCTTTCCAAAGAGGTGAAGTTATGACGAAGACCGGCTTGAACTATAAAATCATTGCCCTCCCTTATATGGTGAGTACGCATACATACCGAAGGCCGCCGCGAAAGGCCCGGTACGCTGCGGCTTTCCTGCTACTGGCGGCCTGTTGCCTTATCCCGCTTGCCTGCTCCCATCCCGTACACACGATCGTTGAGGACGAAGACGAGGACGAAAGCACGGTGACCATTACACTTCCCGGCGCGATACAGCTGGACGCCCGCGCCGCGGTTACCGACGCTGCTATCGCCCAGATGGAGTTCGAGCTTACCCTGACCAAGGGTCCGGACGTCAAAACCGTCACCGCGCCGCCGGGAAAATCCACGGTCACGGTCAACCTGGCGGAGGGGGAGTGGCGCATCGCGGCGGAAGCGTACCTCCCCGACGACCATGTCCCTGTGGGAACCGGTTCCACCCGGGTAAAGGTGGGGCCGGGGCAGCCCAACAAGGTCATAATCACCATAGTGTTTGATAATACCCTTCCGGGGGCCGTCACGACGGATTAATAGGCCAACTTATACCGCGGTCTACTCCGGAAACGCCGTATTGCCTCCCATATTAAAAATCTATCAAATGTATCTCTGATACATTGGAAACTGCATCCCGTAAAGATCCTTTTTCAGTACTTTTTTTGCCTTTTTTCCCCGTACACTAAAGCGTAGCGCATACTGGACCCATATAGAGCGTGTAATCCTTTTATTACCGGGGCAGGCTCCTAGCCGCCCCGCCATCCTGCTGTTCGGAGGCTCTATGTTCCACTCCCCCAACCCCCTCATCAACCCCTGCTGGGACCCCGTCTTCAAAGGCATCTTTACCAGGGATTCTATCCCCTCCCAAA
>JAISBR010000003.1 GCA_031266095.1 Treponema sp. | reverse complement strand
AGCGTCCAGTAACCACCGGTCCGGGTGTTCGCGTTCTCCGGTACGACCTTCCAATCCAATGTCTTCTGCCCATCCTTCTTGAAGTCGGCGCCGTTGATAACGACGACATCGGTCACCGGGACGTACGGGGGAGGAGCCGCTGTTTGTACGTAGATCGGTACCGGGTGTTCCGCCGGATCGATGTTCGTTCCGGTAACCGCAAGGCGAAGGGTCTCGGCGTGCGGGCTCGTTACGGGGACTTTCCAGACCTTTCCCGGAACAGCGCCGCTCTCGAGCCTGGGGGTTCCTATGACAGACGAGCCGAACGTTTTAGTTATCGTGAATGACGGGACATTCGTAGCAAAGGTCAGCTTCAACTCGGTAGTCGTATAGCCGTCCGCCTTGTTGTCAAGCGGCGGTCCGCCGTTGCTCTGTACCGAATAGGTGATGTTCGGAATCACCGGCGTGATCATAGTCTGAATGATGTCTACGAGATTGTCGTTCTCATTCGTAAATTTCTCCGCCTTCACCGCTATATCCAATCCTTCGGGACCTATGATGTGCTGCCCGTCGGACAACTGGATAAATACACGGTAGTTTCCGGCTACCACGGAGTCCGACAGTACCGTTCCCGGATTAGGACCGGTGGCTTTCCCGACGTCCGCTATCCGGTAGTTAATCTCACTGTCACTCCGATTGATAAAGGTGATTTTATCGACGGCGCTATCGCTGTAATTCCTAATCTTTATACGCCCATACTTTCGGTCGTTGTACTCATACTTGGGAGAAACATCGGCAATATTTTGTCGGATGGTATTCCACTCGTGTTCAGACGCCGTCATCGCCAGAGAACCGGTCGATGTTTCATAGATATGCAGATACCCCTGTTTCGGTATCGATATCGACTTGGTCGTTATACTTTTTGCAGACGCCTTCCAATTCCCATACTTAAGAATGGCGTATCCCTGGTTATCTCCGTATTCACTTTGGATCAACGGAATGCTGAAACCGGCGGCGACAGTGGATCCGTCGTAGGAAGCGTCGTTGGTGAAAAAGAGATCCTTTACGTCAACCTCAGTGTGATTTTGGATCAACAGGATATTATAGCCGTTTGGATAGGGTTTATTGCCGGTCAGAGACAGGGAGATATTTTCCAGAAACCTTCTGACGTCCGGAGAGAAATCCACGGCAATGGGATTTTTGTTGTCGGTTACGACGGTAATTTGTCCACCGTTATAGCTAAAACCATTTGTGTTTTTTACGGTTAAGCTAAAATCGTCGTCGTAATGGAAGTCGGCAGCGTCCGGTTTAAAATCTTTTTCCAGTTCGATTTGAATGTCACCGGTACTATCGCGGTACACATGCAAGACCAGCTTTCCTCTCGGCAGCTCGGTAAGAGTGAACTCGATCTCCTTATCGGTAGTATACAGCTTATTATTAGCCTCGAGTTTAGTTTTCAGTTCCGCGGGAATAGTCTTAGAAGTTCTCCAGCCAATCTTAACCTTATAGCCCGTTATGGTAACGAAGCTTTTAGAGACCGGGTTATCGGTTATGGGTCTCAGCAGGAGAGACTCTTGGGTACCGGCGGTGGGAGCGCCGGATATGCGAGTATCCAGCGTAAAGACCGGATTTTCCGAGGTGACTCTTTCGATATCGACTTGGAATATGTCAATCGAATAGGTGTGGTTGCGGATCTGCAACTCCGCGGAGTTGGTCGTGTCAATGGAGATTTCCCCCTTAACCTTAAAGACCGGCAGGCTGTCCGGGTCGAATCCAATCGGATTCAAACAGGCCGAAAACAAGAAAACAACTGCGATGAAAAGAGATGAAAAAAACTGATTTTTTATCATTTTTTTTAACTCCTGTATAGTTTATGCTCCTCATGCGAGGAACATGCGGCATCGCGTCGCGCATTATGATAGAATTGGCATGCCCTATCACTTAAAATTATAGTGCAAAATTTTTATTATTCAATAATTCAGATGACAATAAGCACATAACTTGTTACAGGCATAATTATGCAACTAACATTATAAATAACACACAGTATTTTTGTGTATTTTAATTTTTTATATGTTGAGTTTCAGCTGCAGTGAAAAGTACTCCGTATACACATAATTGACTTTAGTTTTGATGATTATGAGCGTACAACTTGTTATAATAATTATGCGGCTACCATTTTAAAGAATACAACATATTTTCGTATATTTAAATTTTCATGTTAATTTTCAACTACAGAGAAAAGTACTCCCAATAAACATAATTGACCGCTATTTGGCATAAAAACAGCTCAAGTCTCGCAAAATACAGGCTCTATTGAAAACAAAATACCGTTTCTCTGCGCCTTGTCCCTTATCCCCTGCTTATTGTAAACTATGGTTATATGAAAGCTTATCTTGATATTGTACAAAAAATTCTTGACCGGGGTTTCCGTAAACAGAACCGGACCGGTGTTGACGCCCTGGCTATTGCGGGGGCCATGTTTGAGCACGATATGGCTGAGGGTTTCCCCCTTTTAAGTACCAAGAGGGTTCCCTTCCGGCTGGTCGCTTCGGAGCTTGAATTTTTCATCCGCGGTATTACCGATAAGGAATGGCTGCGGGAACAAAACAATCACATCTGGGACGAGTGGTGCGGCGCTGACGCGGTCCCTTACGGCAACGATGAGCAAACAAAGGCACTGATGATGGCAGAGCGGGAACTGGGGCCTATTTACGGCTGGCAGTGGCGTAACTTCGGCGCCCGCTATATTTCGTATAATGACGCCCCCGGGGGCGCCGGAGTTGACCAGCTGCGGCTGCTGGTGGAAACCCTGAAAAAAGATCCTGACAGCCGGCGTATACTCGTGAGCGCCTGGAATCCCCTGGATATTCCCCGCATGGCCCTGCCTCCCTGCCACTACGCTTTCCAGGTTACGGTGATTGATGGCAGGCTGAACCTGCTCTGGAACCAGCGCTCGGTGGATGTGGCCCTGGGACTGCCCTTTAACATTGCCAGCTATGGCTGCCTGCTGCACCTCCTCGCGAAAGAGTCCGGCTTTGGCGAAGGCAGGCTCGTCGGTTTTTTGGGAGATACCCACCTTTACGTGAACCATATCGATGCTATTCGGGAGCAGCTTGGCCGTTCCCTCCGGCCTCTGCCGAAAATCAGGACCGAAAAGTTTTCCTCTGTTTTCGACTGGCGTTACGCGGACACGATCATTGAGGGTTATGATCCCCATCCGACGATCAAGTTCGAGATCGCCGTGTAGGGCCGGGAACCTGCCGCGCAAGAAATAAGGATCACTCCCCGGGCAAGACCGGTAAACACCCCGATTTACTCCGGTTTCCGCTTCCTGTTTCGTTTTCCGGTACATTCCTCCACGGTCATCTTATACACGCATACGGCGTTTAGTTCCGCTTCACTGTAATTGTAGTCTATGTCTTTTCCGGTCTGATGCTTCATCAAGATGTTCAGGGCGCGTGTTTTTTCCCCGGCGATGCTGATAAACTCAATGGTCCCAAAACCTATGACGCTGGCAAAAGCGAAACTGTGACCGCAGGCTGTCTCAGCCGTCAGCAGTTCGTGCTCACAGTCGATTTCAAAACACGCATGGTTGTTCTTTTTCAGTATATCTATTTTTTTCCCCTCATAGGCACCGTGAAAAAACAAAGTGAGGACGTTACCCGTAAACGAGTAGCCAAAGTTCAAGGGGATGACGTAGGGCCGATCGTTTTCCGACAAACCAAGCCTGCATACCTTGCATTGATCGATAAGGGCGAGTATCTCGCTTGTTTCGGTGATTTCCCGATCTTTGCGGCGCATAGAACCTCCTTAATAATTTCCCGCAGCATCCATCAGCAGTTTGATGAATCCCTTCCGGTCCACATCTATGTTAACCGTCACGTTGGGCTGTACCGCCGACCAGGACCGGAGATCCACAACGCTCATCCCGGCGGTGTACTTTCCCTGGGTCTCCACGGCCACATGATAGAGACGGGAGTTAAACAGTTCGGGGTTGGTGAGACAGGCAACCGCGCAGGGATCGTGCAGGGCGGCGCCGGGGAAGCCCCGTTTCAGATAACTGTCCAGGTAAAAATCCAGAAGCCCGGCGGCCAGCACCGGCATCTTTCCGCCAAGGCTTCGGAGGGCTTCAATTTCATCCTTCATAATGAGGGCCTTTTGAGTAACATTGAGACCCGACATCAACAGGGGCAGCCGCGATGACAGCACTATATCCGCCGCCTCAGGGTCGGCGTAAAAGTTGAATTCCGCGGCGGCGGTCCAGTTACCCGGGCCGGTACTTCCGCCCATGAAGGAAATTTGGGCGATGTTCCGTTTCACTTCCGGAGAGGCGCTGAAGAGGATTGCGATGTTCGTAAGGGGACCGGTGGCGATGAGCGTAACCGGTTCGGGACTCTGCATGATTATCCGGCGCTGCAATTCCGCGGCGTTCACCGACTCCTCAGGATAGTCCGGCGGCGGCAGCGTAACGCCGTCAAGTCCGCTTTCGCCGTGGATAGCAGGCGCATAGACCGGGGCCCGCAGCAGAGGGCCGGCCGCTCCCGCCGCCAGCGGGACGCCCTGCCCCAGGAATCTGAGTAATTTCTTGGCGTTAACGAGGGTCTTGTCCAGCGCCGCGTTGCCGGCACAGACCGTAACCGCTTTAATGTCTAACTTTGGGGAGGCAAAGGCCATGATGAGGGCAAGAGCGTCATCGTGGCCGGGATCACAGTCAAAAATCACGGGGATTTTTTTCATAACGCAGGCGCTCCTTCCCGCTCAATTACCATGATGCTATTTTCACACAGTATCGCATTTTATGCTATACTTTCCCGGTGAACCTGATTCTTTTCGAACCTTATGAACTGGGCAAGGCCCTGTCCCGGCGGGATGAGCGGACTATTCACCTCCTCAAGACACTCCATAAAAAGGCAGGAGACTCCTTTGAGGCGGGGATTCTCGACGGACAACGGGGCAGCGGCCGGATCGAAAAAATCAACCTGGATGGCTCTATTCAAGTTTCCCTGCAGGTGCATGAAAGCCCGCCGCCCCGGCTGCCTATCCGCCTTGCCGTCGGTTTTCCCCGGCCCATCCAGCTGCGCCGCCTGCTCAGGGACCTTTCCAACCTGGGGCTGGGGGCAATCGATCTGGTAGGGGCCGAATTGGGCGAAAAGAGCTACCGGGATACCAAACTCCTGCACGACGGCGGCGCGCGGGCGGCCCTCATTGAGGGCGCCGTACAGTCACGGGACACCACTATCCCGGCGCTGTTGGCCTTTCCCCGCCTTGAGGACTGGCTTCGGGAACGCCCCTGGGACAAGCCCCCTGCCCGCCCCATCCCCCTGCTCATCGCCGCGGACAACGTACGACCCGAAGGGGCCCTGTCCCGGCTCAGCCCCACGAGCAGGCCGGTAGTGCTGGCCATCGGCGCGGAACGAGGCTGGTCCGATCGTGAACGGGACCTGCTGGAAGCGGCGGGCTTTTTACGCCTGTCCATGGGAAGCCGGGCTTTGCGGACGGAAACCGCCTGCGTGGCGGCGGCAATACTGACTATGGAAAAGACCGGTGAACTTGACTGACCCCGCAACGCGGGCCGGGCGGCCGCAGGCGGCTGCCGCTGGCAGTTTGTTGCGCTTCGCGTTTAAAACCTCCAAGTGCAACGAGGCTCCTACAGGCCAAACAGCCCCTCCAGAAAGGCCGCTATACCTTCCTCCGCGTTGGAGGCGAAGACCCAGTCGGCTGCCTCCCGCACTTTTTCCCCGGCGTTGGCCGGCGCGGCGGAAAAGCCCGCTACATTGAACATGAGGAGGTCGCTTTCCTCGTCCCCCAGGGCAATGACCTCCTCGGCCTTGAGGCCCCGATGCCGCATGGCGGTTTTAAGCCCCGCTCCCTTGGAAACCCCGGCGTTCATAATCTCCAGAAACGTGGGAAACGTCCGGGCAATATAGATGCTGTCGCCAAAACGCTCCCGCGCTTTGCGCCGTATCTCGTCATGCCGGGCAGGTTCGGTAATGAACATGACTTTGACGCAGCCCCGCAGCCCCGGCGCGGCGGTTACCGCCTTGAGATCCCGCACCACCGGTATTATGCCCGTATGGACGCGGTACATCTCCGATTCAGGCCTTACCCGGTCAATCACCAGCGCTTCCCACCGGTTCCCGTCCACGCCGGCGGGAAGATACACCTGATAATGAACGCCCATGCTCCGGGCCAGGTCGATGCCGAAATTAACCACGTCAAGGTCCAGCAAATCGGCGCTGATAACGGCGCCCGAGGGCATATCAACCACTTCGGCACCGTTAAAGAACACCATCGGCCCCTCGGCGCCGATAGCGGCGCGGAACGGCTCCGCCCCCTCAATAGCCCTGCCGGTACAGAGAATCACCTGGATGCCTCCGGCCCGCAGCTTTCCGAGGCAGGTAAGCGTCCGTTCACCCAGCGTGTTATCGGGCATAAGGGCGGTACCGTCAAGGTCCAGGGCCAGGGCTTTTATCGTGTCAGGATTACATTGTTTTTGCATACCGGCAGTATAGCGGAACCGGTAAGATAAATATACAGGGCGCCCATTGGTACCGGGCGCCTGTGGGTTGTCTACAAGCTGTCAAGCTTTACAGGAGACCGAAAATAACCTATAGTCAGGGCAGGGAGTTAGTATGGCGACAGCACAAACTATGGATCCGGGCCTTTTTTTTGAGGAATTTATGGCGGGCATGAGGGAACTCGGAAAAAAACAGGAGGAAACCGCCCGGCTGATAGAGAACAATGCCAGAGAAATGGAAGCCCTAAAGAAAACGGTTGAACGGGTAACCGCCAATGTCGGCGGTTTAAACCGGTCCCTGGGAGAATTGATCGAAACGCTCATAGCCGCCCGCCTGTGGGAGAAATTTCCGGACTATAACCTTAAACGGGCGTA
>JAISBR010000216.1 GCA_031266095.1 Treponema sp. | reverse complement strand
CCCCCCGCCTTTCAACCCGCCCTCCCCCATCCCCCCCCCCCCCCCGGGCGGCGCGGGGCCCCCCGCCCCCCCGCCCCGCCCAGCCCGGGAATTCTGGCGACAGGTTCGCGCAACATGGGGGCAGTATAGCACGGGACGGGCAAGGACGCAAGCACAATTTTACATAAATTGCTTAAGCGGGGGAGCTTATTCGAGGCTCATTGCGGGGGATGATTCCAAGCTGGAATCCCCTCTGCTGGAGCAGAGGGGGTCCCTATTCCGGGTACGGAATAGGGCGCCTTTTCGCGGCTCATTGGAAGGGCTGGTTCCTGGTTGGAATCGTCCCCTCTGCTGGAGCAGAGGGGGCCCCTATTCCGGGTACGGAATAGGGAGCTTTTTCGCGGCTCATTGGAGGGGTGATTCCAAGTTGGAATCACCCCTGGTTCTAAGCTGGAATCGCCCCTGCGTCTAAGCTGGAATCGCTTCCGATTCCAAGCTGGAATCGTCTCCGGTTCTAAGCTGGAATCGTTTCTGATTCCAAGCTGGAATCACTTCCGATTCCAAGCTGGAATCGTCCCTGGTTCTAAGCTGGAATCGTCCCTGATTCCAAGCTGGAATCACTTTTGATTCCAAGCTGGAATCGCCCCCGCAGCTAAGCTGGAATCGTCCCCTGATTCCAGGCTGGAATCGCTCCTGATTCCAAGCTGGAATCGTTCCTGATTCCAAGCTGGAATCACTTCTGATTCCAGGCTGGAATCGCTTCCGATTCCAAGCTGGAATCATCCCTGGTTCTAAGCTGGAATCGTCCCTGATTCCAGGCTGGAATCGCTTCTGATTCCAAGCTGGAATCACTTCCGATTCCAAGCTGGAATCGCCCCAGCAGCTAAGCTGGAATCGTCTCCGGTTCTAAGCTGGAATCACTTCCGATTCCAGGCTGGAATCGTCCCTGGTTCTAAGCTGGAATCGTCTCTGCGGCTAAGCTGGAATCGCTCCTGATTCCAGGCTGGAATCATCCCCGGTTCTAAGCTGGAATCGTTTCTGATTCCAAGCTGGAATCCCCTCTGCCGGAGGCAGAGGGTGTCCTATTCCGTACCGGAATAGGAGGGCCGATTCTGGCTCGGCATTGATCGTAATTCGAGGGCGGCAGGATGATTACACTGTGCCGTACAAGAAGACTTACCGCTAAGGAGTCAAAAAAGTAAAAGAAGGAAGAGAAAAAAGGGGCCTGAACGCAAAAACTTTTTTGACTTATTCGCCTTGGCGGTTACAATTTCTTCCAAAACTTGATAGTTTCCCGGAACATGAAAGTAAACGCCGATACCCTGGCCGATTCAGGCTCGGCATTGATCGTGATTCGAATGAAAACTTATTCGACGTCTTCGACCTCGCGGTTAAAAATTCTGCGGGTCGAGTTTAGGCGGCGGTTGGGTATATTTTCCTGGGGCGCGATTACCGGCCGCTAAAACCGCATCCTGTTCCGTTCGGCGAAGCCGGTGATGTTGCTGAACGCTATGGGCGAGTCGTCATCGAGGATAGCCTTGCCGGAAAAGAAGCCCGCGATCTGGCGCCGCGCGGAGGAATGGAGGAGCAGGCGCCGCATTTCCGTCCGTTCCTGGTGGGGGGTAAAGCTCATTTCCAGGCGGTTGTCGTTACTGGTAAAGCGCCAGGGACTGCGCCAGTTTCCCAGGGGGATGTGAAAGGTTACCTGATCCAGCTTGTGGAGTATGCCGTCCACAAAAAAGGCGTTCTCGGTGCCCGCTGAGGAATCCGCCGAACCGTAGCCTGCGCTGAAACTGACGAGCCGGCCTTCGCTCATGCCGCAGGACGCGGCCCAATAACGGATATCGGCGCGGGGACGGGCGCCCCTGCTCCACTCAAAAATCCCCCAGGCGTTCCCCCGGGTAAAAATAATCTCTGTGGTACCGAACTGGATGACTCCCTCAACCGTATACCAGGGGGAGCACCGGGAATATCTGAAGGCGTTCTTGTCCTCCCGCCAGCCCGTGTTGGTTACCAGGGATTCCGCCATAACCGGCTCGGTGAGTACCAGTTCTCCTCTGAGGCTCCGGTTGTGGCCAAATCGGGGGATGTCGGCCCTGATTATCCGTGCCCCGCCGTCCATGGGAACAAAATCAAGGCTTGTCTTGTAACGCCGGTACCGGACGGGGCCGGTCTCACTGCCGGTGGGCATCTCATAGGAACCCAGGGGAAGGAGGGTCTGAAAGGTCTGGGTTGATCGTTTCTTGTCACGCAGGGACACCACCGATATCCCCATGTGGCCCAGGTAGCCGTCGTCTCTGACCTCGAAGGTAACCAGGTGGGTAGGGGTAAAAACGATATACCGGTCGGCCTCGGAGATCCTTCGCCGGGGCGCCCAGACCAGGGCGGGATCGTAAAAAAAACCGGGCTGTCGTGACCAGCCGAAATGCTGAGGTTCTCCGGTATCGGTGAGCACCGAGACGGCGCCGGAAATCTCACATTGAGCCATACAACCTCCGTTTACAGAGCTTTGGTTACGTGGTATATACCATAACATGGAATTTTCAGGAATGAAAGTGCTGATAATGGGACTTGGCCTGCACGGCGGCGGCATTGAGTCCGCGCGCTACCTGCTCCGCCGCGGGGCGGAACTTACCGTTACCGATCTGAAGGATGAACGGGCCCTGGCGCCCGCGCTTGAGCGGCTGGGAGGGGCTTCCATCCGGTATGTACTGGGCCGTCATGAAATCAATGATTTCGCAAACGCCGATATGGTGATAAAAAACCCCGGCGTGCGGCCTGACTCTCCGTATCTGCGGGCCGCCAAACGGGTTGAGACCGATATTTCCCTGTTTCTGGCCGCTTCTCCCGCCCGTCTTACGGTGGTGACCGGCTCCAAAGGCAAGTCCGGCACCGCCTCGGCCCTGCATTGGGCGCTGGACAAAGCGCGGAAGGCCGGCGGGTTTCCCCTGGGTACGGCCGCGTTGCAAGGGAAGGCGCGGCTGGGCGGTAACATTACCGTATCGCCCCTCACGTTTCTTGAGGACCTCGGCGCTGAAGATGACGTGGTGCTTGAACTGTCAAGCTGGCAGCTGGGGGATCTCAGGGGCCGCCGGCGGCCGGACAAGGGGGCCGGAGGTCCGCTCCTGAAACCCAAGGCGGCGGTACTGACCGCCATCATGCCGGATCATCTGAATTATTACGCAACAATGGAAGCGTATGTCGCGGACAAGCGGGTTATGTACCAGGGGCAGGACGAAACGGACTGTACCGTTGCCGGCGACGACGAGTGGGGCAGGAGTTTTCACGCCGAGAGCCGCGGCCGGCCCCTCATCTATAGCGGCGGGCCGCTGCCGGAGGGGGTCTCGGGCGGCTGGCTTACCGGTCCGGAAGGACCCGCCCTGGCGCGGCTCTACGGTTTCGACTCTCCGGGCCTTGCCGGGGGGAGACCGGTTGAGCTGGTCCCTCCCCGGCTTCTTACGCCGGGTTATCACCAGAAAAAGAACCTGCTTGCCGCCGCCCTGGCTTTGCTTGGCCTGGGTCTGGACGCGGACTTTATCCGGGAGGCTTTGGGGAACTTCCCCGGTATTGAACACCGGCTGGAATTGTTCCATCGGGCCGGGGGGATTGATTTTTACAATGACAGCGCCGCCACTATCCCCGAGGCCGCGGCCGCCGCTCTTGAGGCTCTGGGCAGGGACGCCCCGCTGGTACTGGTCGCCGGCGGTTCCGACAAAAATCTCGATTTCTCCCCTTTGGTGCGGGCCGCGCCCCTGGCAAAGACGATAATCCTTTTGGCCGGCGACGGCAGCGAAAGGCTTTGTTCTTTGTTTGACCGGGCGGGCGTCGCGTATCAGGGCCCCTTTGACTCCCTGGACCGGGCGGTGAGCGCCGCCCTGGAAAGCGCCGTACCCGGCGGAAAGGTAGCGCTTTCCCCGGGCTGTACCAGTTTCGGCATGTTCCTCAACGAGTTCGACCGGGGCCGGCGGTGGAAAGAAACGGTCAGGCGTTTGGCGTAATGGGGGACGGTTAATTGGATTTGGAAATGCTGCGGGAACGGGCGCGGATTATCCGGCGTGTTCGTTCTTTTTTTGACGACAGAAAGTATCTTGAGGTCGATACCCCGCTGCTTGCGCCGGATCTTATCCCTGAGTCCTGCCTTGAGGTATTTGAAACCAGCCGCTGCGCCCCGGCCGGCGGCGGGTGCGAAAAACGGTCCTGCTGGCTCGTTCCCTCTCCTGAAATCTGGATGAAACGGATCATCGCCCGGCACCGGACCAGTGTGTACCAGATCTGCAAATGTTTCCGTAACGGGGAATCCTCGGGCCGTCTGCACAGTCCGGAATTTACCATGCTGGAATATTACACCATGGACGCGGATTATATGGATTCGCTTGCGTTGACCGAATCGTTATTCGCGCATTTGGCTGAAAGGGCCGGCCAGGAGTTCCTGCTGCCGCCTTTTGCGCGCATAACGGCAGCGGAAGCATTTGGCCGCTGGGCCGGGCTTGATCTTTTCGAGGCTGCTGAAAAAAAAGGCGGCATGGAAGCGGAGGCCCGCCGTTTGGGATTGGACCCGATGCCGGGCCTGAGTGTTCCGGCGCTCTACGATTTGATTTTTATTCATGTGGTGGAGCCGCGGCTGAAACAGGAAAGGCCCGTCGTCCTGCTGGATTATCCCTCCTTTGTTCCCTGCCTTGCGCAACGGAGCGCGGAAAGCCATGACGGCGCTAAAACCTTTGAACGCTGGGAACTCTACTACAGGGGCATTGAGCTCGCGAATTGTTACTCGGAGGAAACCGATCCCGTAAAGGTACGCGCTTTCTTTGAAACTGAGGCCGCGGCAAAAAAAGCATCAGCCCTGGTGAACCACCGGGTGGACCCCGATTATTGGAAGCACTTTCTGCCCCGGCGGGGAAGGCCTTTTCCCCGCTGTTCCGGCGTCGCCCTGGGACTGGACCGGCTCATCATGGCCCTCACCGGGCGTTCAACTATTGATGAGGTACTGCCCTTCCCCATGGAGCGGCTTTAGCGCAGCACTACCGAGCTGCCCGTATGGTCAAAGCCTATGTGGAACCGGGGGAGCCAAGAGACGCCGGTGCCCACTTCCGCTTCGCCGGTAAAACGGTAGCGTACCTGCCGCATAGCGATTATCTCGTCCAGGAGCTGGCGCTTCATATCAATAAAATTCATCATCAGAAACAGCTTCTTTTCAGCGGAAGCCTGAGCGGGTATCTGCAGCACTTCCCGCTCCCTGCCCCCGGCCCAGAAATGACCGTCGCCGTAGAGCTCGTAACCGAAAGAGGAAAGCGACAGCGGGAACAGGTTGGGGTTATCAATACGCAGGTTTACCCGGAAACGGGTGTTGATCAATTCCGCCTGTATCACGGCGATAGAGGTGATCGTGAACTCAGGTTCCCTGATCCGGGGGAAGGCTGTTTCGGCGGAGACCGCGCCGGGCAGGGGCGCGGCGCTGCCGTAGCGGTAGTTCAGATCAAGGCTGAGATTTGCCAGGAACTCATGGGCGGTTATAAGGCCGGAATTCTCAGGCAGGGTCTTAAGGTCCAGTTCCAGCGAGAGGGTTTTATCAATCCCGGCCAAAGGCCCGGCGCTGAAGCGCGCGCCTGAGACAGCGGCCCCGTCCGCTGTTAAAGCGGCGGCCGCTTCCAGCCCGTTCAGGCTGAAGTTCCAATCCCGGACCTCAAGGTCCAGGGGACCGGAGCGGGGATTTTCAGCCCTCAGATGATAATAGAGCGTGATATGATCGATGCGGTCCGCCTCAATCCGCTCAAATTCCAGCGCGGCGACAGGCGTTTCACCGGGCGGACTTGGCCGCGGCGAATCAGCGGACGGTGGAGATTTACAGCTTGAAAACAGCAGGAGCGGCAGTACAAGTGATACAAAACACTTTCGCATATCCCCATTATCGGCTGCCCGCGTCCCGGCCTTTATTCGAGGCAGAGTCCCGCAGTGGGGGCAGGGAGCAGCCGTGCTACGCCCGCAGGTGGCGGCCGCTCCCTATTCCCTATTGCCTGGGATTTTGGAACAGGCTCATATTGAAACGATTAGGCCCGTATTTCCCGGTTAAAGGGTTTGCCCAAATCCGCAGGGCTCATCAAGTGCTGATTTTTCCGCGAGAAGGCGAGGACGGCAATTACCAGAATATAGGGGATCATCACGGCGAATTCATAGGGGAAGTTGATCCCCTGCCCCTGAATGGCAAGCTGAAGGGATTGGGCCATGCTGAACAACAGCGCGCCTCCCATGATCCGCACCGGGATCCAGTGGCCGAAGTACACCAGGGCCACCGCGATAAACCCCCGCCCGGCAATAAGGCTGTCGCTGAACATCTTCGCCTGACACAGGGAAAGATAGGCGCCTGCCAGTCCCGCCATGGCGCCCCCGACCGCCAGGGCCTGGTAGCGGACAAGGTTTATCTTGATGCCCAGGGAATCCGCCGCACGGGGATAGGTGCCGGCGGCGCGGACGCGAAGCCCCCAGGGGGTCTTAAACAGTATATACCAGGCCGCCGGGACCATAAGAAACGCCAGGTAAACCAGGATGTTGTGGTTAAAAAGAATCTGCCCCAGAACGGGAATGTCGCACAGCAGGGGAATGGGAGCGGACCCTATCCCCGGTACGCTCTGAGTGCCGCCGACAAAGTGGCGGAACAGGGTCCCGGCGGTACCCACCCCGAACATCTGCAAGCCGATTCCCGCGATTCCCTGGGGACTGCGAAAGGAGATTACCGCAACGCCGAAGAATAGCCCCAACAGAGCGCCCGCGCCGACCGCCGCAAGAAGGCCCAGCAGGTTCCACCCCTCCGAAACCGCCTCGCCATGACCGGCCATATAGGGAATCAGCATACCCAGGAAGGCCCCCATAGCCATAATGCCCTCACAGCCAAGATTAAAGATCCCCGCCCGCTGGTTGATCATCTCCCCCAGGCTGGCGATAAGCAGGGCCACCGAAAACGGCACCCCCAGGGCAAGGATATTAACGATAATGTTCATCATTTTGCGGCCTCCTCATTGTGCGCGGCCCCTGCCGGGAATTGCGCGCTTCCCTTTCTCCAGTTTTCCCGCCAGCGCCAGACCCGCTCCATAAGGTAGGGATTGGCCAGAACCATCTTGGTGGAAACAATTACCAGGATGATGATTCCCTGAAGGACCTGTACCATATTGGCTGGTACGCCGACCATACGCTGGGTCATATCGGCCCCCACAATCAGAAGGCTGAAGAAAAACGACGCGGGAATAATCCCCGCCGGATGAAGCCCCCCGAAAAGGGCGACCACTATGGCGCTAAACCCGTACCCGCTGGTAATACCCTCAATAGCCCGCCGGTGTACTCCCGCGATCTCAACCACTCCCGCAATACCGGCGCACGCCCCGGAAATCCCAATGGCAATAATAAGATAGGCAGGCACATTTATGCCCCCGTACCGGGCCGCCCGTTCCTGAGCGCCCGCCGCCCGCATCTTGTACCCCCACGTCGTTTTCCACAGTAAAAGGTAGATCACCACCGCAAGGGCCAGGGCGATAAAAATACCCGTATGCAGCCGGGTCCCCGGAATAAGCCGGTCCAGCCAAATGTTCCGGGTAAGCCGCATACTCTGGGGAGTACCGCTGCCCATGGTAAGTTCCGCCGGATCGAGCATAGGCCCCCTAAGGAAGAACGTGTAGAACTGGGCGGCAATGTAGTTAAGCATCACGGTGGAAAGCAGTTCGCTCACCGCCAGCTTTGCCTTGAGAAACCCGGGGATAAATCCCCAAAAACCGCCCCCTATACACCCCGCCAGTAAAACCAGCGGAAGCAGGATCGGACGCGGGACATCGGGCAGCGCCAGGGAAACCGCCGTAGCCGCCAGGATACCTACGGCCATTTGGCCCTCCGCCCCAATGTTGATAATGCCGCAGCGGTACGCCACCGCAATCCCCAGGGCGATAGTGGTAAGCGGAATAGCCCGGATAAGTACCTCGCTAACCAGGGAAAAATTCTTCAACGGCTCCGTCAGGATAACCCCATACACCCGCAGAACATCCGCCCCAATAGCGGCAAGCACCGCCGCCCCCAGGAGCATAGCCGTTAAAACCGCCGCAAGGATAATGCCCCCTGTATAAAATAATTTAAACTGCTTCGTCATGTTTTACCCCCGCCATCAGGATACCCAAAAGCCTGCGGTTCGCCTCACCGGACTCAAGCACCCGTTGAATCTGACCCTTGAAAATAACCGCGATCCGGTCCGAAAGGTTCAAGATTTCCTCAAGCTCCTCGGAAATAAGAAGAATCCCGTACCCCTCCCGCCGCTTTTCCAGCAGTTGATTATGGATAAATTCCGCCGCACCCATATCCAGCCCCCGCGTCGGATACACCGCCACCAGGAACTGCGGATGCCGCGTAAGCTCACGGGCAAGAATCACTTTTTGGATATTGCCCCCCGAAAGAGACCCCGCCGCCGCCGCAATACCCGCCCCGCGAATATCGAAATCCTTGCGCAGACGCTCCGCGTTTTCACTGATAACCTGCCGTTTCAGAAACCCCCGCCGGGAATATTGGGGCCGGTCCACGTCCTTCAACACAAGATTCTCCCGGATGGAAAAACTCGGAACAATCCCTTCTATATTACGTTCTTCCGGAATATACCCATTCCCCTGGCGGATCGTATACGCCGTAGAACGATTGGCAATATCAGATCCAAGCAGCAGAATCTTGCCCGACTCCGTTTTCCGCAGGCCGTTGATCGCTTCCGCCAACTCCTTTTGGCCGTTGCCCGACACCCCCGCAAGGCCCATGATCTCCCCCTTCCTGATGGACAAATTAAGCCCATTGAGAGCCAGGAACCCCCGGTCGCTCTTTACATTCAGATTCTGAATCTCCAGCGCCGTCCCTCCCGGAGTAGAACTATCATCCCGCAACGGAAGCGCCACCTCGTGCCCCGTCATAAGCGCCGCAATATCCTGGGAAGAATGATCCGCCGTGTTGCCCCGAAACACCACCTCCCCATGACGGAGAATCGTAACCTTGTCCGAAAGACTCTTTACCTCCTGCAATTTGTGGCTGATAAAGATAATAGACAACTCCGCCGTCATCCGCTTCAGAAGCCGAATCAGATCCTCCGTCTCCTGCGGCGTAAGCGCGCTCGTCGGCTCATCCAGAATAAGGAACCGCGCCCCCAGACACAGGGTCTTGATAAGCTCAACCCGCTGCTGCTCACCCACCGAAAGCTGCCAAATATACGCATTCGGATCCACCGGCAGCGCATACCGGCTCGTAATCTCCTCAAGCCGCTCACGGATCAAACCATAGTTAAGCCACAGCGGATTCCACGCCTTTTTGAACCCCAGCGCCACATTTTCCAGCACCGTCATATTCGGCACCAGCATATACTGCTGATGGACCATCCCAATCCCCGCCGCAATAGCATCCTTGGGCGACTGGAACCGCACCGGGCTATCGTTGATAACAATCCGCCCCTCGTCACTCTGGTACAAGCCCATAAGGATATTCATCAAAGTAGTCTTTCCCGCCCCGTTTTCCCCAACCAGGGCAAGCACCTCGCTATCGCCGACACTGATGGAAATATCCTTACAGGCGACAATACCCGGAAAGCGTTTTGTAATATGTTCCAACCGCAGGCTGCGGATTTTTTCAGTGGTTTCCATCACCCCCATGCCGTTCCCCCTTACAAATATTTTTTTCAAAAAGCCGTGATCCTTGAGCCGCAAGACCCAGGCTATTACAAAATTTCAGTCTTGGGATGAGCTATCGTAATACCGAACCTTACAATAATCAAGTTTATTTTACTCATATTTGTATAAATTTTGAGTTTGATCAGAAATAGCTTGTATTGTTTAATGCTTATGAAGAAAAAAATTAAAAAAAGTTGTATTTTACTTGACCAAAAAAAATTTCAGTGGTAGGATAAAATCAACAACCGCGCGGCAGAGCTTGGACCTCCGGCGCGGTATATTGTTCTCATAGGGTATTGGTCTCGGGTTTAATACCTTTATGACTGCGGCAGAGCTCGGATCTCTGGTCCGGCGGGGTATTAAACCCTCGCCATGAATAAATTACAACAGAGGCTTCCCCAAAACTTCAGTTTTGGGGAAAGCAACCTTAAATTCCGCGGTTTTGTCGAACCGAAGGTTCGCGGGCTAAAAGCCTGAAAAAGTGTAAGAGCCTGTCCCAAAACCGTGCGCGTTAGCGCACAGTCAACTAGTTTTGGGACAGGCTCAACAAAATGTCAATTTAGGAGGGAAATGATGAAAAAAAATGTTGTGATGCTCGGGTTGGTTTTTGCGGTGTGCGTCCTGTTTGCTTCGGTGGTCATTTTTGTGGCATGCAGCGGAGAGCGAACAGCGGCGCCCGCAAGCGGCGGAGAGCGGACGGCGGTCCCCGCAAGCAGCGAGACGCAAAGCGATGTAGTTAAAATTGCGCTTATCATCGAAAATACCATCGATGATAAAGGCTGGTGTCAGGCCATGTACGACGGGCTGGTGGCAGCCCAAAAACAACTCCCCGGACGCATCGAATTCAATTACACCGAAAAGATGCTGCCGGTGGATGCCGGTTCCGCTGCCCGCCAGTACGCGTCCCAGGGATACAACGTCATCATCGGCCATGGCGCCCAGTACAAAAACCTGATTCTGGAAATGGCGGAGGAGTACCCCAACATTACCTTTGCCTTTGGAACCAGCGCGGAAATCGGTCCCGAGAACGTGTTTACCTACATGCCCGAAAGCGAGGAAACCGGGTACTTGAGCGGCGTGATTGCGGGGCTTCTTACCCAAAGCAATCAGGTCGGACTGGTTGGGCCGGTGGACGGCGGTGATGCCGCCCGGTATAACCGGGGTTTTGTTCTGGGCGTCCAGGCGGTAAATCCCCAGGCGAAGATCGCGGTAGCCCATACCGGGTCTTTTTCGGACTTTGTAAAGGCCGGGGAAGTGGCCCATACCCAGATTCGTAGCGGCGCCGATGTGCTTACCGGTTCATCCCAGCAGGCCATCGGGGCACTTCGGGCGGTGAGCGACGCGGCGTACAGCGGACGGTATCTGTGGTGGGCCGGGCAGGACCTCGCCCAGTTTGACACTCCCGAAGGCAAGGCCAAGTGCATTGCCGCATCGTCCTACAACTACGCGGCGGTAATAGTCGGCTTGGTGCAGAAGCTGGACGCGGGTGTCCGGGGCGGCGAATGTATCCCCATGAACTTCTCCAACAACGGGTTTGTGTTTGACTATAACCAGAATCTTGCCGGCCAGGTGCCCGCAGATGTCCGTACCAAAGTTGACGAAGCCCTGAGCGCATTCCGGCAAAATGCGGGAACCATCAACTGGAATTCCGTGGATTATTCCAAGCTATAGAACAAAATACGGTTACAAGGGGGGCGGTAGCCCGCCCCCGTCTTTCAGAGCGGCCGTCTTTTTCCCATACAAACCGCTCCTTCGGTTTGCTAATTGCCCGCAGCCCGGTTTGGAACAGTCTCGATTGACAAAGATTTCATTTCATCTATATTCTTTGGTATAATGCCGCACAGAGGAAAGCAGGTTACGCTTAAAGATATAGCCGACTCATTGGGATTATCGGTTAATACTATTTCATGTGCTTTGAAGAATCGTAACAGCATTGCGCCGGAAACGATTAAAAAAATCAAAGAAAAAGCGGCGGAACTTGGTTATATACCGAACAGCATAGCCAGCTCCATGCGGACCGGTTATACAAAGACGATAGCCATTATATTATGGAGAAAAAAGAGTTGACCGTTGAATATTACCATATTATCATATTGTATGTTTTATTTTTAGGAGGAAAATAGTATGAAAATTACAAAGACGGTCCTTTTGGTAGTGCTGGTGGGACTGGTTGCCGCCGGAACTGTATTTGCCGGAGGCGGACAGGCCAGATCGGGGGGCTCCGCGCAGCAAAAGATAACCATCAAGGTTGGGGACAACTGGGGGGCCACTCATCCCATGGCGGCGGCCCTGGACACCGTGTTTAAGCCCCAGATCGAACAGGCTTCGGGAGGGGCCTTGGCGGTGGATATTTACCACTCCGGTACCCTCGGAAACGAAGGGGACCTCTGGAACGGAGTACGGAACGGCACCATTGAAGTTGCCATTGTCGGAACTCCGATGAACCAGGAATACCCCACCATGATGATTTCCGACTGGCCTTTCCTGTACCGCGGCCTTGACCACGCGAAGGCCGTGTGGACCGGTTCCATTGCCGAGGAAATCAACGCCGAATTTCACCAGAAATTCCCCACCGTGTATATACTGGGCTGGGGGCCGAACAGCGCCCGTACCTTTACCAGTAACAAGCCGCTCACCTCGGTAGACGATTTCAGGGGCCAGAAGTTCCGTATGCCCGGCAACCCGATCCATGTGGGTATTGCCGAAAACCTGGGGGCGAGCGCCCAGGTTATTCCCCTGGGAGAGCTTTTTTCCGCCATGGAAACCGGCGTGGTAGACGGTCAGGATAACGGTATGGTGACGGTCATCAGTGAAGCCTTCTACGAAGTGCAGAAATACCTGTACGAGACGAACCACATCATCGCCACCCTGGAAATCGTGGTAAGCGCGCCGTTCTTCGATAAACTGACGGCGGATCAGCAAAAAATCGTGCGCGATGCGGCGAAGGCAACATCGGTAAAAGCCTGGGACGATTACATCAAGAGCGTGGACAATGACCGCACATTCCTTCGGGACCACGGGGTAACGGTAACGCCTGCCACCGCCGCGGATCAGACGCGGATCATCCAGATGATCCAGCCCTTGACCGACAGTCTTTTCGCGGAGCACGCCTGGGCAAGACCTCTCACCGATCGGATCAAAGCAGTTCGGTAACAAGACCGGCGGGAAGCGATTGGTGAACCGGAAGGATCGCCAATCACTTCCCGTTCATACAATGAGGGGGAATTGGTGAAAAAAATCTTGGATACCCTTTTTAAGGCTGTTGAAATTCTTATTGCCTTCTTTCTGGTGGTTATGATATTCCTCGTCTTTATGAATGTGTTATTCCGGTACCTGTTCAGTAAAGGGTTTGCCTGGTCCGAGGAAATCGCCCGGCTATGCTTCATATATCTGGTATACCTGGGTTCTATCGGGGCCATGCGGGATAACCAACACCTTATCATCGATAGTATACTTGCCCGGGTGCCGGTCATTGCACAGCGGATCATTTACTTCCTGGTGCAGGCAGGGGTTATCTGGCTCATGTTCATTCTGGCCCAGGGCAGTTGGATGCTCATGCTCCAAAACCTGCGGGATCGCTGGGTGGCTACCCATTTTCCGACCTACCTGGTTTACGCGGCCGGATTTATCACCGGAATCGCCATTGGTATCATTGCCCTGACGAATATGTTCCGTCTCATTGTTTTGAAAATGCCGGTCGCGGAACTGCTTAAAATACGGGATGAATCGGACGCGGATCAGATGCAGGAAAGCATACAATAGGAGGAACGATGGCTCTGATAATTTTATTTTTGGTGTACCTCTGCGGCTCGATGCTGCTGGGGCTTCCTATTGCCTTTTCCCTGTTGTTCGGCTCATCCGCTACGGCGCTCCACATGGGGGGGACCGCCACCAATCCCCAGATTATAGCGGCGCAGCTGCTCCGCGGGGTGGACAGCGTTACCATGATGGCACTGCCCTTCTTTGTGGTGGCCGGGGAACTGATGAACCGCGGCGGTCTTACCAAACGTATCATAGACTTTTGCAATATTTTTGTCGGCCGCCTCCGGGGCGGGCTGGGCTATGTAACGATCCTCGCCTGCCTTATGTTCGCGAGCCTCGTGGGATCCGCCGTGGCAAGTACCGCGGCGCTGGGGGCGATCCTCATCCCCATGATGGCAAACTCCGGGTATAACCGGGCCAAATCCGCGGGGCTTGTGGCGGCGGGTAATATGGTGGCCCCGATTATGCCCCCTTCGGTGCCGATGATTGTCTACGGCGTCGCCGCCGGGGTTTCGATCAAGTCCCTCTTCCTGGGCGGCATAGCGCCTGCCATATACCTCACCATAATCATGAGCGTTTGCTGGTTCTTTATCTCCCGCAAAGACGCGGTTAAAACAGACGCGCCGAAACCGACCTTCAAGGAAACTCTGAAGATATTCCTGAGCGGACTTTGGGCCCTGCTCCTCCCGGTGATCATCATTGTGGGACTGCGGGGCGGCGTGTTTACCGCCACCGAAGCGGGCGTTGTGGCCGTTGTGTACGCCCTCATCGTAGGCATCTGCGTATACCGGGAACTTAAACTGAAGGATATATTCAAGGCCCTTATCGGCGCCGCGAAAACTTCCAGCGTGGTCATGTTCCTCGCGGCCGCGGCCCAGGTTGCGGCGTACATTATGACCATCGCCCGGATGCCCCAGATGATCACCGCGGCCTTGAGCGGATTAACCGATCGGCCCATCCTGTTAAACGTCATGCTGATGGCGGTGGTCCTCCTCGTCGGAACCGCTATGGACGTGGTTCCCACGATTCTTATTCTGACCCCGATCTTCATTCCCCTACTGAGGGCGGCGAATATCGATCCGGTCTACTTTGGCATTAACTTCGTCCTGGTTAATGTGCTGGGCCTCCTCACGCCGCCGGTGGGACCGGTGCTCAATGTCGCCTGCGCCACGGGTAAAGTCAAAATGGAGGAAATTCTGCTGCCTACTTTGCCGTACTTTATCGTCCAGTGTGTCCTTCTGCTGATTATGACCCTGATCCCTGAGACTATCATGGTTCCCCTCAAATGGTTTGCGGGTTATACGCCCAGGATGCCGGTTCCTTCTATTCTGAGTCTTTTCAGATGAGAGCCGCGCCGTGAACCTGCGGTCTTTTTTATAGTATGGAGAAAGAGATGAAACAATTACTGACGGAAAAACCCAGGGTCCTTACGATGCTTGACGTGGAACCGCCGAAACTTGAAGGGCCAAAGGATGTGCTGGTCAAAATGCAGGCCGCGGGAATCTGCGGATCCGACGTGCATATTTACCACGGAACCTCGCCCGTGGCAACTTATCCCCGGGTCATGGGGCATGAGATTGTGGGGATTGTCGCTGAAACCGGGAAGGAGGTTACCAGGGTAAAGCCGGGCGATCCGGTCATTGTGGATCAGATAGTAAACTGCGGCGAATGTTACCCCTGTAAAATAGGCCGTCCGAATATCTGCTGCAATCTGAAGGTGCGGGGGGTACATATAGACGGCGGCTACCGGGAATGGCTTACCGCCGGGGAAGAGGCGATGCATTTGTTGCCGGCGGGCATAGCCTTTACCGACGCGGTGATGATTGAGCCTATGAGTATAGCCTTTCAGTCCTGTTCACGGGCGGAGATTTGCCCGGAGGATATTGTATTTATTCTTGGCGCGGGCGCGTTGGGAAAAAGCCTTATCAGGGCGGCTCTGCTTACGGGGGCGGAATTAATCGTGGCGGATGTGGCCGATGAGCGGCTTGACGAAGCCGCGGCCCTGGGGGTCAAACGGGTCATCAATTCCAAAAAAGAGGACCTGGCCGCAAAATTGAAGGAATATACCCGCTGGGGCCCCACAGTTTCCATTGACGCGGCGGGGTTTCCCGGTTCTTTGCCCCTCCTGACGGACCTTACCTGCAACGCGGGCAGGGTCATCACCATGGCGTTTCTCGATGAGCCTTCTCCGGTACAGCAGTTTAAGATCACCGCAAAGGAACTGGACGTGCGGGGTTCCCGGCTTCAAAACAACAAGTTTGAGGAAGTTATCGCCGCGTTAAAAGCGGGGAAGATTTCCCTTGAGGGGGCGGTTTCGCATGTGATTCCTTTCACCGATGCGATAGATGCCTTTAAAATGATTGACGCGGGGGACCCGTCGATCAGAAAAGTTGTGTTGGCATTTTAAACCACACGATCGGGGCTCTTTCAAAACTTCATTTTCCGAAACTCCTATTGCCCACATTTCTCAATCCTGGTATTCTCATTATAATCATGTCAATTGATATTCAGAATACGATAAAAAACCTCCATCCTCTGGAGATACGGATCATCCTTTCGTATAAAAAAGGTGACGAGCTGACCATTGAAAAGGTTGAAAAAGAACTTGGCTTCAAACCCGGAAACGGCAATCAGGCCCTGTCCTGGCTTGCGGATAAGGGGCTGGTAAGTGAAACTCGCCGGGAAACAGCGGTTTTTTATGAGTTGACTGAACTGGGCCGGGAATGGAAAGAAAAGGGAAGTCCCGAAGAGCGGATCGTTGAACTGGTCCGGATTCAGGGCGGTCTCAAGCTGCCCGACATAGCCCAAACGCTGAAGCTGGAAAACAAGGATGCCGGCAGCGCATTCGGCAGCCTTTCAAAACTTGGTGTACTTGCCATGGACGACGGGAAAAAAGTGATTATGGTTTTACCGCCGGATCAGCTTGAAAAAGGCCCGCCCGCCGAACATTTTGCGGTCCTTCGCGGCCTGCTGGCTAAAGCCGCGGAAGGCGGACCGATTGCCGGGGTTTCCCTCGGCGCCGCGGAAAAAAGCGCCATGGCGGGTATCGCCAAAAAACGGGGCGCGTCGGACGCGGCCTTCCGCCAGATCGACCGGGAAACGGTGTTCTTTGGCTTTGCCGCGGCCGATGACGGTTCTGTCCCCGCGGAAGCGGTGGCCGCCGCACTCAGGGCCGCCGGTATCACCGGCGACGAAATCGGGACACTCACCCCGGAAATGCTTGAAACCGGAAGCTGGAAAGGTAAAGCCTTCAGATCGTATAACGTCAGGACGCCGCCCGCCAGGCTTACTCCGGGCCGCGCCAATCCTTATGTGCAATTTCTTGAGAATGTAAAAGACAAACTCGCTTCCCTGGGCTTTGAGGAATTCGACGGCCCCCTGATTGAAACCGAGTTCTGGAATTCGGACGCACTCTTTATGCCGCAGTTTCATTCGGCCCGGGATATCCATGATGTATACCGTATCGCGGAGCCTGAAAGAGCAAAGGCCATTGAAGAGCCCTGGCTTTCCAATGTAGCCGCGGCCCACGAAAATGGCGGCGCTACCGGCAGCCGGGGCTGGAACTATGCCTTTGACCGGGACTTTACCCGCAGGCTCATACTCCGCAGCCAGGGCACGGTACTCTCCGCCAAAACCCTGCCCAAGGCGAAAATCCCCGGCAAGTACTTTGGTATCGTGCGCTGTTTCCGTTATGACCGGGTAGACGCCACTCACCTGCCGGACTTCTACCAGACCGAAGGCATTGTATTAGGTGAAAACGTGAACCTCCGTACCCTTTTGGGAATGCTTGATATGTTTGCCCGGGAGGTTGCCAGCGCCAAAGAGGTAAAATATGTGCCCGGCTACTTTCCTTTTACCGAACCCTCGGTTGAAGTACACATCAAGCATCCCGTACTGGGCTGGTTTGAATTGGGCGGCTCCGGCATTTTTCGTCCCGAAGTTACCGAGAGCCTGGGCGTAAACGTGCCCGTGGCCGCCTGGGGTATCGGCATCGATCGTATGGCCCTGATGGCGCTGGGACTCAATGATCTGCGGGAACTTTTCAGCTACAACATTGAGAACGTGCGGCTGCGAAGAACAAAAGAAACCGCCGTGTAGATTCGGCATCCGGCGCTTTTGCCGGCGGCCGAAATGCCCCAAACAGAAATGTTACCAAAAGGCAGCTTGCAATTCTCAATAATTTAGCCGATACTGCTTTTTACAGGAGGCGGAAATGAAAACCACTATTGCCATTGAGGGGATGAGCTGCGATCACTGTACGGCTCATGTAAAAAAAGCGCTGGAAGAGACGGCCGGGGTTAGTTCCGCTGTGGTGAGCCTTAAAGATAAAAACGCCGTGGTAGAACACGGGGATACGGTAAAGCTTGATGTATTGAAAGCCGTCATTACCGAAGCGGGTTACGAGGCGCCGTAACGGCATATCCGTGAATCCGGCGTTTCACCGCCTGGGCCTCCTTGTGGGCGAAGAAGCCATTGCGGTCCTGGCGCAAAAGCGGGTAATTGTCTTCGGTTTGGGAGGCGTGGGAAGCTGGGCCGCCGAGGCCCTCGTCCGTTCAGGCATCGGACGCCTTACCATTGTTGATAATGATTCGGTCTGTGTTACCAATATTAACCGTCAGATTCAGGCTCTGCATAGCACCGTGGGACTCCCCAAATCGGCGGCGCTCTTAAAACGTCTTCTTGAAATCAACCCTCAATGCGATATCGCCGCCTTCAATAATGTCTTTTCAAGGGAGACTGCGGGTATTTTTGAGATAGAAAAGGCCGATTATGTTATCGACGCCATAGACAGCCTCAGTCACAAACTCGACCTTATTGAAACCGCAATGGGGACGTCCGGTGCTTCGGAGGCGGAGAGCGGCCCTCAAAATGAAAGGGGCAGGCCCCGGCTGTTTTCATCCATGGGCATGGCCTGTAAACTTGACCCGGTCCGGCTTAAAACGGCGGATATCTGGGAGACCAGGGGCTGTCCCCTGGCAAGGCTTGTCCGCCAGGGTCTGCGCAGGCGGGGCTTTACCGGGCGCTTTACCGTTGTGTACAGTGATGAGGCGCTGTCCCGGCCGGAAGGGATTGAGACGGTATGCGGCACCTCACAGTGTTTTTGCGCCAACAGAGACAGCGAATGGTGTTCTTCTAAAAAAGCGATAAACGGCAGCGCCGTAACCGTCACCGCTGCGGCGGGGATGATCCTGGCGAGCCTGGTCATCCGGGATGTCTGTTCCCGGGGCCAGGGTCTCATGCCGGATAGTTTAGCTTGAGCTTGTTGATTTTGTCCGCGATGTGGTAGTTACAATTCTTTCAATAGCAGCAGTGATTCGGGGGAGATATATAAGGCTGTAACATCGTGATAGTTCAGGCGCTTACTGTATTTCCACCACATTTCGTTTTTTTCTTCCGGGCTGCCGGCGGCGTTGGTAAAGATCACCGCGTCCTCAAAGGGTTCCTCAAAGCGGCGGCATACAGTTATAGGTATCCGGTTACAAGTTTCTTCCCCGGCGGGGGCAAAGTCATAGGCGCGGATTCCCACGTGGGTGATCTCCTTTCCCACCGGGGCGGCGGTTTGTAAAGAAATGCCCCAGTGGAGGGCGTAAATCTCCCGCTCGCCCGTCCGTTTAACCGGGGAGATATTCTTACACCCCGTAAGCCGGGCCGCCGTTATAGTACCGGGTTCATGGAACATCTCCTGGGTTTTCCCCTTCCTCAAGGCCCGGCCTCCGTCCATGAGCAGTAATTCGCCGCAGAGCCTGAAAACCTCATCACGGCTGTGGGTTACGAGGATCACATCACTCCGGTTTTCCAGGAGTTCCAGCATCAGTATCTGCATCTGTTCACGGAGATTGGTATCCAGGGCGGAAAACGGCTCGTCCAGGAGGATCGCCTCAGGTTCGCGGATCAGCATCCGGGCCAGGGCAACCCGCTGCTGCTGCCCCCCGGAGAGCAGGGCGGGATACCGGTTTTCCAGGCCCTCAAGCCCGTACTGCCGGATCCACGACAGGGTCTTTTGAACCTTCTCCCGCCGCTTCCCCCGGTTTTCCAGGCCGGCGATGATGTTTTCCAGCGCGGTCATCCGGGGAAAAAGGGCGTAATTCTGAAACAGATAACCCACCCGCCGCGCCTGGGGCTTGAGGTTTATTTTTTTCACCGAGTCGAAAAGTACCCGGCCGTTTATGGAGATAAAGCCCTCATCGGGGGTTTCGACCCCGGCGATACATTTCAGGGTCATGCTTTTCCCGGAGCCTGAGGCCCCCAGGATCCCCAGGCAGCCGCCGCTGCCGGCGGAAGTTTCAAATTCCGTTTCCAGGGTAAAATTCCGGGAAAGCTTTTTTCGGATAGAAACCTTAATGCTCACCGGGGCCTTTTTTCTAGAACAGTAAAGTAGTTCATCAGGGCGACGACGATGAAAGATACCAGCAGAATGATCAGCACATAACCGTAGGCGGTTTCCATATCCCCCGCGGCCACCGAAGAGTAGATCGCGAGGGGCAGGGTCCGGGTTTTTCCGGCGATATTGCCGGCGATCATGGCGGTGGCCCCGAATTCCCCCAGCCCCCGGGCAAAGGCCAGGACCGCGCCGGAAGCAACCCCCGGCATAGCGGTGGGGAGGCTCACTTTCCAAAAGATCGCCCACTCGGACATGCCCAGGGTCCGGGCGGCGTAGATCAAATTTTGATCAACCTGTTCCAGGGCGCCCCTGGCGGAACGGTACATCAGGGGGAAGGAGATCGCCGTTGACGCAAGCACCGTAGCCCCCCATGAAAAGGCAATTCTTGTACTGAAAAAATCAAGAAAGAATTTCCCCACCGGTCCCCGGACGCCGAAGATGTAGAGAAGGAAAAACCCCGCCACCGTGGGAGGTAATACCAGGGGCAGGGTGAGAATTCCATCGAGGATCATCTTCCATTCTTTGCGCCGAAGCCGGGCGACCAGGGCCGCGGCCAGGAGTCCGATGGAAAAAGTCACCAGAATGGCCGTGGACGCGGTCTTGAGAGATATCAGAACAGGAGATATATTTATCATTCCTATTTATTCGGGGAAAATCCGTAGGCCCGAAAAACCGCCAATCCCTCATCGGAGGCGAGGAAGTCAACAAAAAGTTTGGCCTCCTGGGGATGGGTGGAGAGCGCTACGATTCCCACAGGGTAGATCACCTTGGAGGATAAACTTCCCGCCGGCGCTTCCGCGATAATCTCAACCTTTTGAGTGGTTGCCGCGTCGGTGGCGTAGACCACCCCCACTTCGGCGCTGCCTTCCCCCACCCAGTTCAGCACCTCGGTAACGTTGGTCCCGAAACTTGCCTTGGCCTCTACCGCGTCCCAGTTACCCAGCGTGGTAAAGGCCTCTTTAGCGTATTGTCCCGCAGGTACGCTGGCGGGGTCCCCCAGGGCAATCACCCTGGCCTGGGCCGTGTTCTGGAAACCGGTCACTGTCGTGGATATTCCCGCGGGTTTGATCAGGACAATTTTATTCTCCAGAAGAGGCAAAACCGATTCTCCGGATACCAGATTCTGGTCAACCAACGCGCTCATCTGCCGGGTGGCCGCGGACATAAACACATCCGCCTCAAGGCCCTGTTCAATCTGAGTCTGAAGCCTGCCGGAACTATCGTAGGTTCCCTCCACGGTGATCCAGGGGTATTTTTGCTGGAACAAGGGTATGAGTTCCTTATAGGAATACTCAAGACTCGCCGCCGCGGCAATCAGAATGGTAACCGGCGTATTCCCCGGTTGAACCGCCGCCTCTTTCTTTGCTCCCGCAAAAAGCGCGGTCTGGACAGAAACAAACACAACCAAAACCATCAAAACACAGCTAATTGTCCGTTTTCTCATTTTTTCCTCCAGTTTTATTAATGTAACTCAAGATAACTTGAATAAAGATATAACAAAACCAAACGAAATGCAATAGGAACTGTGGTTAACCAGGGCATCGGCGTTGTTTTTTTGACTCGCGATCCTGACAATGAAAGGAGGGGGCTGACCCCATAGGCGTTAACTTATGCGGAACTAAAAACACACAGCTGAGGTTTTCTTTTCCGCTTTGAATCGGCACATGCCTGCGATAATTCTCCCATACATACATTCAGGTTGAGAGGACCA
>JAISBR010000208.1 GCA_031266095.1 Treponema sp. | reverse complement strand
AAGCCGCATGAATGGCGGCAGGGTAACAGCCGGAACATAATCAAAGACCATACCCAACACAAAGAGGGCCATGCCGGCGACAAGGCTCACACGCCGGAGCCATGCGGTTACCGGAGCGGGACCCTCGTTATCTTTCGCCGCTTTCCGGTTTGGAAAAAGAACCATATCGCGCAGTTCAATAGCGGGTTCAAGCCGTTTGATGATCCCGCCGGTGCGGGTCATGATGTCGTCCCATTGCCCGGTGTTCTTCGCCTCGATGGTAAGTTTCTGTACGGAAAAATCGACTATCGCGTTGCTTACCCCTTCCAGGGCGGCAACGTGCTTTTCAATCTTTGCCGCGCATTTGGGACAGCAAAGCCCTTCCAGGGTATAGGTCTTTCTGGTCATATCAAACGCTCCCTCATCAAATATATCAATATTGAACAGTTGATAACCTATTCAACTATCCGCGTAAAAAAAACCAACCGGCCCCCTACTCGCTGACATGGGTTAAGCCCTGGTCAAAGATGGTTCCCACATGCTCGTCCTGCAGCGAATAATAGACCACCTTACCCTCCCGGCGGTACTTGACCAACCGGGTCTGGCGGAGGGTTCGCAGTTGGTGGGAAATGGCGGACTTGCTCATGCCTAAAAGGGCGGCGATGTCGCAGACGCACATTTCCGCCCGTAGGAGGGCGCAGAGAATTTTAACCCTGGTGGAATCGCTGAAAACCTTAAACAGGTCCGCCAAATCCAGCAAGATCTCATCATGGGGCATTTCTTTCCTGACCGCGGCTACCACTTCCTCATGGATTATGTTGCAATCAAGGCTTTCAATGTCCACAGCGCCTTTCATCATACTACCTTCTTGACAGTTGAACAAATGCTCATATATATAACTTACAGGGGATTGGAACCAATGTCAAGCGGTTTTTTGAAGTTTTTTTACCTTCGTGATTTTTTTCAGGTGTACTGAAAATTGCACGTTTCTCGTATATAAAAGCGGTTCTGCCGGGCTTACCCTGTGGGTATGGATACCGGGATTTTACATTCGCTTATTTCTCTTGGGGATTTCAAGGCCGTTCTCGGCTTAGACGACCGGGAGGACTGCCTTGATTACCTGACCATTACCTTCACAACAAACTCCTGATGTGGTTTCCAGGGAATTACTACCGCGACTCTGAGGTGTCTCGCCGCCACTTCTCGATTCGGTCATAGGCGGCGTTGATCCTGGCGGTTTTGTCCGTGGCTTTTTTGAAATTTCCCTCGTGTCCCGCGTGGCGATCCGGGTGGTGTATTTTGAGCAGCTTCTTGTACGCGGCTTTACATTCATCCGCGGAGGCATTGAAAGCGACGCCCAATTCGGCGAAATCGGGCCGCAGTTCCTCGCCGATGGTTTTAACGGGCCGGCCGCCGCTTTCGTTTCGGTTATTGGCGCCGCTTCGGGAGCCTCGGCCGGGGTCCGCGCCGCCGGTCTTGTCCTGCTTAAGATACTCATTGAGCTCATCAAAAGCGGTATCCAGATCAGGATCGCCTGAAACGGAATGGCGATTGTTATTTCCGAATATTCTCATATCCTCGTCATTGAGGTAACTCTTAACCATGTTTCCCAGACGATCCCAAATACCCATACTGCAGTATAGCATTTTGTCCTGTTAATTGTCACGGTATAGCGACAGGATAGCGGTATTTCTTTTCCATATATCAGGATATCAGGTCTAAAACCGCAGTCTTTAGGCGGCCAGCTTTGAGCAGGTCTTGACTATTATATAGGGACGATTATCCTGTTATAACCCCGTCCACATCCCAGAGATCCTCCCAGCCTTTAGCGCCGGGCCAGAGGAAGACCTGGCCTTTCACAAGCCGGCAGTTCCGCTCGGCTTTTTTGAGCTGTTCCATTTCATCAGGCGTCAGGGGGGATTCGATAATGGAACGCAGGTTGCTTTGGTAGTTCTTCTCACGCGTCGAAAAGGGAATGGGAATGGAACCCCGCTGGACAGCCCATTTCAGGCAGACCAGGACGGGATCTATGCCATGGGCCTTTGCCACAGCCGCGACCTCGGGCAGTTCAGTGTCAACCACATCTCCAGGAGTTTTATCCCGTTCCGGCCTGTTAGGTGATCCTATGGGACAGTAGCCAATAATTGTGATTCCTTTGGCCTTGCAGTAATCGAATAAGGCCTGCTGCTGGAAGGATGGGTGCTGTTCCATTTCGATGAATTCAGGCTTTATCCTGCAACGGGGGAGTACCGCTTCTAATTTGGGAATAGTCATGTTTGACATACCCAGATAACGCGTAAGGCCCTTGTCGTAAATCTCCTCCATCTGTTCCCAGGCGATCATAAAACGAGCCGCTGAAAAGGGAACCGAGTCGGGGTTACGGGCATCACCATCGCAGCCCGGGGCGTGGTAATTGGGAAAGGGCCAATGTACAAAATAAGCGTCCAGATAAGAGAGCCTGAGATCCCGCAATGTCTTGGAGATTGAAGCGTGTACCTTTCCCGGACCGTGCATGTCGTTCCACACTTTGGAGGTGATGAACAGTTCTTCACGTTTCACAATCTTTGCCGCGAAGGCTTCTTCAAAGACCTTGCCGATAAGGTCTTCATTGCCGTAAACAGAAGCGCAGTCAAAAAAGCGGTAACCGAAACGGACAGCGCCGGCCACCGCCGAGGCTACCTGTTCGGGGCTATATTTGTCTGAACCAAAAGTCCCCATGCCGATGGAAGGGATGCTTTTCCCCACACCGGGGGCGATACGGGGAATCTTATCCGGATCAATCACGTCCATTTATTTGAGTTCCTCATCCGCGCAGACCGCTACCTTGCCGCATCCTCCATCCGCCATGAGCTTGTAGGCTTCATCGGCCTTGTCGAGCGGGAAGCGATGGGTTACCAGTATATCGGGATGCAGATTCCAGCGCACCAATTCTTCCACCAGATTTTCCATAAGCCAGATACTGGTTACCCAGCTTCCATAAATGCTTTTCTGCGGGTGGATGATGTCCGGGCTGGGGTTAAAACCGACAGTGTTTCCTTCGCCTACAAAGGCGATTTTTCCCCACTGCCGGGCGGCGCGGATTGCGGTCTGCCGTCCGGCATCACTGGCGGAGGCATCAAAGGCTTTCTCCACGCCATGGCCTCCGGTCAAGTCAAAAATTTCCTTCACATTGTCGGGACCGGGCCTCAGGACCTTGTCGGCCAGGCCCAGTTTGTTCGCTATGTCTACGCGATACTGGTTACTCTCAATGCCGAAGATTTTTCGGGCGCCCATGGCCTTGCAGAGCATCAGTGTCGCAAGCCCGACAGGACCGAGACCCACCACCAGCACATTGTCTGCACCGCTCACGCCGATTTTATAGATCGCCTCGTATACCGTACCGAAGCCGCAGGCCACCTGGGCGCCGTCGGCGTAGCTCAGGCTGTCCGGCAGTTCCACCAGATCTTTTTCGTCACAGAGAATATACTCCGCCATTCCACCGTCCCGCTGCCAGCCGTAAGCCGCCCGCAGCGGCGAAGAGCAGGATATCATGTAACCCATACGGCAGTCGTGGCACAGACCACAGCCTGAGATATGGTACACTATAACCCGGGCGCCTTTTTTGAAGCGCCGTATCCCCGGCCCTTCTTCCACAACCTGGCCGCAGGGTTCGTGCCCGGCAATTACGCCTTGATAACCTTCCGGCCCCTTGCCCACATGCTCCCGGTAGATGGCCCTGATATCACTGCCGCAGATGGTACAGGCTTTCATTTTTACCAGCACCTGCCCATGACCTGGTTTGGGTATAGGAATATTCTTGAATTCAACCGTACTATTTCCGGGGAGATACACTCCTTTCATGACGCCTTCCATAACTTATCTTCTCCTTGTATTTATGCCCGTTTCGCGTATTTTTTCATATCAAAGAAAACCGCTATTATAATTATCGCTCCCTTGACCAAGTACTGGTAATAGGAATCAATCGCCATAAAGCTCATCCCATAATTGATAAGCCCCATGGTGAAAATACCGATAAGCATACCTCCCACGGTACCGACGCCGCCGCTTTGGGAAACGCCGCCCACGGTAACAGCGGCAATGGCGTCTAACTCCATGCCGTTAGCCGTCAGCGCGTTCGCCAGCGCCAGGCGGCTCGCCAGAAGTACTCCGGCCGCTCCGTAGAGCAGTCCGGCATAGAGATACACACATACCAATTCCTTTTCCACGTTGATTCCCGATACCCGCGCCGCCTGGGCGTTACCGCCTATGGCGAAAAAGTTGGTCCCCTGTCTGGTGTGCCGCAGCAATACCCAGATGATAAAAGTGATTACGACCACATAAATTCCCAGCAGGGGAATCTGAAAGAACGATGGCCCCAATGACTTCTGGGCAATAGCCTTAAAGGCCGGGGTCAGGGAACTGACAATCGCGGCCTTAGTATAGATAAGCTGAATACCTCTGGCTATGGACATGGTTCCCAGTGTGGCGATGAACGGCGGCAGCTTTCCGTAGGCCACCAGTACCCCGTTAAAAAGACCGAAGATTCCGCCGGCAGTGATGCCCATCAGGATAGGCATGATGACCGGAAAGCTGCGGCCCGGATAGATCGCCGTAGACAGGCTGGGGTCCTGGGCGAAGGACGCGGCCACCGACGCGGTAAGGCACACCACGTAACCGATGGAAAGATCGATGCCTTTGGTGATGATAATCATCCCCACTCCCAGAGACGCGAAAGCCCGGACCGCCTCGGCGATGATAAGGGTTTTTACCGAATCCCAGGTAAGCGCCCGTCCCCTGGTCAGAATCGCCAGTACAAACACCAGTACCACAAAGGTTACAAAGGTCGTGTACTTGCTGAAAAATTCCTTGCTTTTAATGCTGTTCATATTCGCTCCTGTTCGCTTAGGTATGGTACTTTTTCATGAAAACTGGGTAGCGCAGCGTATGATTGCCTCCTGGCTAATCTCCGCTTTTTCCAGGGTTCCTGTAAGCTGTCCCGCGCAGAGCACTAAAACCCGGTGGCTCATTCCGATGAGTTCGGGCATCTCACTTGAAACCATGATGATAGCCTTTCCCTGTTTTACCAGATCAGCCATAATCGTGTAAATTTCGTACTTTGCCCCCACATCAATGCCCCTGGTGGGTTCATCCATAATCAGAATCTCAGGCAGGGTCATAAGCCAGCGGCTCAAGATCACCTTCTGCTGGTTTCCGCCGGAGAGATTCTGGATCAGGGTGCCCATGGAAGGCGTTTTTGTTTTCAATTGATTGTTCTGTTTAACGGCCAGTTCGGTAATTCTTTTATGATCCAATAAACCGATTCTGTTTTGGTAAGTCTTCATCGAAGCGATAGCGGTATTCACGGTGATATTAAGCAGGGGGAAAATACCGGTGTTACGGCGATCCTCGGTTACCAGTCCTATACCCGCCCCGATGGCGTCATTGGGTCGTATTTTTTTGAGCGGCTTCCCATTCACCAGAATTTCCCCTGACATGATTCCCCGGATGCCGAAGATCGCTTCCATCAGCTCTGTCCGCTGGGCGCCCACAAGGCCTCCGATACCGAGGATCTCGCCTTTACGGAGCTGGAAGGAGATATTTTTGAAGGAACGGGGATTGACGGCGGTCAAATTCCGTACCTCAAGGCACACCTCCCCTATGGTGGATTCCACCGGCGGAAACCGGTGGGTAATATCCCGGCCTACCATGAGGGAGATCAGCTTGTCGCTGCTGAGTCCGCTCACCGGATAGGTTCCGATGACCTTTCCGTCCCGCATTACCGTTACATCGTCGGCAATCCGGAAGATCTCTTCCATTTTATGGGAAATATATATAATCGCCACCCCTTTGGAACGGAGGTCCCTGATAATTTCAAAGAGATGGGCCACTTCATTCTCGGTTAATGATGAGGTCGGCTCATCCATAACCACGATAGAGGCATTATACGAAACCGCTCTGGCGATTTCGCAGCCCTGCTGCTGGCTGATAGAGAGGCTTGCCATCCTTGCTCCGGGATCAAAATGATAATTCAGCCCATTGAGCAGTTCTTGGGTATCCCGAAACATTTTTTGGTGGTCTATCAAACGGAGCGTGTTTACCGGTTCCCGGCCCAGCCACAAATTCTGCGCTACCGAGCGTTCAGGCACGTTGGATAATTCCTGGTGGATCATGGACACGCCGGCGTGCATGGCGTCGGCGGCGCTGTTAAAATGACATTCCTTGTCTTTGAGAACTATGGAGCCGGCATCCATTTTGTAAATGCCGAAGAGGCATTTCATCAGCGTTGATTTCCCGGCGCCGTTTTCTCCCATCAGGGCGTGTACGGTTCCGGGTTTTACTGAAAAAGTAACATCATCAAGGGCAAGAACCCCGGGGAACTGTTTTGTTACTCCCCGCATTTCAAGAATATAGTTTGCCATCGTTACTCCCAAAAATAAGTGATAAGGAACAAGGAATAAGGTTTATATTCCTTATCCCATGTTCCTTAATCCTTTAGTGAGTCTTATAATAATCTGAGTTCTTGTCTACCGGAACAAAGGGTACCAGGTAGCACTGCCCTATGATGGAGGCATCGTTAGCCGGAGCCTCGTCAATAGGAGTGGTGGCCGCCGGGGTACCGCCCGCCGCGTTGCCGGGCCTGTAACTGCCGGTGGCAATCTGGTGGATCACGTCAAAGGCGGCTGCTGATTGGCCGACCGCGTCCTGAAGGACCGTGGCGTAAAGCTTGTTCTCCTTCATGGAGTTGATGGCGTCCCCCGTAGCGTCAATGCCAAGTACCGGGACGGTCAGGATGGTACCGTCGCTGGCGTCGCTCTTGGTAAAGCCGTTCTGGATGAGGGATTCCACCGCGCCGAGGGCCATGCCATCGTTCTGTGCGGCGACCACATTGAACCTGCCGCGGTAGGCGGCGATCCACGCATCCATCTTCTGCTGCGCCTGATCGGGAGTCCAGTTGGCGGTATCCCTGGCGACTACATTTACGGTATAGCCCCGGGTCTTAAGCTCCGCCAGAAGGCCCGCTTCACGGTTAACCTGGGCGGGGTGGCCCAGTTGGCCGAGGATCAGGAGCGCGTTGATAGTTTTGTTAGGCGCTTTGTCGGCATTCTTGTCAAAGTAGTCCGCTATAAGCTGACCCTGATAACGTCCGCCCACGAATTCCGGGGATGAGGCGAAGAAGAAGTTCGTCCCCACTTTAAGGGAGGCTACTGTGGGCTGGATATTGGAATAAGCGGCCGCTCCGCCCCTTGCCTGGATCTCCTGATTCATCTGCTCCGAAAGCTCGGAAACACAGGGAACGATTACAAAATATTTGTAGCCCTGGTTGAGCAGAGTCTGGAGTTGGGTGAGCTGGGTGGCGCTGTCGCTGCGGGCATCCTGCACATTGAGGTCAACACTCTGTTGAGCGGCCAGTTTCCTGATATTATCGGAATAGTCCTTGAGGAACTGTTCGTCCATATTCCGCATCAAGAGGGCAATTTGCACTCTCCCGCTTCCGGCGCTTCCGGTACTCCCGGCTCTCTGTCCGCCGGCAAACAGCACGGAGGATACCGCAAGCAGTACCACCAAAATCATCACGAATTTTCTCATAAAACTCTCCTTGGTACTAAATTCTAAGATCCGGTTTAACAAACCGTTAATCTTGCCACAATAAACCCGGTTGGAGTTACCGCTTTTCGGCTTGTTCCATCCAGGCTTTCCGGTAGGAAAAGAGTTCCGGAATATCGCTCTTTTCCACTTCCTGATACTCAACTTCGAAATAACCGGCCAGTTCCGCAAGCCCCTTTCCGGTGAGGGCCATCTTGGCGGTTAGGGCGGCGCCCAAGGCGCTTGCCTCGTCAATACCGGTAAGATATACCCGGTTGTGTTTGAAGGCCGCCGATAGGAGCCGGTTATACGCCTCGTTTTTTTTGAAACCTCCTTCGGTAAAAATTTCCGTCCCCGGTTGAAGTCCGGTTCTCTCCAAAGCTACCAGAGACTGCATCACCAGGCTTATGCGCAGCACCGCGAAACCCTTTTCGTAATCATTAAAACACGGCGGATAATCCGCAGCGCCGGCGATGTCGTCAAAAGTCCAAGTCTTTCCATCTTCCACTACCCTGGCTTTTGAGCCGGGGAACTGCCCCGTACCGGCCAGCAGTTCAGGTAACAAAAAACAGTCCTCCTCCCGCAGGATTTTTCGGTAACGCTCTTCGTTATAAGGCGGAAAGTCCTGCCGCTTGTGCAGCGCCATCAGTATCTTTGACCATGTCTCGAATTCCTGGCCTCCCAAAAAGATCGCGGTCTTCACCGGGGTCCCAAAAGCGGAGATATTGAAGAATACCACCTTGCCCAGCTCTTCTTTGGCAAAGCCGTAGGCCTTTACGGGATTCATCATGACGCACCAGGTTCCGGTAGAGTTGAGCACAAAGCCTGATTCGCCTTTTTTAGCAAAGTGGGGAAGCAGGGAGGCGTTGGAATCGTGGATACCCATGGTAACGATAGTGTCAGGTGAAAGGCCGGTCTTTTTGACCGTTTCTTCGCTGACAGTTCCCAGTACGTCCCAGGACTTGTTGAGCTTACCCTGCAGGAACGGCGCAATCCCCATGTCCCGTGCAACCGAGGATAGGCAGTGATCCAACTGGTCCCAGAGGTAGGTGTGGCAGCCCATATAGGTACTTTCGGCGCCGGATTTCCCGGTCAAACAGAAGCCCCAGTATTGGGGGAAGGGAAGTATGGAACTGACATTTTTGAAGGCTTCCGGAAATTGCTCCCGGGCAAAGAAGAGTCCCTTGGCCGGATTGATCATCGCCTCAAAGCTGGGGGTGCCGGTCTTCGCCTGAAGTTCATTGGGGGGGCCGAAGCGCTCGTAGAAACGGCGGTGAAAATCCTTGCCCGGTTCGTGAGTATAATATACGCAGGGGAGGGCGGGCTTGCCGTCCCTGTCCAGGCACACAAAACTGGCGCCATGGGTGGTTACCGCAATTGCCTTGACAGGGAATTGTTTCTCCGCTTTTCCAAGCTCGGTAAGAAACCAGTCTTCCATAGCCGCAAGATCATGGCATTGCAGAGAATCCACGATCTTAGGCTCGAAGACGCGATACCGCGCGTCAAGCTGGCGGAGGGAGTCATCGTAAACCGCCACCTTCTTATTGGTCATCCCAATATCAATAACCGCTATCGCGTATTCCACAATCCGCCTGCCTTCCCCTTATGAGTTGTTTATTTATACATCGGACCCAGCGCCGCGCAGGCCCGGTAGTCGGCGCTTTCCTTATCCATGCCGAAGGCGTTCCAGTAGCTGGGCCGGAAGATCTCTTCCTCCGGCAGGTTATGCATACAAACCGGGATGCGCAGTATGGAACAAAGAGCGATGAGGTCCGCGCCTATGTGGCCGTAAGAAATGGAACCGTGGTTGGCGCCCCAGTTGTTCATAACGTCGTAGGCTGTTTTGAAGGCGCCTTTGCCGGTTACCCTGGGGGCGAACCAGGTACAGGGCCAGGTATAGTCGGTGCGTTTCCAGAGAATGTCCGAGACATTGTCCGGCAGATTCACCGTCCAGCCTTCGGCGATCTGGATGACCGGGCCGATTCCTTTCACGATGTTGAGTCTGGACATAGTGACCGGCATTTCCGCCCTGGTGAGAAACCGTGACGAGAAACCACCGCCCCGGAAATAGCCGAAGTCCGCCGCGTTCCAGGTAGTCGCCGCGAGGCAGGCTTTTTGATCCGCCTCAGTCACCTCCCAGAAGGGCTTCATCACGCCCTTGCCGGCCGGATCTTTCATCTCGCCTGAGGCGTCAATACAGGCCGCGCCCGAATTGATGAGGTGGATAAAACCGCCTGATTCTTTTGCCACGCCGGTAAGCTCATAGCCTGTAGCCCGCTTTACCGCCTCGGGACTCCAGTAGGTGCGCACATCGGCGAAGATCTGGGCTGTGCCAGTTAATAACTTTCCGAATAACATACCCGTGCCGTTGAGGGTGTCGTTCTCGGTGGCGAGGACATAAGGCTCCCTGGCGCCTTCCCAGTCAAACGAGGAACACAAAAGGGATTCGGGAAAATCGCAGTTGGGGTAAAAGTCGGTCCACTGACGCTGGCCCTGGAAACCGCCGGCAATGGCATTGTGACCGGCGCGTTCTTCCTCACAGCCTTCAGGCAGATTGGGGTTGCCGTTAAAGAGGTCCTTTATGATGCACATCATCTTGATCACAAATTCCCAGGCCTTGTCCTGATCCGCGCGGGATCGCTGCAGTTCCGGCGGATTCTTGTCAAAGCCCTCTTTACAGTACTGCTTAGTCCAGGCCAAAGCCTTCTCGTATTCTTTTTTATCGTAAATACCTTTTTCCATGCGGCGGGTGATCTCCACCTCGTCAATACTTTCGACCCGCATCCCCAGATACTCTTCAAAGAATTCAGGGTTGATGATGGAACCCGCTATGCCCATACAGATAGAGCCGATTTGTAGATAACTCTTGCCCCGCAGGGTGGCCGCCGCGATCGCCGCCCGTCCGAAGCGGAGTATCTTTTCCCGCACATCAGCCGGAATTTCGGTATCGCCTGCGTCCTGCACGTCATGACCGTAGATACCGAAAGCGGGCAGTCCTTTTTGAGCGTGGCTTGCCAGTACCGAGGCCAGGTACACCGCGCCGGGCCGTTCGGTACCGTTGAAACCCCAGACCCCTTTAATGGTTTGGGGATCCATGTCCATGGTCTCCGAGCCGTAACACCAGCAGGGCGTTACCGTCAGGGTAATATCTACCCCTTCCCGTTTGAACTGGTCCGCGCAGGCTGCGGCTTCCGCGACACGCCCGATGGTGGTAGCGGCGATTAACACCTGAACCGGTTCACCATTGGAATACCGTATATTCTTCTCCAACAGCGCCTTTGCCGCTTTCGCCATATTCATTGTTTGATCTTCCAGCGATTCCCGCACCTTTAAGGGGCCGCGCCGGGCATCAATAACCGGCCTGATTCCAATTTTTGGATATGCGCCTCTAAAACGATTAACTGCCATTTTTTCCTCCAACTTGTATTAATGATGATTTATCGTCACCGGCAGACGGATGATCCGCCCCCCGGAATTTTCGCCTTCAGAATTTTCTGTCTTCTTTTCATGTATCTTCTCAATGATCCGCTGACCCGCCCGTTTTCCCATGCCTACCGCGTCCTGGAAAGCGGTGTAGCGGCAGGCCGGCAGGAAGGGCGTATAACGGGATTCATCAAAGCCCGCTATAACCACCTGCGGCTTTGAGCCATTCATATCCAGAAGCCGGCGTTCCATCCCCAGGTGGACCAGCAGATTCACGGCCAGCATGGCCTCCGGAGGATTCTGTTCTTCCATCAGGACCCCCATCCACTTGTACCCGTCCTCCACTTTCATTCCTCCCAGACAAATCCAGGAAGGCTCAGGCTGTATTCCCGCCTCCGCCAAAGCCCTGGCATAACCGGAAAGCCGCTCTCTGGCGGTGGATGTGGTTATTTCCCCGCCCACAAAGGCAATCCGCTTAAAACCATCGGCCAATAAGGCTTTGGTAAGCAGCAAGGCCCCCTCCTCGTTGTCGGAGGTTACCGCGTCAAGCCCGGCGCCTTCCACAATTCGATCCACCAGCACTATGGGCATTCGCTGATCCGCCAGGGCCCGCAAATGCTTTCCCCGGGAACCGGCCGGAATGATCACCATGCCGTCAACCATACGATCCGCCAGCATGGAAATCCGCTTTTTTTCCTCCTCAACAGAATTGCGGGAAAAGGACAGCAGCATGGTATAGCCCCGGGCATTCAGTTCCTGCTCAATTCCCTCGGCCACATCCATGAAGAAATCGTTTGTCAGTTCGGGAAAAACCACCGCCACGGTCATGGTAGACTGGGTCTTAAGACTCCTGGCGGTATGATTCATCCTGTATCTCAGTTTTTCAGCGGCGGCGATTACCCGAAGCCTGGTTTGTTCCGCTACGGGACTGGAATTTTCAGCCAGCACCCTGGAAACCGTGGCGGTTGAGACTCCCGCCGCGTTGGCCACATCTCTGATTGTTTTTCCCATCGTTAGTTCCGGTTCCAGGCTGTGTAATCGTTTACAGCTTTTTCCCCAGCGGAATCACCCCTTTTTTCAGGATAATATTCCCATATTTGACCGTTTCCCCAGTCATAACCACCGCGAAAGCCTTTTTCGTACGCTCATAGAACGCGAAGCGCTCAATTCGCTCGGGAGGAGGGGTCCCCGGCCAGTGCCGATCAATCACCGCCCTGAAGGATTCTTCGACTTTCTCATCCAGAGTATCCCCCTGCGCGACGGCCATCATGGCAATCGGATGGGAAACATAGGAATCCAGGTTCATCAGAGCCAGAATTCCATCCAGAAGTACCGGAATTTTGATGCCGTCCGCCCGAATCACCCGGGAATTACAGGAATCCCCCGGGAAAAAAGCGTCACCCAGCACAATTTCATCTCCATGCCCCATACGGAACAGGGTATCAAGCAGTTCAGGACTTATTACCGGATCAATGCCAATCAGCATCGGTACACCTCCTTTGTCCTTCTATAATCAACCCAAACCGGAGATTTGTCAACAAAAAAATGTAAACGATTACAATTTTTTGCGGGTTTAATACCTCGTAGAACCGGACCGGGGGGTTAAACAGAGAATTACGGTCTGGATTTAGATAAGTTCATTACTTGACACCGGTAAACAGATAGATTATAATATCCGCCGTGACTAACCTTTCGGCGGGTCAAAAAATAATTTTGGAGGATCTAAAGATGAAAACGGTAAAAAGGATTCTGGCATTTGTTCTGGTCTTAGGCGTTACGGCGAGCGTTTTCGCCGGCGGCGCTGCTCAGGGCGGACAGAGCTCAAGCGGCGCTTCGGCTCCCAAAATCGTGGTTACCTTTGCGGGCACTGAAGCCGCTACCACCGGACAAAGCCGGGCCATGCAGGCCATGGCGGACAAATTGAATGCCGATGGACGCTTTGACGCCAAGGTACAGGTAGCGGGTTCTCTTTCCGGCGATACCGACGCCATGGTAACCCAGGCAAAGATGGGCGTTCCTCTGGTAATTCCCTCGGACCCCGGACGGCTGGCAAGCCAGTTCAATATCCCGGACCTCAACATCCTGATGGCCCCGTATATCCTCACCGACCCGGCGGTCCTGCCGAAACTGCCCGATACCGCGCTGTTCAAGGAATGGGAGGCAAATCTCCAGTCCCAGGGCATCTCCTTTGTGGCCGACATGTATAACGGCTTCCGCAGCTTCTACACCACCACACCGGTCAGAACGGTCGCCGATCTGCGAAACCTTCGTATCCGCGGTTTCGGGAATAACATCGGCAACTCCCTGGCCAAGTATTTCGGCTTTGCCAATATCGGTATTCCCTGGGGTGAGGTATTCCCCGGTATCCAGCAGCGGACCCTTGACGGCTGCGAAGTGCAGGTCGCCACCGCTAACGGTTCCGCCATCTACGAGGTAACGAAGTACCTGGCGCTGACGAAACACTACCTGCTCCAGTCTTCTTTTGTCTGTTCCACCAGGCTGCTCGACAGTATGCCCGCGGACGCCCGCGCGTTCTTCCTCAAGACCATTCGGGACACCGTCACTGAATACAGCTCCATTGTCGCTCAGGAAGAAGAACCCTTCTATGATAACATGCGGAAAAACGGTGTTACCATCACCGAAGTGGATCTGAAAGAATGGCAGGACGCCATTGCTCCGCTCTACACCAACAACGATCTGCAGTTTACCGCAGGCCTGAAAGACCGGCTGTTCAGGGAACTGGGCTTATAATTTACGCCGGGTTGAGCGCCTGCCCATAAACGCTGTGGGCAGGCGTTCTTGTTTTCTATAACCAATGGTTAACCGGCGGTATTCGTTTGGAGGAATCAATGGGCGTACTGCGCAGTGTGTATAGATTTTTTTGTAAGGCCGAGGAGCTTATCTGCGGCATCGGATTTATGTTTCTGATAGGTTTTGTGTTTCTTTCGGCCATTCTGCGTTTTTTTCATGTCTCCACATCCTGGATCATTGATGTGGCGCTGCTGCTGTTATCATGGACCGCCTTTTTAGGGGCCGACATCGCCTGGCGTAAGGGACAGCTTGTCGGCGTAGATCTCGCAACCCGCAATCTGCCGAAGGTTTTGCAAAAAATCATTCAGATTCTGGTCTATCTCATTATCGGTATAGCGCTCGTCATCATCGCTTTATACGGACTCAGGCTGGCATGGACCGAGAGGATCCGCACGTACCAATCAATACCTATTCCCTATTCACTGGTAACTCTCAGTTTGATTGTTATGGCGATCTCAATGGTGTTTTCCACGGCGTTAAAAATCCGGCGCTGTGTGCTCAATTTCGGCAAATAAGGAGTAGATCCCTATGTCTCTATTGCTGTTGTGCTTTGTTCTCTTCCTCGTACTGGGAATGCCCATCGCCTTTGTAATAGGCTTGGCGGGTTTTGGCTACTTTTTTTCCCAGCCGATGCTGCCCTTCGAGGCCGCCGTTCAGATGATTGTGCTCCAAAGCCAATCCTTCGCGTTTCTGGCGGTGCCCTTCTTTATCTTTGCCGGAAACCTGATGAACGTGTCGGGGATCACGAGCCGGCTGCTCAGCCTTGCCCGGCTCCTTACCCGCCGGATGTACGGCGGTACGGCCCAAATCAGCGTGGTGCTGAGTACCCTCATGGGGGGCGTTTCCGGTTCGGCGACCGCGGACGCCGCCATGGAGACCCGTATCCTGGCCCCGGAAATGATGCGTATCGGGTATAGCAAGGGTTATATCTGCGCGGTGAACTGCATAACCGCCCTCATCACCGCGACCATTCCGCCCAGCCTGGGCCTCATTATCTTTGGCTTTGTCGGGGAAGTTTCCATCGGACGCCTTTTTGCCGCGGGGATCATCCCCGGTATTCTGATGATGTTCTTCCTTATGGCGACAACCTCCATCACTTCCCGGATACAACGCTACGATCCCCCCAGGACTGAACTCCCTTCCTTAACCCTGCGGGAACTCATTGAAAACCTGAAAGAGTCCATTTGGGCGCTGCTCTTCCCGGTCATCCTCATCGTCGGTATCCGTTTCGGCGTGTTTACCCCCTCGGAATCCGGGGCCTTTGCGGTCGTTTACGCCCTGCTTATCGGCAAATTTGTCTACAAGGAACTGACCTGGGAAAAGTTCAGGGACGCCCTTATTACCACCGTCAAGGATAACGGCGCGATCATGCTGATCATCGCCATGTCGGGTCCGTTTAGCTACGCCATAACCTGGGTGCAGCTCCCGGCCGCCCTGAGCTCGCTTATCTTCGGTATCACCGATAATCCCCAGCTGCTCACCCTGATTATGCTGGGCTTCCTCTTTATCTCCGGGATGTTTGTCGACAGCAACGTCAACTTCCTGCTCCTTACCCCGATTTTCCTCCCCATGGTTACCAGGGCCGGGATGGACCCGGTACACTTCGGGGTGCTGATGGCGACCATTGTTACCCTCGGGGTGATGACCCCGCCGGTTGGCTCCGCCCTCTATACGGTGTGTGGTATCATAAACTGCCCCCCGGAGGAATACACTTGGGCGTCTCTCCCCTTCCTGGGAGCGGTCATGCTGGAAATGGCGATCCTGGTGTTTCTCCCCGGAGTGGTGCTTTGGATTCCGAATATGATCTTCGGCCCCGCGCTGGGAGGCTAAGGCCGCGGCGCGTCTGCCGCGCGGTATGTTGATTGGAAGGCGAGGTCCATACCCAGGAGCTTGCTCCTGGGTTCTTCATTATCATTTTCCGCAAAAAGCTCTTATTTCCGAGGCAAGATAAAACGAACCGGCGCCAAGAACCGGAAGCCCCTGTTTCCGGCCCCATTCCAGAGCCTGCCGGATGGCTTCCCCGGTTTCCCGGACAAGCGTCACTTTATCCGGGCCGGCCTCTTGCGCGGCAGAGACGGCGGTAAAGGCTTCATATATCCTGCCGGGATCACTGATTTTGAAGCTGCCGGGGGCTGTGATGAACACCCGGGAGAAATGGGGAAGCAGAACCTCCGCCATGCCAAAGGCGTTTTTGTCCGCGGCGCAGCCAAAGAGCAGAATCCCCTCCCCGCCGTAGAGAAAACAGAAGGTTTCAACGCAAAGCGCGGCGCTTTCCGGGGTATGAGCGCCGTCAATGATCACCGGCGGGTCTTGCAGAACCATTTCAAAGCGGGCGGGAAGGCGGACATTCCTCAAGCCCCGGCGAATGGCGTCTTCCCCGATGCGGGGAAAGGCGATTTTCAGGGCCGTTATCGCCAGGCCGGCGTTTTCGGCTTGGATCGCCCCCGGCGCCGGGATGAAAAGTTCCAGCGGGGCAGGCCCGCCGGGAAAAGTATTGTTCTTAAAACACAGGCTAAAGTCCGTGCCGCCGGGGCTGATTTTCAGAATATCTATATCCACGGCATCAGGAAGATAGATAAGCGGGCTGTGTTCTTCAGCGGCTTTTCTTTTGAAGACATCCAGGGCTTCGTTAGAAGACCAGGCTTCATTAGAAGACCAGGCTTCATTCGAAGACGCTGCTTCACCTGAACCCGTTGCTTCCGCGCGCTGCCTCGCCAGGACCAGGGGTTTCCCGTGCTTTATGATCCCGGCCTTCTCGCCGGCCACAGCGGCGATGGTATTGCCCAGGAAACCCGTATGTTCCAGTTCTATCAGGGTGATAACCGAGACCAGGGGATCCACCACGTTGGTACAATCCAGCCGGCCCCCCATACCGGTTTCCACTACCATCGCCTCACAATTGCCTCGGCGGGCGCAGAGGAAAAAATACAGGGTCAAAAGCTCAAAGAAGGTGGGCTCCTCTCCGTCTTCGCTGCCGGGATCAAACAGTCCGCTTTTCGCGGCGGGAACCGAAGACTCCGCGATCTCCCGCAGTTCCTCACCGGCGGCGCGGTAGACGGCTTCATCAAAAAAGGAGTTGCCAAGGCTGATCCGTTCCCGAAAATCACTCACATGGGGCGACATATAGCGGGCGGGGCGGCGGCCGTCCGCCTCAAGAATCGAGGCGATTATACCGGTTACCGATCCCTTGCCTTTGGATCCCGCTATATGGATCGAGGGAGCGCAGCGTTCAGGATGTCCCGCCAGTTCCGCAAGGAGTTCCATCCGATCCAGCCGGAAACTCTTGGGAGTCTGTCCCTTTTCAAGGTTAACAAACCGGGACAGCCAGGAAAAAACCTCACCAGAGGATGCAAAAGACGTATGATTACCCAGATACCGCTTCCTTAAATTTCCAGATAGGAATCCGCATAGAGGCTGTTGTTCATGATGATATCCGCGGACTTAACGGTTTCCATAAGCCGCTGATCGCAGGGATTGACAATCGCCGAAGTAAGGCCGTTATTAATCGCCATGGCGATCATCACTGAATCCATTATGGGGCGGATATGCCTGGGCATCATATTGGAAACATTGGAAAGGCCGCCGGTAGAATTAAAGCCCATGTCGGTAAGCTGGCGGATAAAGGCCAGCACTTGGGTTTGTTTGTCCTGCATTCCCTTGATCACCAGAAACAGGGGATCAAACCAGAGGTCTTCCGCCTCCATTCCCAGCTCCATGCCGTGTTCCAGCATCTCCTGGCAATAGCCCATGCGCTCATCGTTATCGGCGGGAACGCCCTGCTTGGCGCAAAGGGCGATACAGACAGCCTGGTTGGCCGCCGCGAGGTCGATATTGGAGATCCGGTCGCCGGCGTCGGCGGAATTTACAATGGGTTTGCCCTTGGCGCGGTTATACACCGAAATGCCCGCCTCAATGGCTTGTTTATTCGCCGTGTCAAGGCAGAGGGGGACATTGTCAAAATGCTCCTGTAAAAGTTTGACCGCCCATTTCATCAGATCGGGGCCGTCCTTTTCGGCGGGACCGATGTTCAGGTCCAGGTACACCGCCCCGGCTTCAAGCTGTTCTTTTGCCCGTTTCAGGATGGGCGCCGGATCCCTGGCCTCCATGGCCGCGCGGATTACCGGCGAAATACAGTGAATACGCTCACCGATAGTTATGAATTTCCCCATGATTCTTCTCCTCTCCTTATAACTTGAGTTCCTTGAGAAATTTAACCGCTCCCACCGCCTCGTTTGGAGCGACGATGATCCTCCAGCCCGGGAGATTCTCCTCAAGCTCACCTTTGAGTACCGCCACCTTACCGGGGATGATCAAATTGCGGTTTTTGATCCTGCCCTCAATATCGTTTTCCCTGATGAACCGGGAAATGGAACCGGCCGAGAGTTTACCCGCGGCCCAGGCGGTAAGCACCGAATAACCCCCGGCGTCGGAGATGAGCAGGTTTACCGGTACGCCGGAACGCTCCAGTTCGCCGGACACGATGAAGTAGGTGAGGGCAAAGTCCACGGTGGTAGCGCAGACCGCGTTCTCATCCGCGCCGTTCAAGGGATAGATACCCGGTTCAACCTTCATGGGTTTCTGGGGATCGGTAAAGATGTTCTGCCTGAGGCCGTAGAGGGGCAGGGCCTGAGCGTAACTTATGCCGCCCATTATAATGATGGAACCGTATTTGACGGTGAAGAGCGCGGCCAGGGCCTCCTGCAGATCGGGACTGTCCGGCGCCAATTTGGCGGCGTTGATCAGCGAGGGATACCCAAAACTCCGGTCCCCGTCCTTAAGCGCGGCTCGGCGGATCTGTACGGCCCTGGCAAAAGCGTCCCTGATGGAAACCGCTCCCACATCAATAATCAGATTCTTGTTTCCCAGGGCCTCAAGAGCGCCGATAGTGTCGTGGAGGCTGTCAAGCGTACTGCCCGTCACGCCGAGCGTTACCCCGTATTGTGCCGCAAGCCCGCTCATTGCCTGGTAATTGGATTCATCGGCGGCGTTGAGTACCGGTTTCCGGTCCCCGGCAAGCTTGAGAGCCGCCTCGGCCACGGCGGGGTCTTTCACCTCAAGGATGAGGGTTCGTTCCGCGGCAAGGGCCTTCTTCACCGCCTCAAGATAGGCGGCCTGGCCGCCGGTATATTCCAGGTTGATAAGCTCGACATACATGCGTTCACCGATACGCTCGTAATCAATGTTCAGCATCGCGGGAATCGCCTCGTCCTCACACCCGGCGCGAATATTCACGCCGTACAGTGTCTTGGAGACAAAAGTCTTGTCATGCCTGAACAGCACCGTTTCAGCGCCCAGGCTGTGTTCCGCGCCGCCGGCGCCGATCTTGATGAGCTTCATCGGCGGCTCCGTGGCCTCACTTAAAATCTTGAGCGCATCGGGGGACATGTGGGGACATTTGTCGATTGCCAGCGCGCCCTGGGCAACCTTCATGGCAAAGGCCATACAGGTGGGATTGCCGCAGTCCTTACAGTTGGTTTTAGGCGTCAGTTTGAATATATCCAAGCCTTTAAGCGCCATGGTTCCTCCTCAATTCCACCGGAATTAGACAAGCTCGGCGATGAGCTTCGCAATAACCGGTACCGAGGCCGGGTGCCGTAAGATCACCGCGTTGGAACCCGCGGCGATATCCGCGGCGGCGGTCGCTATCTCCATATCGATACCCCGTTGTTCCACCGGCCCCCAGTCGGGAAAATCTTCCTCTGAAACAACGGCTTCCTTGACCGACCAGGCTTCGGAGCCCACCGGGGTGATTATCGGCATCTGCAGCATGGCGTCGTTCTGGGAAAGAGCCGCCGATTTGACCCGCTCCATGGTAGAAGCGACGTATTCAAAACCGTAACCGGCGGCGGCGGATCCAAGGTTCATCACCGTATTTCCCGGCTGTACGCCAATCTGGGAGATGAGAACGTTAAGCTGTTTCGCCAGGTTAATATCAACCGAGGATTCGGCGCCGATTTTCTGACCATAGGCCAGCACGGCGGCTACCGCCACCGCCTTGTGATTGTCTTCCCGCGCGGAGAGGAGCAGCACGTTTTTGCCCTGTAGGGCCTCGGCGATTTTTTCAAAGAGCTTACTGTCCTTTTCGATATTTTTACAGCCCTGGATCACCAGGGGAAGGGTCACCACCCCGGCGACTTCCCTGCAGAGGGCTACGCAGTCCTCAATGGACTTGTCCCGGCCGTTGGGATCCGCCCCCTCAAGCGCCAGGCTGACAAAGCCCGCCCCGGATTGTTCACAGGCCCGCTTTGCCACATCGACAATACTTTCGGCGCCCTCGTAAAAGGCGGCTATTCCCGGCATGGACCGGTCGGGGCCGAGGTCGGAGAATTCGAGCCCCACCCTGGGAGGATTCTTGATAGGCTCGTCAAAACTATACAATGGAAACACATTTTCCCCGCCCAGGGTAAGGGTCTTGTCTCCGGCGCCAATCACTACCTCTTTTATAGCGGCGTTGAATCTTTGCGCTGTGCTTTTAAACGGCATAACGCTCTCCTTATTATAGAATATAGAGTCACCTGCCGCCGGGAACCGTGCGAAGCCTCCTCGACCGCCTCGGTACCATCTTCTCATATTCCCGGGTTTTCGTCGACTACCCAGCGCCCCATAATTGAGCTTGTTGCACAGCGGAGAGCGCTTTGATTGGAAGGCGCTTATATAGTATAAAGGAATATCGCGCCCATAAACAGGCGGGAAGCGCACAGCGTGAAATGAGCCGCCAGGCGGCAGGCCGGGATGGAAACATGAAGGATAAACGGGAAATTATTATTATCGCCGCCATGGCGGAAAACCGGGTCATCGGGAAAGACAATGCCCTGCCCTGGTCGTTGCAGGCGGACCTGGCCCATTTTAAGGAACTGACCGACGGCTGGCCCTGCGTCATGGGCAGGAAGACTTGGGAATCCCTGCCCAGGCGGCCGCTGCCGGGACGGCTCAATGTCGTTGTCTCCAGGACCACGCGGGAAACCGTTCCCGCCGTAAAGGTCGTTCCCTCCCTGGCCGCCGCGCTTGAACACTGTTCCTCCTACCGGAAAATATTTATCTGCGGCGGCGCGTCGATCTACCGGGAGGCCCTTCCCCTGGCGACCGGCATTGAGCTGACGGTGATCCGGCAAAAGTACGAGGGCGACACCTTCTTCCCGGAAATAGATCCCGCCCAGTGGGCCAAGACCAATTCGGTGGATTTTGACACTTTTTCATTTGTCAGTTATACTAAACTTGTTTGACAGCGCGAACCTTTGGTTCGTAGTTGACTGCCGCACATTTGTTAAGGAGATGGTATGAAAGGTCCGATTTTAGTGGTGCTTGCCGCGGGTATGGGGAGCCGTTACGGCGGCCTCAAGCAGATGGACAAGATAGGGAAAAACGGCGAGGTGCTGCTTGATTATTCGGTGTACGACGCCATCAACGCGGGTTTTGAAAAAACGGTGTTCATCATCCGCCACGATATGGAGGCGGATTTTCGGGAACTGGTTCTTGCCCGGATGGGTACAAAAGTACAATGGGACCTGGCCTTTCAGGACCCGGACAGCCTGATCCCGCCGGATATTTTTGCCGCCGCACAAAAAGCGGGAAGGACCAAGCCCTGGGGTACCGCCCACGCTCTGCTCTGCGCCGCGGATACCATTGACGCCCCCTTCACGGTGATCAACGCCGATGATTTTTACGGGCGGGAAGCCTTTGCCGTCATCGGCGGACACCTCTCCGGGCCGGCTGCCGCTGAGCCGGTGATTGTGCCTTATCGGCTTGAAAAAACCCTCAGCCCCCGGGGAACCGTCACGAGGGGGGTCTGCGAAATCCGGGGAGAGTATCTCAGCTCCGTTGACGAGCTGACCGCCATTGAGAAAAAAGACGGCCGCGTCTTCAATACCAACCCCGACGGTTCCATCCGGGAACTCGCGCCGGATACCCCGGTATCGATGAATTTCTGGGGCTTTCCCCCGGACATCCTGCCGGAATTCAAAAAATACGTTGACGATTTTCTGCACACCTTCGCCCTGGATATGGCGGGTCATCTTAAAAGCGAATGTTATATCCCCACGGCGGCGGATTACTTCATTAAGCACAATATCATCAGGATAAAGGCGCTCCGCGCCAATGCGGACTGGTTCGGCGTCACCTACAGGGAAGACCGGGAAGCGGCGGTTAAAAAGATAGAAAGCCTGACCGCCTCGGGCGTGTACCCCGCTTCGCTTTGGTAGGGTTTCACATGTTACGGCCGGTTACCCGTGATGACGCCGCGGCGATCTGCGCTATTTACAATTACTATGTCAAAAACACGGCGGTCAGTTTTGAAGAGCGGCCGGTTTCTATCCAGGAAATGGAGAAACGCATCCGGGACGTCACGGCGGAATATCCCTGGCTGGTTTGTGAGGAAGAGTCCGAAATCCCCGGTTACGCCTATGTGAACAAATACAAGGACCGGATTGCGTATCGCTATACGGCGGAGCTTTCGATTTATCTAAAGAACGGCCGGGAAGGAAAGGGTTTGGGGACCAGGCTGCTGGCCGGGCTCCTTGAGGAAGTGAAAAAGACCGGCCTCCACGCGCTGGTGGCGGGCATTACCCTGCCCAACGAGCGGAGCGTGGCAATCCATGAAAAATTCGGCTTTACCAAGGCCGCCCATTTCAAAGAAGCAGGATTCAAAATGGGCCGCTGGCAGGACGTAGGCTATTGGGAGTTAATACTGGAAAAATGAACCTTTTTACCATTCTGCTTGTTACCGCTGTTTTATCCTTTACGCCCATCTCGGAGCTGCGGGGCGCCATCCCCTTTGCCGTCGCGCACAAGATCCCCTGGTATTGGGCTTACCCCTTCGCCGCTTTCCTGAACGCCCTGGTTGCCCCGGTGTGCTGGATTTTTCTGGCCACGCTGCACAAACTCTTGTACGGCGCCGGAAAAGGCTTTGACTGGTACCGGCGCTTTTTCGACCACTTTGTCGAACAGTCCCGGAAAAAACTCTCCGCCGGCGTGGAAAAATGGGGCTGGCTCGGCGTCGCCCTTTTCGTCGCCATCCCCCTGCCCCTTACCGGCGCATGGACCGGGACGCTGGGCGCCTGGGTCCTGGGCGTCTCAAAACGGCGCACCATGGCGGCGGTTGCCCTGGGCGTCTTTGTTGCCGGGGCCGTAGTCAGCGCCGTGCTCATCCTCGGAATCGGGGCGCTGCGCCTGTTTGTGAAAACGGTATAGGGGTTTGCGCCGCCCGCGTTAGAGCCGGCAACGCGGGCAAAAACGGCGAATTTACCCCCAAGTTGTTCATTTTACGAACAACTTTTTTTGCCGGAAACCTTGGTTTCGCCGGTCCGGTCGTTTTTGTCCCGGCAGCGGGCCGCCCGGCGGTCTTTTCCCCAAGCCGCGGGAAACAGGTTCTTCGATGTAATCCAAGGAATAAACCCCTGTGTTTTCAAGGAATTCAAGCCTACAGACTGTAATTATTGCCCTGTTTTTGATAAACCAGTTCCTAAAATTGGCCCGCAGACCCCGTTTTAGTACAACCCGCGGCCGGTCCTCCAGGGCCCTGAATCCCCGGATTCCGGCCGCCGGAAGGCTCTTTTTGGGCCAGAAATCTTTTTTATTTTTTTAATACGATCGCCGTGATATGACTTGACAAAAAAATAATTCAAGGTGTATATTATCTATAGTTTGATGACCGGGTTTGTTTTAAAACCGAGTTTTGAAACAAGCTCAATTAAGGAGGCATTAAAACGGGCCGGCGCTCTAAGGGCGCGGTTCAATGAAACGGATACAAAGAGGAGCGCGGCAACGGGAAGGAATCCTGCGGTCTTTCAGGACCGGCGCCCTGTCAGGGCGCGGGATTTGTTCATCCTCTTCGTATATAAATGAGGGAATACGGTCTAGTATAGCGGCGGCGAAACGATACCCGTATTTCCGTAAGACCAAGGAGAAGGAAACATGAAGAAAACTCTTGTAAAATTGGGAGCGGCGGCTCTCGCGCTGACTCTTGCCCTTGTATTTGCGGCCTGCGCACAACCCACTGAGGAGTCCTCGGGCCCCAACGCCCCGACTATCATTCGGCTGGTTTTGGACCGTGACGGTGGTATTACAACTATTCCTGGTGGTGTATTCCAACTTAGGGTTGGGGAAGATTTATTGATTCCAGCAGCAACCATAAATTATCCTTACCCTGCCGAGACGGACACCGCAGGGGTGACCCGGAATGCGGGTAAGACCAGTGGTGATCCAATTCTTGACGCCGACCGTAACAAAGTAGTGGCAATAGGGTCCAGGGCAGCTGCTACTCCGCTCGCTGAATCTGTTATCAAAAGTACGGATCCGAAGAAGAAATATTTGGTGAGTGGGGAAGTAACTATTGGCCCCAGTATAGCGGACACAACTACCTCATCCGACCATCCGATCCAGGTTGACCCGAAAGGCGCCTATTATGTTGACATTGAGCTGATTAACCAGACGCCCGCCGCCAAAGAGCGGGGCTCGGTCTTTGCCGGAAATATCAGCGCCTATGTGGAAATGAGTGTCTCGACTGCTATTGGGTCTCTGGATACACATACTTATATGTACACCAAAGACAAACATGGTTTCAATGACCTTTGGAAAATGGACGGTGCTACCGCGCGTTGGAATACCAGTAATTCCAATATCAAAAAGGTCAGCCTGAAACCCGGTATCAACGAAGTGTACCTTTCGTATTTTTCATGGGAACGGTCTGAAGACTAGTTAACTCGGCCTGTAGCCGCTGTTGCCGCCAACAGCGGTCATGGCCAAAACTCCAGCGCGTTATGGCGTGCGTAACGCGCCGTTTTAAAAACCGCCCCGGAAACAACACCGGGGCGGTTTTTTTTTTGCTGCCGCCTGATACGCGGGGCCGCGCTTTTCCAATACTTTATTCGTGGCGAGGGTTTAATACCCCGCGGCTCTGCCGCGGTCATAAAGGTATTAAACCCGAGACCAATACCTTATGAGAACAACATACCGCGTGGCTCTGCCGCGCGGTTGTTGATT
>JAISBR010000168.1 GCA_031266095.1 Treponema sp. | reverse complement strand
CCCCCCCCCCCGCCCCCCCCCCCCCCCCCCCCCCCCCCCCCCCCCCCCCCCCCCGCCCCCCCCCCCCCCCCCCCGAGGATACTGGTAATTATGGCGACAGGTTCGCGCAACATGAGGGTAGTATAGCACGGGACGGGCAAGGACGCAAGCACAATTTTACATAAATTGCTTAAGCGGGGGAGCTTGTTCGAGGCTCATTGGGGGGGCTGGTTCCTGGCTGGCGGAGGCCCCCCTCTTGGGTATAGGCCAAAGAGGCGGGGGCGGCCGGTTAATCCATCGTGTCCAGGGGATACAGGGGCCGCTTCACTTTTTTGTAGGGAATAGTTTCCAGTACCTCATTGGAACAGCCTCTGGAAGTCGCCATGATGGCCCGCCGGGCAATACTGCGGAAACAGGGTTCGAGATAACCGAGTTTTACCACTACGAGGCAGTAATCGGCGGCATTCACCCCCAGGGCGGGGAGGAGTTCATCGTCTCCAAAACCTATATGTTTGGAGGTGATGACAAAACGGATATTCCTGTAAGCGGCGAAAACCAGATCGGATTTATAGGGGCCGAAATCGCTGACTATGTTCAGCACTTTCACGGTGAGGGGTATTTTTTTCCCGTTCACCGTGTCCCAGTTTCCGCCCAGGGTGACGCCGAGTTCCGCCCCCGCTCCGGCCTTGATGCAGGCCGCCGCCGCGGGGGCGTCGTAGAAGCCTGAGTACAGTAAAGGCGTTGGTAGTTTTTCAACAGAATCAATGGCATCAAGTATCTGTTCCAGCAGATCCGTCGCGTCTCCGGCCGCGCCGGCGGTGGGGTTGTCACCGGAGTCGGAAACAAATACCGGATGTTCGTGTTTTTCCAGGACCGCCCGGCAGGCGGTCCGCACGGCTTCCGCCGAATCGTAGTATTCGCTGCGGAACACAAAATCCCTGCACCGTTTCCAGAAAGCGTCCGCCAATTCCGCCGCGGTCTTTTCCGCCGCTTCCCTGGCTTCATCGAAGGCGCTCACCACAACGGATACCGCGTTGTGTTCGTCGTCGGCCCAGGGAAAACCCAGGAGGAACGAAGCCGCCGCTATGCCCGGCTTTTGCTCGGCGTCCCGGCACCGCCCGATAAGCGAGCGCATGGGTTCCGCCTCCGACTCGGATTTTTCCCCGGCAATGAGCATGGGGACCCGTTTATAGGCGGTGTACAGTTTCTTCCCGCTTTCCAGGGCCGTAAGCAGCATAGCCGCCGCGTGTTCTCCGGTTTCGGCGCAGTCGATATGGGGCGCGGTCTTGTAGCCCACCAGGCCGTCCACCGCTGTAAGCAGGGCGGGGGTGATGGTGGCGTGCATGTCAAGCGCCGCGGTAAAGGGAATATCCGGAAGGAGTTCCCGCAGAGCGCCCGCCAGATCTCCTTCGGCGCAGCCAAGGCCCTCGACCTTCATAGAACCGTGGAGGGCGAGGCATACACCGTGAACAGGGCCTGCCATGAGAGCTTCTTTTGTCCGGCGCAGGAATTCCGCTTTCAAATCCCGGTAGAACGGCGCGGATACCACGCCATTGGGTACCGCCCGGGCAAGGACGGTGGGTACTATCGCGCAGCCCGCTTTTTCGAGGGCGCGGATAATGCCGGTTGAAGCATAGTAGGGCAGCATACCCTTGTCAAGAATTGCGTCGCCGTAAAAAACGACAAAATCACCCGCGCCGGTAATAATAGGATTAAAGCTGTTGGATTCGTGGTTCATGCCGCCGATAAGAATACGCATACAGTACTCCGTTTTTATTCTTTAAGAGACCCTTCGCCAAAGCCTTTAATGAGCTGAGTATGAAAAAAGAAATAGAAAATTATCATGGGGAGAATGCCGGTTACCAGCGCGGCGTACTGATGCCCGTACTCAATATTGTTCCGTCCGGCGAACAGGGTTATCGCCACCGGCAGGCTCTTCATGGCGGCCTTGGTGGTAAACACAAATACAAAGAGAAATTCGTTCCAGTGCCGCAGCACGGAAAGGATAACCATCGTGGCGATTACCGGCGTTGACAGCGGTACTATCATCTTCCAGAACACATAGCGGTACTGAGCCCCGTCAATTTCAGCGGACTCGATGAGGGCGTTGGGAATGCCCCGGATATATGAAATAGCTATCATCACCGACATGGGAAGGTCAAAGGCAATATAGGGCAGAATCACTCCGATACGGCGGTTGATGATGCCCACCTTCACTTCCGCCAGGAACAGGGGGATGATCACCGCGTGCGCCGTGATCATAAGGCCCATAGCGAATGCCCCGGTAAAGAAGGCGCTGCTTTTAAAGGGAAACTTGGTAATTCCGAAGGCCGCCGCCAAAGCCAGGAACAGGGTCGCGATTGTGGCGACGATGGTATAGATAAAGCTGTTCATCAGGGCGATGTCCAGGCTTCCCAGTTCCCAGGCTTGAAAGTAATTATGCAGTGAAGGATGCCGGGGCAGGCCAAGGGGGTGCATGACAATTTCCGCGTGGGGTTTAAGCGAGGAATAGAGCAGCCACACGAGCGGAAAGATCGTGAGGATCGCGAATACCAGCATCAGAATATAAGCGGTGAACCGCCAGTGCGGAGGCGCCATTCTGAGGCGCGGCATGTCTTCAGCCATACGGCCTACTCCACTTTAAACACCTTCGATACCGCCCGGGTAAGCAGTAACGAAAGCACTATAAAGACGATGATAATTATGGACAGGGCGCTCCCGTATCCGTAATTCTGGTGCACAAAAGTAGTATTGTACATGTACACCGCGAGAACCTCGGTATAATGGGCAGGCCCGCCGCCGGTCATGGAATATATCAAGTCGAAACTCTTAAAACTTCCCGAAATTGCCAGGATTGAATTGATAAAGATTACGTATCCCAGCATAGGCATGATAATGCGGAGAAAGATCTTCCCTTCGCTTGCCCCTTCAATCTGGGCCGCCTCAATGAGAGTGTTGGGAATACGCTGGAGATTCGCCAAAAAAATTACCATGTAAAGGCTGGTATGCTGCCAGAGCAGTACAAACATGATCGGAATGATGGCGAGATGCCTGTTCTCCACAATCGTTATCACATAGTCCTGGTTCCCCGTGAGCATCCGTACCAGCGCGGGCACGATTCCTACGGGAGAGAATATTCGGTTCCAGAGCTGCGCGATGATCACACTGGAGATCGTTATCGGAAGGAAGATCAGTATCTCAAAGAGATCCGCCTTCTTTACCATTTTCCGGTGGAGCATATACGCCAGGAGCATTCCCAGCGGTATCTGCCCAAACACGGAAATCAGAACAATCATGATATTGTTACGGACTCCGATATAAAATACCGGGTCCGTGAACATTCTTTTATAATTGTCAAAGCCGACGAAGAGCATCTCCCCATAGCCCTTCCACTGGGTAAACCCCAGGGTCAGGCTGAAAAATATCGGGAAGATCAGAATGCCGATAAAGATACTAAACGCGGGGAGTACAAAACAGTAATGGCTAATCCTTCGTGAAAGATCGTACCGCATCGTTACCCCCGCAATACCTGTTGGAAACCGGGCTGTTTAAAACTGAGGTTTTGAACAGCCTCAGTCAATTACCGTTTTTTCCGGTTCGAATCGTTTGCCGCGACCCAGGCTTCATATTCGGCGGCAAGCTGCGCGGGAGTCTTATCGCCTATCATCACCGCCTGTATGCCGGGATTAAGCAGGTTGTTTACGCCCTCTCCGTCCATCACCGCGTCGATAACATAGCCCATGGACTGGTTGTTGGTAAGTTCGATGTATTGCTTATTCAGATTATCAATAGCAAACTTGGAATAGTCCAGCTTGTAGGTAGGTACCGTACCGTGGTTCATCAGGATTTCACAGCCTTCCTGTCCGTAGATGAAACTGAGGAATTTCCACGCCGCATCGGCTTTGGCGCCCGAAAGTTTCGCGTTCATAGCCAGCGCTTCCCCCAGGGTAGCGGCACTGGAACCGCGGGTTACTTCCCCCGCAATCGCCGGGAAGGCGATTACCTCATAATTGGCGTAATCTTCGGGTGTCGCGGCGCCCTTAAGCGCTGAAATCCGCCAGCCCGCGTCCAAAAGGTACACCGACTTGCCCTGTACAAAATCTCCCCAGCCCTCAGGGCCTTCAAGCTGATTCACCCCCGCGGGGAAAGCCTGAGTATCCACGAGCCGCTTGATCACCGCTAAGGCGTCCACAAAACCCTTGTCGGTGAACTTTGCCGTTCCTGCCCGGGCCCGGTCAAACCATGCTTTTCCCGCCGTGCGGTCCACCAGCATGGAAAGCAGCAGGGACTGCGCCTGCCACACGCCCTTATTGGCGAACATTAAGGGTGTATACCCTCTGGCGCGGATCGCGGGAACCTGGGCAATCAATTCATCCAGGGTCTTCGGCATGGTAAGCCCCAACTCCCTCTGGAGTTTAGTATTTACGTATACCGCCGTACATACCGCCATATTAGGAGAGATAATATAAATCTCCCCATTGGGCCCCTGGGGATCCCAAATAGCGGTACTGTACTGTGATTTAAACTCATTGGTCAGATATGGCCGCAGGTCCTTCACCAGCCCCCGGTCCAGGATATAGCCCGACCGAGCGCCCACATAGGTGGTAAACAGATCCGGAATATCCCCGGCCGCGGCCATGGCCTGGAACTTATCATGGAACTGCTCGCCTGATACATATTCAAACTCAAGTTTGATATTGGGATACTTCTTGGCAAAAGCATCCAGAGTGATCGGCCAATAATTGTATTGGGGATTGGCTATATCGATCTGCATATAGACCGAGAGGGTTACCGTATCATTGGAACCCGCCGCTCTTTGACCGGCCGCAAAGGCTAGAGACACTCCTGTTACGATTAGCAATGTTGTTAATAGTAACTTCTTCATAAAATTTTCCTCCTCATTTGTTTCAAAAAATCTTAATATAGACTATAATAATGAAGTATAATTACGATAAAATAATACGTCAAGGCAGAAAAGGAATTGGTTCAGGGCTCTTTATGCTGATGATTTCATACAAAAATGGGGGAAAAGCCGGGCTCTACGTTATGTTGAAACCCCTATACCCGGCAGGCTGCCGCTTCTCGGCGTTGACATAATCCACCCTCGCGCCGGGCGGCCCCCGGTGGAGCCACTGAAGAAACCGGTCCAGCTTTTCGTCACCGCCTTCGACCCAGACTTCCACATCGCCGTCAGGTTCATTCCGTACCCACCCGGAGAGGCCCAGGCGGCGGGCTTCATTGTAACAGGTGTAGCGAAACCCCACCCCCTGCACCCGGCCGCTTACACGGGCGTGCAAGGCGCCGCTTTTGTCGATCATGCCCCGTTTTCCCGCTCGTCAAAGAAGCGCTGTATCAGCTCGGGCGAAAACCCCTCGCGTCTGAGCGTAAATTTGAGGGATCGAAGTACGCTGCCGGTATTGCCGATGGTTCCGGATTCGGCTACGTGGGATACCCGTAAGGGCCGCTGTTTTGCCGCAAACCGCGTAAGCAGCGCCCACTCGGCATCATCATTCAGGACCGTTTTCAGGGCGGCCCCCGCGTCGTCCCGGCTGATGCCCCGGTTACAAAGCGCGGAAAGCAGTTGCCGGGGGCTGTCCCACCGCCGGCTAAGCCGGGATTCCAGCCAGAAGCGGGCAAAACGCCGATCATCTACCAGTTCCATGGCGGCAAGCCGGGAAATTACGGCGCGGACACAGGCCGGCTCGTTTCCCCGCCGTTCCAGTTTACGCCCCAGGCCGAAAGCTGTCTGTTCAGCCCTGGCAATAAGCCGCAGGGCGGTTCTTTCCGCCCGCAAACAGGCCGAGGCAAAGCGGAAACCCGCTTCCTCCACAGGGCTTATTTCCCGGCCTTCGGCCGTGCCGGGGGTATAGAGGCCTTCTCCGGTAAAGACCGGAGGTAAATAACAGGTTTTGAATGAAAAAAAAGAACCGTCGGAGAGCTCAATCCGTCTAAGCTCCGCGCCGGTTCCTGTCTTAATTGAAACAATGGTCATCCGTATTTAATATCCGCCCATCCGATCCGTGAATCACGGCAAACCCCACGGCCGCAAAACGCGGTTGTAAATAATTTTAGCGTTTTGAGAACTGGAAGCGCCGCCGCGCGCCGCGCCGGCCATATTTTTTTCGTTCCACCATGCGGGAGTCACGGGTAAGATAGCCGTTACTCCGTAAACTGGTATAGTTGGTGTGATCCACCTGACAGAGGGCGCGGGCCAGACCGTGACGGCACGCGCCGGCCTGGCCGTTAGGGCCGCCGCCGTACACGTTGATCAGAATGTCAAACTTGTTTTCACTGGTAGTAACCATCAGGGGTTGGCGTACCATCAGGACATGCTCGCCCTGGGGGAAATAATGGACCAATTCCTTGCCGTTTACCATGATTTTACCGCTTCCGTCCCGAACATAGACCCGGGCCACCGAAGTTTTCCGCCTGCCGGTACCGATTCCAAGATTCTTAACCATGCAAATACCTCTTATAAATCAATTACCGCCGGATTCTGCGCACTATGGGGATGGACGGCCCCGGCATAAACCCTGGCATTTTTTGCAAGCTTCCGGCCCAGCGGCCCTTTGGGAAGCATACCCTTAATGGCGTTTTCCAGCGGCATTGTGGGATGCCGGGCAAGGACTTTCTCGTAATTACTGGCTTTAAGTCCGCCGGGATAGCCCGAATGCCGGTAATACATTTTCTGTTGGGCTTTTCTGCCGGTTACCACGATCTTGTCCGCGTTTACCACTATTACAAAATCTCCAATCTCCTGATGCGGAGTGTAAATCACCTTGTTTTTACCCCTGACAATAGCCGCAACCCTGGCCGCAACCCGGCCCAACGCCTTACCCTCGGCGTCAATAACAAACCATTTCCGTTCCACTAACGCCGGTTTTACAAATACTGTCTTCATTGTTGTAACCTTCTCAAACCACTTGGATATTCTACTATATCGTGGCATAAAAGGGGCGGAGAGTCAAGTACCAGAGCACGGAGGCATTCCCAAAACTGCAGTTTTGGGGAATGCAGCCTTCAATTCCGCACTACCACATACAGCATGGGAACGCTGGAAAAGTGCCTCCGCTCTCTTTGCTAAGAGGCCGCTGTCAGTTATACTATTCTGGCTATGCGCTACGGAAAAAGCGGCCGGCTGTTCGGTTTTTTATTTTTATGCGCGCTTGTCTGCTCCTCTTGTGCGCGCTTGGGTTGGGGGGTATTGCTGTGGGCGACCGAGGAGCCGCCTATTCCATCAGGCACGGTGCTGCCGGTGTATATCAGGTCCAATATTGACCGGGTCTGGGTGGTGGGCGTGCCCAGGGCTTTCCGCAGTGAGGGGGGGCTGGACAAGGCAGAAGTACCCCTGGCGCGGCTTGAACTGGTGGGCGGCAGGGGGAAAGCCCGCAGGCGCGCCAAGGCCTTTGCCGAGTATGCCCGGATCTACGCCGAGAATCTACAGGACGGACTGCCGATACGGGACGGCCCGGACAACAGCGGAAGGCGGGTGTACCGGCTGCGAACCGGGGAAATTATCAAAATTCTTGAGAAAGTGGAAGGGACCCCGGCAATCAGCGGCAGCGGGGAGCCGCTGGCCGGTGACTGGTACCGGGTACTGACCAGGGACGGCAGTACGGGCTACTGTTTTTCCTACCGGCTGCAGCTGTTTGACTATTACGGCGGCCCCCTCATTGCCGCGCCGATGGAACAGGAGGATATCGCCAGCCCGGAGCTGGACGCGCTCATGGCAAAGGTCTGGTCGCCTGAATCCTATGGACAGATGATACAGAGCCGGCGGGTCAATATCGAGGAGCTGAGCCGGCGCTGGGGATTTGATCCCGGTCAGGACACGGGGATTGCCCGCATTTACCTTTCCGATCTGGATCGGAGTTTTTCCTATAGCAGCATCCGCCCCGACGGAGACCGGGCATGGCGCTTTGAGGGTACCAGCCTGCGGATGAATCTCCGTTCCGATACCAGCCTGTCGGTACAGTTCACCGATACCAACAGCGCCACCCGTACCCTGTTGTTCACCGCCCTTCCCGCCGGCGTGGACGATCTTATCATGCAGGAAAATGCCCGCAGGGAGGCGATCTTTCACGCCGTCTACAGTCAGGGGCCGGTCTTTACCAGTAACAACTACGGGACTATCGTCTTTTCCGAAGACGGCGAATTGAACTGGACCGGTTTTGATCTGTTGATTCCTCTGGTAATCCCCGAAAGGGTAAGCGGCAGAGGACGGGTCGCCATGGACCTGTTCCTGACGCCCTCTTTTGAGGAGCGCTACAATGGCGCCTGTACCGTTTATTTTACCGGCTTTGGTGGGGAAACGGCGGTACATTTCATGTACAATCTGGACAGTCAGGGCCTTCGGCTTGAATTAGTCCCCAACTACTGCATTGAGGACGGCGTCGTTACCCGCCGGGACAGCGCCCCGATTCTCCTGTACTTCTTCAGGGATGAATTCACCGGCATCCCGCCTGCCCCATAAGCGGCGTCTATGGCCTTTGTCCAGTTCTCCCGCGTTTCACTTGCCTTTGGCGACCGGGACATCCTCAAAGATGTGAACTTGTACCTTGCCGCGGGATCCCGCGCCTGCCTGGCCGGGGCCAACGGTTCGGGCAAATCCACTCTGATGAAAGTCATTGCCGGCGCGCTGCCCGCGGATTCCGGGAACCGGGCCATTCAGAAAGGCTCCCGTGTTTCGTATCTTCCCCAATCGGGCATTGTCCACAAAGGAAAAAGCCTGCGGGAGGAAGCTGAAACCGCCTTTGCCCCTATCCTGGAGCTGCTGGCCCGGGCAGAGGAAATCGGCGGCGCTTTGGAACAGGTAAAAAGCGACAAAGGCCCGGTGGCAGCCCTGCTTGAGGAACACTACCTGCTGCAGAAACAGGTTGAACAGTCCGGCTACTATCGCCGGGAGGCGATGATCTCCATGGTGCTTGGGGGCCTTGGTTTTTCATCTGACGACATTGACCGGGACACCGGTGAATTTTCAGGCGGCTGGCAGATGCGGATCGCCCTGGCAAAGGCGCTGCTGGAACAGCCGGATATTCTGCTGCTGGATGAACCGACCAACTACCTGGACATTGAAGCCCGAAACTGGCTTGAAAACTGGCTCGAGCATTTTCCCGGGGGCTGCCTGCTGGTTTCACACGACCGTTACTTCCTGGACCGTACCGTCAACGAGGTATACGAACTTTTTCAGGGGAACCTGAAACGCTATGCGGGCAACTACAGCGCCTACGAAAAAACAAGGGAAGCTGAGCTTACCGGTTTAATAAAGCGTTACGCGGAACAGCAGGAGGAGATAGCCAGGACCGAAGCCTTGATCCGCCGCTTCCGGTACAAGGCCTCCAAAGCCGCTTTTGCCCAGGAATTGATTAAGCGGCTGGAAAAAATGGAACGGATTGAAATCCCGGAAAACCTCAAAAAGATCAGCATCAGCTTTCCGCCGCCGCCGCATTCCGGGCGGGTGGCCCTTACCCTTGCGGGTATCGGCAAAAGTTACGGTGAGCGGCGGGTACTTTCCGGCCTGGACCTGCTCATTGAAACCGGGGAACGGCTTGTGGTAGCGGGCCGTAACGGCGCGGGCAAAACCACCCTGCTCCGCGTCATCTCCGGCCGGGATCGTGATTATGAGGGAACGGTGAAGTACGGTTCAGGTATCAGCGTGGGTTATTTCTCTCAGGATGCCGCCGAAGCAATGACAGGCAGTGACCAGGTTATTGAGTTTATGGAAAATGAGGCGCCCGCCGCGCTGATTCCCCGGCTGCGCGACATGCTGGCGGCATTTCTCTTCCGCGGGGACGATGTGCATAAGCCCATTTCGGTACTCTCAGGCGGGGAGAAGAGTCGTCTTGCCCTGCTGCGGATGCTGCTCAAACCCGTTAACCTCCTCATATTGGACGAGCCTACCAATCATCTGGACCTCCATTCCAAAGACATACTGCTGGACACACTGTGTAAATTTCAGGGGACCATCATTTTCGTTTCCCATGACCGCGCTTTTATGGAGGCGCTCTCCACAAAGACCCTGGAACTGTCGCCGGGGATGAAAATCTCCGCCCCCGCCGGGGCGCGGCTTTTTTTCGGCAATTACGCCTATTATATAGACCGGCTGAGCAGGGAGGCGGCGGGAGCGGAGAGCACGACAAACGCGGCGGTGACGACAGGCGTGAACGCGGCCGATTATGCCCGGCGGAATTCCGCGGTAAAAACGCGGGAACTGGATAAAAAAAAGCAGGCCCGCGTCCGCCGGCTTGAGCGGCGGGAAGGGGAAATTCTCAAAGCGCTGGAGGTTCTGGAAGGTGAAAAAGTCCGGCTGGAAACGGAGATGGCGCTGCCGGGAGTGTACTCTAATGGGGAGAAGGCCAAAGGGGTAAAGCTCAAACTGGACGAATGTACCGCCGCCATAGAGAGCAAAACCGGGGAATGGGAGAAGCTGACGGCGGAATTGGAAGCTGCAAAGGCGGATTGAGGCGAAAGAGTGGTCAAGGTATACCTATCGAGGCGCTTTGAAAACCGCGGTTTTGGAAGCGCCGCTGCAAAACCGGCCGGGTTTTGCAAGAGGCTATGTCAGCTGTATTTTTCGTATCATTTCGGCTAGAATAAAGTATGCGACGGTCTTTGCTTGCGGTTTTTCTGCTTTGTCTTTTCTCTTGCGCCCGTTCCGGTACGGAATCGGTAACCGGGCTTACCCGGTACGGCCCACAACCCATAGCGGTATTGCAGGCCGGGGAATATCCCCTTTGGTTCCAACTTACCGGGACAGGGCCGGTACTGCTCGACTCAATAGAAGACGCGCGGTTTTCCACCGCTCTTATCCCCTGGCCCGCCGCCCTCCATATCCGTTTTATGCTTGCCAGGGAAGATGAACTTGTAATGGCGGTAAACAGGGACGGTTTTCTGCGCCTCGCCCCGTGGGACGAGAGCGGGGCGGGGCTGTACCATCTGCCCGGCGGTGAATTCTGGCGGCGCTACACGGTGGGGGCATTGGTGATGTTTGAGGAAAAGCCGGCGGCCCTGCTGTACCGGGACGACCGTTTTCTTGATTCTAATGCGCGGTTTCCCCAGCCCAGGGTGTGGACCTTCGGCCCTGAATCCTCTGTACCGGAAGGGCTGGATATTCCCGCCCTGGATCTGTTTCCCCCGGATGAGGGCTGGGACGCGGATACCCTGCGGCTCGGTCCCGACGGCTTCTGGTATTACAGAGTGTTGAAACAGGACGGACCGCAGCCTGAGAGCCGCCTGCTCCGCGCCGCCGATTTGGGGCAGCCGGGAGACCCGGTTTCCATCGGGACTTTTCAGAATTCCGCTTTGCCTGAGCCCAAGAGCGCCGCCCCCGCCCCGTTGCGGGAACTGCTCGACGCCGCGGCCAGGGACGCTTGGGCGCTGGTAATTTCCCCGGATTTCCCGCAGTCTCGTTCTTTCACGGGAAGCGGCCAAACCGGCCCCGGCCTTTTGGCCTATTACCGGACCGGCGCGGCGGAGGATGGAAAAGATATCCTCGCCGCAGCAATCCTTCCCGACGGCCAGGGTATATACCTCTCCGACGCGGTTGAGGGGCCGCAGCCATTCTCCCTGCCGTCTCTGCCCGAGGGCTTTGTCTACACCGGGATCGGCTTTGCCGCCGGCACCCTGTTCGCCGCCTGGGAGGAACAGGAAGAGTACAATATCGGCGCGGCAGGCTTCATGGTAATTCGAATGCCGGCGGCGGAAAAATGAGACTATCTCCGCAGATACCGCGCCGGTTTTTCTTTACCGCTTGACTACCGGACCTGGTCCGGACTACCGATGGCTTTGACGGAAACTGGTTCCAAACTATCCATCACATAGACAGGAACTGCCAGGGAAGAAGACTTATATCAAATCCGATTCCAGGTCCTACATGACCCTTAAGAGATTGATAATAGCCTTCATCTGCGCCTTGTTAAGCCTTTCCACCTGCTTAAGTATACTGCACATTTCCGGCAGACCGACAGTATTAATCCCGCTCTGTCCTTTACTTACTTGACTATTATCCTTCTCTTTCATAGGCTTAATTTATGGGAAAAAATGGAGGAGCTTTTTTTGTTTCAGAACTGATTGTGAAGATTCTCGCGGCTTTTACCATTATCACCGCGGTGGTAATCGGTATTGGGCTGGGCTTGTCCCTGGCGGAGACTACGAATATAAAAAACCAGGAGAATTTTGTTGAATTCGCCCCGGCGCTGCCGACCAAGCTGCTGGATATTAACGGGACCCTGATCACCGAATTTTCCGCTGATGAAAAGCGGGAACTGGTTTCCCTAAGCGAATTGCCCCGGCACCTTATTCAGGCGGTACTGGCCAGGGAAGATCCGGATTTCTACAATCACCGGGGCTTCAGCGTCCGGGGCATTGCCCGGGCGGCCTTAGGGCAGCTTATCGGCAGAAACCTGGGAGGAGGATCCACCATTACTCAGCAGGTGGCGGGAACTCTGTACACCAACCGGAACGAGCGTACCTATCGCCGGAAGATCAAGGAACTCTGGTGGGCCTTCCAGATGGAAAGGCGTTACACGAAAAACGAGATCCTTGAAATTTACCTCAACTACATGTATATGGGACCGGGGACTTACGGTGTGGAAGCGGCAAGCAAATATTTCTTTAACCACAGCGCCAGGGAGATCAGCCTGGCCGAAGCGGCGCTGCTGGCGGTCCAGCTTTCAAGCCCCTCACGGTTCAATCCCCTTGATAACCCTAATGAGGCCAGGAGCAGACAACGTTATGTGCTAGATAGAATGATCGAATTCGGTTACGCCACTGAGGAAGAAGCGGAAACATCCTTCAATGAATATTGGGATAATTACGACTATACCAGGGCTTCCGTCGCGGCCTACTACAACCGGGAAGATAAGGCCCCCTGGTTCAGCGAGTATGTCCGCCGTGAACTGGATAGCCTGATGTACGGTACCATGGATTATTACCGGGACGGCTACTCAGTGCTTACCACTCTGGACCTCAGGCATCAGGAAACAGCGGCGAAATTCATGTCCGAGGGGCTTGTCAGGGCAAACAGGGAATTCGCCAGATCCAATGTGAGAAGCTATTCTCAGGCGGAACGGACCTATATTCCCATTGTCGAACTTCTCACCCTCTATTTTGATCTGGGTGATATCCATGCCACCGCCGCGGGGCAAAACGAGCAGAAAGCTCTTTCCCGTTATACGAAAGCGATTAACCCCATTGTGGATATGGCGGCTCTGGTCTTTGGCATCCAGGACCTCAAGGTGATCACCAGCGCCGGTTTTAACAACCTCAAGGTAACCACCGAGCAAAACGTAGTTGAGGGGGCGCTGATCTCCATTGAAAACGAAACCGGCTATATCACCGCTATCATCGGTGGTTCCAAATACGATGAATCGAATCAGCTGATCCGGGCTACCCAGGGTAATATCCAGCCCGGTTCTTCTTTTAAGCCGCTGTATTATTCGGCGGCTATCGACAGCCGTAAGCTTACTGCATCATCGCTGATATACGATGTGCCTATTGTGTTCCATAATGAGGACGGTACTCCCTATATTCCCCTCAATTTCAAAGGCGAATGGAAAGGCTCGGTGCTGCTCTACGACGCTCTCTCCCATTCAATGAACGTACCTTCCCTCAAAGTGCTGGACACTATTGGTTTTGACGCCGCCATTGATCGGGCGGCAGCGTTGCTGGGAATTACCGACCCGGCCCAGATCCGGCGGACTTTTCCCCGGGTCTATCCTCTGGGTTTGGGCATTATCTCCGCTTCGCCGCTACGTATGGCCCGGGCCTTCGCCGTTTTCGGTAATCAGGGACGTGACGTGACGCCTATCGCCATCCGTTCGGTGGAGGACCGGAACGGCAGGGTAGTACTGGATGTGGAACGTGATGTGCGTTTACGGCAGCGCCGTATGGGCGGCGGAGTACAGGTGATCAGTCCCCAGAACGCCTATATCATGACCAAAATCCTCGAAAAAACCGTGGAGGAAGGAACACTGGCCCACGGCGCCGGATGGGGTTCCAAGTTCACCTTTAAAGATGAAAACGGAAAATCTTTCAGGATGCCGGTGGCGGGCAAGACCGGGACTCCCCAAAACTGGTCCGACGCCTGGGCGGTGGGCTACAGTCCTTACTATTCTACGGCGATCTGGTTCGGCTTTGACAAGCCCGGCAATTCCCTGGGAGTTGAGCTTACCGGTTCGACCTTGGCCGGTCCGGTCTGGGGCGACTATATGAGGGAGATACACAAGGGCCTGCCTCACCGGGATTTTGCCCGGCCCGCCACAGGGATTATCAACGTAACGGTCTGTGCCAAGTCGGGGCTGCTCAGAACCCCATCCTGTAACGAGGGGGAAATCACCCTCCCCTTCCTGGAAGGAACCCAGCCAAGTCAATACTGCGATATGCATGGAGGCGGCGGAACTGCCTCATGGTCCACGAGAATGCCCCTCAATGTTATGCCCAACGAAGGGTTGGGAATAGAAGAAGATATCCTGCTGGGTTCACTCAGTATGCCCACCCTGCCGTTAGATTTGCTTCCTGAATTGAGGGATGAACCAAGACGGGAGACTAACCAGAACAACCGGAACACGGGCGGCCGGACCAATAGTTCTGCGAACCGTAGCGTCAATTCCCGGGATAACGGCCAAAGTGGCTTTTCCTGGTTTTTCAACAACGCCAGCCCGGCTCCTGAGGTTCCGCCGGAACCGGAAAACAGGGTAAGGCAAGAGCCGGACTTTTCTTCTTTCCCGGCCACAACGGACTCTCCGAAAGCCGGTATCCCCGGTAATGCAAACGATTCAGCTGAAGTGATAACAGATGAACAGGCCGGGGCGGAGCAGGCGACGCATAACATCGGTCTTGACGACAGGCTGGAGCTGCCCTCCTACAATCCGCTCTTAGACTGAAAGAAAGGCCATGCAGATTCCAATTGACAACATCATCGTAAAAAAAAGAATCCGCAGGGATTTGGGGGATATCGAATCCCTTGCCGAGAGCCTTAAACGTTATGGGCAAATCAGTCCTGTTGTGATCACCAGGGAAAATATGCTCATCGCCGGTGGTAGACGGCTTGAAGCGGCAAAACACCTGGGTTGGAAAACCATTAATGCAGTTATTTCCGAAAATTCCGGAGAGCTTGAGCGGCTTGAACTGGAGGTCGAGGAAAACATACAGCGCCGTGATTTCAGCATGGAAGAAGTGGCTGAGGCTACCAGAAAGATCTACCGCCTGCAAAACCCTGGATTTTTCCGCCGTCTGCTTAATGCGATAATCCGTTTTTTTAAGAGGCTGTCGTAAATTGTAAACAGCATTTTCGCCCGTTACTCACGTCCCGTTTGTCCGGCAGTCCCGCCGCCGTATCCTTGAGGCCGTCCAACAGCTGCTTCGTTATTCTCCGTCCCATGCCTCAAAATATACTCTATCAGGTAGATTAATACGGGTGGTTTTCCTGGCTCGAGAGGGAAATTCAGGCGGCACGACTGCCGCCCGCATAGACTTTTTTGAAGGAGGCTGTTCCAAAACTTCAGTTTTTGGAACAGCTTTCTTGAATTTAGCGGAAAAACCGGGCTTTTGACCGGTTTTTCCAAGAGCGTGTCCAAAACCAACCGAGTTTTGGAACAAGCTCAATTCAGTATGGATTTATGGGGATCATTGTTCCACCGGACTTTGATAGCGTGCAGGCTGCTATCAACAGTCCCTTTGGATACCCCAAGCAGCTCCGCTATCTGGCTGTTGGTGGCGCTGGGGCGGAATCCGGCAAGACGTTTTCGCATGGCCGCCAGTCTGAGCCGGGCTCTGTGCAGTTGTGATTGCATCCGCAGGGCGGCGGCTGAACTTTCCGGCATGGCCGCGAGCCTTTTTTCGTAAATGATACAGCGGTAAAACTGACAATAGATCCGTTCTTGCAGAGCGTACAGCTTTTCATCCCGTTTGAGCCGTACTACCCGCAGTTTGTCGATCATCTCTTGCAGATATTTCTTTTCAATTCCCGCCAGTGGAGCGATCCGGTCCAGAAAATCATCAGACACAAAATGATAACATTTCAGAATTAAAATCAACAGCTGCCGGGGAATTTTTTTTAATGTAGCTGCGGAAGGGAGCGCGGCAGGCGGTTCTTCCATTGTGGAGAGGGATACGTCCAGTGGATATTCAGGTTCAGTTTGACCGGCATAGAGATCGGGTATACGGACTGTCCAGGAAGCGTACTCGGCTACTCTGTTATCCGCCATGCGGGACCGGTATTCCTTGGCGGACCAGCGTACTACGGCGTTCACATAGGTTGCAAAAGACGCCCCGGTATTCCGGTAAGAATCGATGGATTTGCTGAGCCGGGGATAGAGCCAGGATACAAAATCGTCGCAGTCTTCCCGGTTCCAGTGATACACATTAAAGCGGTGGAGGTCCTCAAGAATATCCTGAAAAATCAGGCCCTCAAATTTCCTTCTGTCCAGTAAGCCTTCGGTGTATTGGGTGTACAGTTTGTTGAGTGAAAATTGTTGTTGCATATTGTTCCTCTTTCTTGGTTATCGGAATGGGAGTGGAAAAAAGCGGTATTATTCCGGTGAATGTGATCTTTGTCATTGTCGATCGATAAAAACTTACTGATGAAACACCCTGACAAAGCGTTTGATAATCCGGGAGTTTATGTTTGAAATAGTCCCCCCGGCTGAAAACCCCGCAGTGTTTTGGTGCCCGCCGCCGAAAGATGCGGTAATGGCCGTCACATCATATGCCTCAAGGCCGCCGATTCTGCCGGGCGCGGAACACTCACCAATGATAACTTTCGTACCGGCCTTTAGCGCCGTCTTTGCTGGACACATCGATTTCGGTACGCATGCCGAAATCCATAAAACAGACTTCCGGCTCCAGTGCAAAACAAGAACCGTCCAGTAGACGCCGGGAGTCGGGGAACAAATAGGGTGTTACCGGTTTTGGAACAGGCTTTTGCCTGCGAACCAAAGGTTCGAACGAGGGGAAGTCTCAAGAAGCGGAAGGAAGGTGGAACCATGCAAAGAGAGCAGGGAATGGAGAACCCCCGAACGGGAGGAAGCGGCTGGCCGGTGGGGATAGGGTGGAACCCAAAGAACCGCGGGGAATGCGGAGTAGGGAGACACCCAGTATGCGGATGATTGCAACAGCTACGTCAAGAGCAGCCAGCCGCCGGGCAGCTGCTGGCGGATAGCTGACAGCCAGGTACTCAAGCACTCGCTGACCAACCAGTATCTTGAATCAATCGGATTTCCCGATGTACTGAAAAGATTTGAGATGCTCCATAAGCGAATAGGCATACTCCTGAAATTACGAGCGTCTGTTCTCGGCCATTGAACCGCCGTATACGGAACCATACGCACGGTGGTGTGAGAAGACGGCCACTCAAATGAGCCTCCGCGGAGCAGAGCTCCACGGTATCTTTAGCCTCGCCGTTGTTCGAGCGGAGGCTCGTTCGATAGGAAGTTTATAATACCATCTGGTATAACACCAAATTTTCGGAGGCGTTATTTTATTTGAACCGGAGCAGAGCTCCGGGGTATTAAACCAGACTTTCGAATAATGGGTGGCCTCCTACTCGATTTTACCCTGATAGTTCAGTCAGTTTGGCAGCCGCCGCTTCTCCATCTGTAAGACCCAATTCGTAAAGCCGGAGGAGTTTATCCATGTTTTTTTCAGTACGACTCGCCCCTAAATCTATGGAAGGCCTGATTAACAGGATCCGGCCAGCGGCTGCTTCTTCTTCAGCAAAGCAAAGGCTCCGGTTGTATTGCACCACAAAATTTTGCATGGTTTTTATAAGAGGTGGGTATTTGCGGTATATAAGCCATGCGGGAAACTGTAATTCCTTTCTGCGGCGGTAGCCTTCCGGATGCGTAAGGACAACTATGTTTTTTGTATATCCTTCGGAGATGGCCTTTCCCAGGGGAATTGAATCTGAAATGCCCCCATCAAGATATGTACATCCTCGATATTCTACCGGTCTGGAAACAAACGGCATAGCGGAAGACGCCTTCATTATAGTAAGTATGTCCGGCCCTTTTTCAAAATAAACCGCTTTTCCGGTTTTGCAGTCGGTACAAACCGTTACAAAGCGCGAAGGCGAATCCATAAACGTTTTCATGTCAAAGGGAACGAGACCATTCGGTATATCGTTATAAATGAAATCAAGGCCAAAGTAATTACCTGTTTTGATAAAACTCCGTACCGATAAATAGCGTGGATCATTACGGTAGTTTTTTAGAATAGAGAGATTCCGTTCTTTTTGTTTTGATACAAAAGAACAGCCCATACCTGCGCCGGCCGAAACACCGATGATAAAAGGAAATTCGAGTCCCTTTTCAAGAAAGGCATCCAATACCCCGGCGGTATAATTTCCCCGGAGGCCGCCTCCTTCAAGAATTAAAGCATATTCAAGTTTTATCATTGAGAATGAATACCAGATGTATCATGTTGTCTTTTGTATATTATGTCAAGTTGTATCTACGATTCTTAACTTCAATTCGGAATATGAATACAGCATAGGGTATCAAACCAGAGAGAGAATCCCGTCAAGCTGGAGCCTGATGTCGGCGGGAAGCACGGCATATATATGAAACGCGACAAGCGATAGCTTCGTACTCTTGAGATCCTCCAATTCCCGGAAATCCTTCAACTGCCGGTAGTCCTCCTCTATCTCCGGCCGCATCTCATGGGCCGGAATGATTTGCCGG
>JAISBR010000165.1 GCA_031266095.1 Treponema sp. | reverse complement strand
CACGCTGCTTTGGTTTTTCCGTACAGTTCGATGTCTTCCCACCCTTTGGCGAAGGCCATCACGGCCAAAAGGGTGATGACGATAACTTCGATGAGGGGATAACATTTCTTTCTCTCGATGCGTGGGTCTTTAATGTCGTTAAAAAAGTTGATAAGGGGTGGTATAGTTTCGGGGATCATGAGCGCCTCCAATCCCACCTCTATCGGCTTTTTTTATCCCTTCTTTACCTCTTTTTTAATGCGCTCGCCCGGACCGGTCCGTGTCCTTAGTTGCCTGAAAGACGATTTTCTGGTATTACTAAGGCAGTAAGGAGAAGCCATGAATATTTCCGCGTTACAAAAAGCCCGCTATGGCTACAAACCAAAACTTCCCGCCTGTTTGTGTTCCTCAACCTGCGATATCGCCGTTGAATTTGGATCTCCCACCGAGGCGGTGGCGGATCGGGAGGAGATACGGAAACTGTTTAAGCGTACTTACGGTAAGCCCCTGGCGACTTTTGTGAATGGAACCAATGAAAAAATCCACCGGGAACTCAAGGTGGGAGTTATCCTTTCCGGAGGGCAGGCGCCGGGGGGACACAATGTGATAGCCGGGCTTTACGACGGCCTCAAGCGGGGAAACCCCAACTCGACGCTGTACGGGTTTCGCGGCGGCCCTTCCGGCCTTATTGAAAACAAGACCGTAATCCTCACCGGCGGTATTATCGATGAGTACCGCAATACCGGGGGCTTTGATATCATCGGCTCGGGACGGACTAAGATCGAGACGCCGGAACAGTTTGCCGTATCCCTTGAAACCGTGAAAAAGCTGGCCCTTGACGCGGTGGTCATTATCGGCGGGGACGACTCCAACACCAACGCTGCCCTTTTAGCCGAATATTTTCTCGAACAAGGCTCCGCCGCCCAGGTCATCGGCTGCCCCAAAACCATTGACGGCGATTTAAAGAACGAGTACATCGAAACGTCCTTCGGCTTTGACACGGCCTGCAAGACCTACAGCGAACTTATCGGTAACCTGGAACGGGACGCCAACAGCGCGAAAAAGTACTGGCACTTCATCAAACTTATGGGCCGGGCGGCCAGCCACATCGCCCTGGAATGTGCCCTCCAGACCCAGCCCAATATCTGCCTTATCTCGGAGGAAATTGAGGCCAAGGGGCTTTCCCTGGATCAGGTGGTGGATCAGATCTGCGCTTCTATTGTAAGACGCGCCGAAGACGGCAACAACTTCGGCATTGTCCTTATTCCCGAGGGACTCGTGGAATTTATCCCCGAGATGAAAAAACTCATCGGTGAACTCAACGATGCCATCGCCAATGGGGCGGGTGAATTCGCGGAGATCAGCTCTTTCATCGATCAGATGTACTGGTTCAGCCGGCACATTTCCGAAGGGTCCCATACGGTTCTGCAGATATTGCCGCCGGACATCGCCAGGGAATTTCTCATGGACCGGGACCCTCACGGTAATGTGCAGGTCTCCCGGATTGAGACCGAAAAACTGCTGGCGGGCATGGTGGAGAAAAAACTCCGTACCCTCAAAGAAGAAAAAATATACAAAGGTAAATTCAACGCGCTGACTCATTTCTTCGGCTATGAGGGAAGATGCGCCTTCCCCAGCAATTTTGACACCGACTATTGCTACAGTCTGGGTTACAGCGCTTTTGTGCTTATCGCTTCGGGGCTTACCGGCTATCTTTCCAGTGTGCGGAACCTCAGCGCTCCGGCAAACGAATGGACAGCCGGTGGTGTTCCGTTAACCATGATGATGAATCTGGAACAGCGCCACGGTTCAAAGAAGCCGGTTATCAAAAAGGCCCTGGTGGAACTCGAAGGCGGGCCGTTTAAAGCGTTTGACGCGGACCGGGACACGTGGGCGGTAAAAACCAGCTTCCTGTTCCCCGGGGCGATTCAGTACTTCGGCCCTCCTGAAGTCTGTGATGAGCCGCCAAAAACCCTTAAACTGGAATACCAACAGTAGTTCCCAAGCATTAGTGTGTGTCCATACGGTAACCGACTTTGTGGACAGGCGCGAGTTAATCCAAGGAGAAATAAAATGATATGTTATACCGGTTTGCAGAGAACAACGCTTGCTATAACCATCGGACTGTGTGTTTTTATAAGCGGCGTCAATGCCCAGGCGGCTCGGGAAGGGACCGCTCGTCCTGTGCTGGGCGCAGGCGGCCAGGCGCAGGCGGCAGGCGCGGGCCTGCCGCTCAAGCGGATAACGATCTTTTCTTCGGGAATTGCCTACTATGAACATGCGGGTACACTGAGCGGACAAACCCTGCTCAACCTCCCCTTTAAAACCGGCGCGGTCAATGATGTCCTGAAATCACTGGCGCTGAACGACCCCGCATCGGCAAATCCCTCGGTGACTTATCAATCCGAACAGACCTTATTGCAGACCCTGCGGAGTCTCAAAATCGATCTTTCCGATGAGCCGGACATGGCTCTTATCCTGAGCAGTCTGCGCGGAGCGGAAATAGAGATTTCCGCCCCTACCCTCATCAGCGGGAGAATCCTCGGTATTGAATACCGTCCCCAAATCGCCTCCTCCATTGGCGGGGAAACCATTGATCCCTGGCTTTCACTCTATACATCCGGGGGTATAAGGCTGTTTAACCTAAAGGAGATCAGCTCCCTCAGTTTTAAGGATACCCAGCTGAACGAGGACCTGGGCCGCGCCCTGGACCTGATTATGGCGTCACGTAATTCGGATTCCCGCAGTCTCTTGGTGTCCTTCCCCGGCGGCGGAACCCGGCAGGTTTCGGTAAGCTATGTTATTCCCGCCCCGGTGTGGAAAGTCTCCTACCGGCTGGACCTGGGCGTAACAGGCAGCGCGGCTGCCACGGTTAAGCCGCTGTTCCAGGGCTGGGCTATTGTGGACAACGACGGCGACAACGACTGGAACAATGTGGAACTTTCCCTCGTCGCGGGCAGGCCCGCTTCCTTCATCCAAAATCTCTATCCTCCGTATTATCTCTCCCGTCCCACCCTGCCCCTGGCCATAGCCGGAACCGCTGAGGCGGCCGCCCATAACCCAGGTTTCGCAATAGCGGCCGCGCCCGCTTCTCCCCGTCAGGCACAGGCGCGCGCTCCCGCTCCTATGGCCAAGTCGGAGGAAATGGCTGAGTATGCGGTGATGGATAATGCCTATGCCGACTCTTCCGCGCCAAACCTTGCTGGCGGCATAGCAGGCGCTCAAGGCAGCGCGGTGGGGGATCAGTTTGAGTTTACCATTAAGACGCCTGTCAGCCTGGACCGCCGGATGAGCGCCATGCTGCCCCTGGTGGAGTCCGCTGTCGAAGCCCGCAGGCTTCTCATCTTTTCGGGGGCAAATGCCCAAGGGAACAATGTCCATCCCCGGCTTGGCGCGGAAATCACCAACACCACCGGAATGAAGCTCCCTGCGGGACCTGTCACCGTGTACGATGGCGGAACCTACGCGGGTGACGCGCTCATCGAATTCTGGAACGAGAATGAGAAGCGGCTTATTTCTTTTGGTGAAGATCTTTCAGTTATCGGAACCGTCATGGATACCAGCATCCGTTCCGTGACCGCCGTTAAAGTCTCGGACAGCGTTATGACCATCACCCGAAGCCAGACCTATCTCAAAACCTACACATTTAAAAACGCCGCATCCCAATCAAAACAGATCATAATAGAACATCCCAAAACGCCGGGGACTACCCTTGAGTCTCCCGAAGCGGACGAGCAGACTCCCTCGGTTTACCGTTTTACCATGACTCTGCCCGCGGCGGGCCGGGAACTTGTCCTTATGGTCAGCGAAGCTCGGCCAATCTCGGAACGGATAAGCCTCTCTTCGCTCAGACCCGAATCCTTCCTGAGTTACGCGACAAATCAGGAAATTCCCCTCCAGGTCCGCGCCGCCCTGCAGCGGGCCGTTGATTTAAGACGGGAGGTAAGCGCCGCCGAAGCTTTGGTGACGGAGTTGGAAAACCGCCGGGTATTGCTCATCTCGGATCAGGATCGGATCCGGAAAAATCTTGAGGCTGTGGGCAGTCAGACTCAGCAGGGCCAGGAGTATCTCAAACGCATGGTATCCCTGGATAACGAAATCAGCGGCCTGGCGCCGGAACTTGAAAAGGCCCGCTCAGACGTGAAGACGGCACAGAAAGCCTATGAAGATTATCTGAACGCCCTGGATCTGTAGCTCATTTGCGGATAATAAGGTTTACCTGAGTTCCAGGATGATACGGTATTTAAGGTAGATTTCCTCAAGGGTATGCCAGGGACCGGGCGCAGAGGCCCGTTTGCGGAGGGTACAAGCCTCCCGTCGCTCAATAAAGAAATCGTAGATCGCGCGGGGGTCTCCGCCGTTAACCACTGAGTAGGCAGGCTTGGAATCAAGATAGGAACGCAGCTCGTCGTAGCTTATTGCGGAAATGCCAAAACGATTCAAGCGAAAACGGACCTGCTGAATCTCCTCATAGGAAAGGCCGAAAAGGAATTCTTCCAAGGCCCATCTGGTTTCGTCGTTTGTAGATTCCTCCACCAGAAAGTCCTGCCAATCCTGTTCCATATCTATCGAAATCCGCAATAACTCGGTATTACCGTCCATGGTTCCAAAGCTGGGAGGCGCCGCGTCGCGGGCAATCCAGAGGGAGGAGAGGGCTGAAAGATGGCGAATCCCCCGCTGATCCACGCCGCTGTCCCAGAGGGTGATTAAGTCATAAGCGAGGCTTGTCTTGGTATTTCTGGAAAAACCGGGATCTTCAAGGCAGGAAAAATATACCTCTTCCGCCATCAGGGTACAGACGATAGAAACCCCCACATTTCGTACCGCTGCGCGGAATTCCGGTTTTTTATCCACCATGTAGGAAAGCAGGGAAAAAGCGTGAAATTTCGCTACCCAAAAACCACGCATGGCAACTACCTTGGTCGGTATATGCAGGAGATGAGAAGAAGAAGAGAAGGCAAGCAACGATTCGGCAAGCTGTCCTGTGTCCCGAATAAAGTCCTTCAAAAACTGAATGTGCCGTATAGAAGGATAGCCTGAAACCGCCGCCCCCAGGTTCCTGAGACGGAGAAAACGCTCACTTACCAAATAATAGTCCGTGGGATTGGTTTCCTTGAGCCATGCTCCAATCTCAGCGACCAGGCGTTCCTCTTCTTCAGTCAAAATCAGCATGGCCGACTCATTTTCCAGATCGTCAAAGGGCATATACTATAGAGTACCGGGTAACCCCGGATTTAGCAAGCAAAAGAGGCAAAGGTCAGGGCATCGGCGTTTACTCTGAGAACAAAGCCTGATACAAGAAATCCTCATTGAGCGCCGCATGCATCATCCGGCGTTTTGCGCTGACCTGCTTCTTTGCCATCGCCATTTTCTTGAGCCGGTACAACGCCTTTTTCCTCAGTAGGTTCAGATTGAGGGCCCCATTCCCCGTCCGTACCCGACACTCATCTTCCCGAAACACGATGTTCAACATCCAATGCAGTTGGTTCTCTATCGATCAGTGTCCATGGAGGTAGCGCAAGCACTCCTCCGCTCCAAATTCCCCGCTCGATATATAATAGTGGTCCGTTTGTGCCGTTTGTTTTCCTTTTACCGTCCGAAAGGTCCGGTATTGGACCAGCGTTCGCACATCCTGCCAGAGCGTTTTGTGCTCCAGCCATTCAAGATCCGTCACCGTCCTGACTTCACGCCGTTCTTTTCGCCCATGTGGATGATCACCTCGTTGAATACTATCCCTTCCTCCTTCTGCAGGCTTAACAGGATTTTCGCCCATAACCCCCTCCTGCTCCCCCGGGAAAACCGGTCATAGATCACATGCCAATACCCGTATGCTTCAGGCATATCCCGCCAGGGACAGCCAGTTCTCAGAATATATAGGATTGCGCAAAATACCTGGTAATGGGATACTTTGGGCGGTCTCCCTTTCCAGATGTAATTCCCTTCGATGATGGGCAAAACCTTCTGATTAAACAGTTCTTCGCTTATCGGATACAAACGCTTGTTCCCCT
>JAISBR010000146.1 GCA_031266095.1 Treponema sp. | reverse complement strand
ATCGGCGTCTCCGCCTCCACGGTGGAGGAAGCCTTAGAGGCCCAGGCCACAGGCGCGAACTATCTGGGCGTGGGGCCGGTGTTCCCCACGGGGAGCAAGTCCGACGCGGGGGAGGCCGTCGGACTTGAGGGGCTGGCGGAGATCTGCGGCGCGGTAAGAATCCCCGTGGTGGGTATCGGCGGGGTGAACGCGGACAACGCGGCGGCGGTTTTGCGGACCGGGGCGGCGGGGATTGCGCTTATCTCCGGCATCCTCTCCCGGCCGGATATAACCGGGGCGGCCAGGACGCTACGGTCCATCCTGGACGCCGGGACGCGGGAACAGGAGCGGGGATAATGGGGACGAAGAACCTATCGGAATACCGGGGGGCCATTTTCGATCTGGACGGAACCCTGGTTGATTCCATGCATATCTGGGATCACCTGTGCCGGGACTGGCTTCTGGCAAAAGGGAAAAAACCGGCGGCCGGCCTGGAAAAAGACCTTGCCCCCCTGACCTTGACCCAGGGGGCGGAGTACGTGATCCGCCGCTACGGTATTGAGCTTTCCCCGGAAGAGATCATCCGCCAATGGGAAGGGATGGTTCTGGATTGTTACAAAAACACGGTTCCCCTCAAGATCGAGACGGCGGTCCTGGCGCGCGAACTGTACCGGGAAGGCGTACGTCTCGCGGTGGTTACATCCTGTTTCCCCGCGGCCTGCGAAGCGGTCCTGAAACGCCACGGCCTGGGCGCGCTTTTTTCCGCCGTGCTCTATACCGGTGAAGCGGCTGGGGATAAACGTTTCCCCGATATATGGCTCGCCGCGGCGGAACGCCTCGGCCTGAAAGGCCCCGACTGCATTGTCTTTGAGGACTCGTACTATGCCTTACAGGGAGTACGGGCGGCGGGAATGGGTTTCACGGCGGTCTATGATGATACTTGTACAGAATGGGAATTGATGCGGACCGAAGCCGACCAGGTAATCGGCCCCGGCCGGAAAACTTAAAACACCCCGGAACCTGCTGCGCTTATAGGGTTTATGCGCAAAACGCAGCAAACTCCCTGGAAACATAGCATTTGCCGCCAAAGAGAATCGAACTCTTGACACAAGGATTTTCAGTCCTGTGCTCTACCAACTGAGCTACAGCGGCATTATTCAACATATCAAGCAGGATTACACAGTCTGCCATATCGTCACTGGTTATATATATCAAATTGTACATTTCTTGTCAATTGATTTTCCTGATTTTCCCCGGACTTCCCGCATGTACTTTGAAATATACATAACCGCAGCGCCGAATACGTTTTTGTGCCCAGGCCTTTTTTGACCTCCTTTTTCAACCGCGAACCTTCGCTTCGATTAGATCGTGCGGCTCATCTTTTCCCTCAGCGGGGAAGCCGCCTTTCCTCAGCGGGAAAGTATTCTCCGGTAAAGTTCTTCTCATAGAACTTTGAACCGGTTCATTAACAGGAAAAGATTTACATCACTTCCAGAAAGGGTATACAGATGAGGTCCAGGGCGTCTTGCAGTACCAGCATCACTGCCCGTGACAGGGCAAGCCGGGCGGCGGCCAGCGAGGGGTTTTCCGCGTTCAAAATCGGGCAGTCGTGGTAAAACCGGCTGAAGGACTTGGAAAGCTCGTAAAGGTAAACCGCCAGGCTCGAGGGGTCAAGTCCGGCGGCGGCTTCACTTACTGCGGCCGGATAGACGGCCAGGACTTTGAGGAGTTCCCACTCGGGATCGCCGGTTAAAAGAGAACAATCGGGAATTTTGCCGCCGCCGTCTTTATTCAACGCATCATTCTTTTCGCTCTTGCGAAGCATGGACGAAATGCGGGCGCCCATGTATTGCAGGTAAGGACCGGTGTTACCGTTGAACGAGAGAGAATCTTTGGGATCAAAGAGCATATCTTTTGAGGGGCCGGCCTGGAGGAGATAGTAGTGCAGCGCACCGAGGGCGATTTTCTCGGACACTTCAGCGGGATTCCCCACTTCCTCCTCACGTTCCTTTTCCTTAATTTCGGCAAGGGCCATATCCCTAAGGCTGTCGATTAAATCGTCGGCATCCACCACCGTACCTTCCCGGCTTTTCATTTTTCCTTCAGGCAGGTTCACCATGCCGTAGGAAAGGTGGTAGAGATTTTTGGCCCAGGAGAAACCGAGTTTGTCAAGGAGAGCGAATAACACCCTGAAATGGTACCGCTGCTCTGAACCTACCACAAAAATCAACTGATCAAAGGGCCAGTCCTTATGCCGGTAGATGGCAGTACCGATGTCCTGGGTGATGTAGATGGAGGTACCGTCGCCACGGAGCAGTATCTTCTTATCGAGTTTTTCGGCGCTCAGGTCTACCGCTACCGCGCCATCGGCCTCACGGTAAAAAAGACCCCGCTCCAGGCCCTTGAGCACCTCATCCTTACCCAGCAAATAGGTATCGCTTTCAAAATAATACTGATCAAACGAGATACCGGTCCGTTCATAGGTTTTTTTCATCCCCTCCACAGCCCAGCAATTCATTAGTTTCCAGAGCTCCACTGTTTCGGGATCGCCGGCCTCCCATTTGCGGAGCAGTTCCTGGGCGCGGACCAGGACGGGGGCCCGGGCTTCGGCTTCCTCTTTACTAAGGCCTTTATCCCGCATCAATGCATCGGTTTCTTTTTTAAGCGATTTGCCGTAACACACATACCATTCGCCGACAAAGTGATCGCTCTTAATCCCCTCGGACTGGGGGGTCTTGCCCTGCCCCTGTTCTTTATAGGCAAGCATCGATTTGCAGATGTGGATGCCCCGGTCATTGATGATGCACACCTTGCGGACTTCGGCACCGCAGGCCGTGAGAATCCGGGAAACACTTTCACCCAACACATCGTTTCTGAGGTGACCGAGGTGGAGGGGCTTGTTAGTATTGGGGCTTGAGAATTCCACCATAACTTTTTTACCCGTCAGCGTACCGGGCCTGCCAAAAGTAAAATTCCCGCCGGCAAGAACTTCGCCAAGGATCTCCTGTACTATGGCCGGCCGGTCCAGGCGCACATTCACATAGGGTCCCTGGGCTTCAAATGAGCCGCCCGCGCCGGTCCGCTCCGCGGCAAGCCGGACGCAGACCTGCCCGGCGATTTGCGGCGGTCCTCTGCGCAGGAGTTTTGCATAACTGAACATAGGGAAACCGATATCTCCCATCTCAGGATTGGGAGGCACTTCGGCGATAATCCGCTCGGGGGGGACGCCGCCTTCAATTCCGGCTTCTTTCATCAGGGCGCCGAGAGCGCCGGCTATCCGTATTTTCCAGGGTTCCTTGTAGTCCATTACCAGCGCCATTATAGACAGCGCCGTCGATTGCGGCAAGGGGTCGAATTGCGCCGCGTTAAATCTAACCATGGGGGTAAAGTCCACCCTACAGAATTCTTGTGGACGGTTTCCGGTTTTTATGCTATGATGAAGGGTAATGAGAAAAGCCAAGAGTTTTCAGGTTGACCAAAAGGTCGTGTACCCCAGTCAGGGTGTAGGCGTGATCAAATCCATCATACAGAAAAAGTTCAAGGATTCCAAAATACCCTATTATGTTATTTATCTTGAGGTGACGGATATGACCATAATGGTCCCGGTAGACAAGGCGGCGGAGCTGGGAATCCGTTCCACCGTATCCCGGGATGAGGCGCAGAAAGCCCTGGACCTGATCGGTGAGGATTACGATCCCATTCCATCGGACTGGAAAATGCGGTACCAGATGAATCTTGATTTATTGAAAAAAGGCAGTATTAAGGATATCGCTACCATTGTTCGTTCCCTGTACCACCGGAGTAAAGTGAAGGAACTGCCTATTCTGGAGCGGAAACTGTATGATTCCGCGTTGAAATTACTGGAAGACGAGGTTGCTATTTCGCTTCGTAAGTCCCGGGAAGAGGTGGAGAACATGATCTTTAGCCGCCTTGAATCAGAATAACGGTACCAGCGTGGAAGCTCCTGAAGCGGCGGCCCTTACGGAGCGGTCCGCTGTCGCGGCGGTTATCTGTGCCGCCGGTTCCTCAGCCCGGATGCAGGGATTCAAAAAAGAGTACAGCCTCCTGCCTGACGACAGTGGGCTGACTGTGTTGGGCGCGGCCGTCTCAGCCTTTGCCGCCCTCCCCGCTGTTAAAACCGTGGTTATCAGCGTACCCGCCGAAACCGGCGACATCGAGGCCCGGAAGGCCCTGCCGCCGGGATTGTTTTCAGACGACGGACCGAGGATCCTCTTTGTCCCCGGCGGCAAAACCCGCCGGGCCTCGGTTCACCGCGCCCTTTCCCTGCTTTCCGCCTGCCGGCTCCGTTATGTGCTTATTCACGACGGCGCGCGGCCCTGGATAAGCCCCGCGTTCATTGAGAGTCTTATTGAGGCGGTACAAAAATACCGTGCCGTCATTCCGCTGCTTCCCCTGACCGAAACCCCCAAGGAAGCGGACGTGTCTTTTGAGGCCGAGCCGGTTTTTATAAAACGGCATCTCAGGCGGGCCGTTGTCGGAACCGCCCAGACCCCCCAGGCGTTCGCCTTTCCCGAAATCCTCGCCGCCCACGAAAAGGCCGCTGAATACGAACGGAACGGTACTGTAGAGTATACCGATGACGCCGAAGTCTGGGGCGCGTTTATCGGTCCGGTAGCGGCAATCCCCGGTTTGCCCGGTAACCGAAAGATCACGTTCCCTGAGGATCTGCTATGATAAAAATAGGCTTGGGACAGGATTTACACCGCCTGATTTCGGGACGGCGTTTTCTGCTGGGAGGAATCGAGATACCCGCAGAACAGGGAGAGTTGGGATATTCCGACGGGGACGTTCTGGCCCACGCGGTGATCGACGCGCTCCTCGGCGCGGCGGCCCTGGGGGATATCGGCAGCCTGTTCCCCTCTTCGGATCCCGCCTGGAAGAATGCGGACTCTATAGCGCTCCTGCGCTCCACCTTTGACATGGTAAAGCAGGCGGGCTGGCGTCTTGTCAATCTTGACTGCGTGGTATGCTGCGAGCATCCAAAGCTGCTCCCCTTTCGGGAAGCCATCCGTAAATCCCTGGCGGAAGCCTTAAGAGTTCCGGTGGACAGGGTTTTTGTGAAGGGAAAAACTTCCGAGGGCCTGGGGCATGTGGGGGAAGGCAAGGCGGTGGAAAGCCTGGCGGTATGTCTGCTTGAGCGGGATTGAGTTCTCACTCGTTATACGAAAAGAAGCGAAAAATGCAGCAAAAAACTGAAGTCAAATGGGACAGGATAATCGCCGCCCTCGAACAATGGCGGGGAGGATTCAACGACCCTTCAGTGACTCTGGTGGCGGAACGCTACCGGCGGGACCCCTGGGCAGTACTCGTTTCCACCATCCTGAGCCTCCGTACCAAAGATGAGGTGACCGTGGAAGCTTCAAAACGGCTGCTCGCAAAAGCGCCGGGGCCGGCTGAACTCGCAGCCCTCCGCGAGGATCAGATCGCCCGCCTTGCCTATCCTGCGGGATTTTACCGGACCAAGGCGGCAAGCCTGAAAAAAATAGCAGCCATACTGCTGGAGCGTTACGAGGGTACAGTCCCGGCCGACATGGACGCCCTGCTGGCCCTGCCGGGCGTGGGACGGAAAACCGCCAATCTGGTGCTCATTGAGGCCTTTGACTTGCCCGGCATCTGCGTGGATGTGCATGTGCACCGCATATCAAACCGCCGGGGCTGGGTCTCGACCAAAACCCCTGAAGAAACTGAGATGACCCTCCGGGAGATCCTTCCCCCCCAATACTGGAAAGGTATTAACGCGCTTCTGGTCCTCTACGGCCAAAAACTCTGCCGTCCGATAAGTCCTTTCTGTTCTCGTTGTGTGATTACCAGCGGCTGCAAACGGATTGGGGTGGAACGCACGAGATAGCACGGTTCTAATCAGGGCGCCCGGTATGATGACAATACCGATGTAAGACTCCGTATCTTGCGGTAAACGGCCCCTATTCCAGCCGGCAACCGACCTTGTGAACAGGCCCTAATTATAAAGTAACGCGGCTCCTTGCTCCCTACTCCTCGTACCTTGTATACTGGATATATGCGGAGCGGTATTGAGGCGGTGGCCTTTGACCTTGATGGAACTTTGTACCCTAACTACCGCCTGTATATCAGGCTGGCGCCCTTTATCCTCAGCGATTGGCCGCTGCTCCTGGCTTTTGGTAAGGCAAGGACCATCATCCGCGCGGAACAAGCGCCGGCTCAGGGCCGTCCCCCTTCGATCCTCCCTTCCGACTTTTATGCTTACCAGGCGGCGCTCATAGCGCGTATGCTCAAGGTTCCGCCCGAATTAATAAGGGAAAAAACAGAACGCCTCATCTACCGGGGATGGGAATCCCACTTTACAAAAATTAGGCTTTTCCCCCATGTGGCGGAAACTCTGGCGGCGTTCCGTCAGGCGGGTCTCAAGCTGGGGATGCTTTCGGATTTCCCCCCAGAAACCAAGCTGACCTGCCTGGGGATCGGCGACTATTGGGACACGGCGCTCTGTTCCGAGCGATTTGGCGCGCTGAAGCCGGACCGCCGCCCTTTCGAGGCCCTGGCCGCGGCGCTGAACCTTCCCCCGGAGCGAATACTCTATGTGGGGAACAGCCGCCGCTATGACGTAACGGGGGCTAAACGCGCGGGAATGCGGGCCGCCCTGGTTACGGGCCTGTTATCCGGAGCCGGGAAAGGGGAATATACCAATGTTCCGGATTTTATGTTCCATGACTATCGCCAATTACGCACTTATGTGGTAAATTAAGGTAATGGGCTTTTTTTCATTCGGAAATCTGCTGACCTTCGGTATTGTGGCTGTGAGCCTTATACTCTACCGGTATCTCGATAAGAATAACCGTAACCTGGACAAGGTACGCAAATACGCGGACAAATGTAAGGAAGATATCGCCACCTACACGGAAGAGAAACTTGACAAAGTCAAGGGTTTCGGCATCGACCTGGAGGTAGAACGCAAGGCCGCGATGGAACTGCTGCGGCATATACGCACCCTTACCGAGGAAGAGCTTGCCGAAAAGGTCCAGACCATCAGCCGGATAGATGAGCGGATACGGGCCTATGATTCTTCCATGGGGGAGCTGGTCAAAATGACCGGCAGGGTTCAGGAGAATCTGAATCGTATTCGGGATGAGTCCGCGTTTGTGGAAAGTACCGGTAAAAAAGTCGGTAATCTCAAGGAAAAACTTGAGAGCCTTGAAAAAGCGCTGGGAGGAACCGAGAAAAGGCTGTATGAGGCGGAAATCCGTTTTGAGAAGGAAAGTACCGAGGTCCTGGAAAAGACCGCTGAGGTAGTACTTGCCGAGGCGCGGTCCCGGCTTTCGGATTTTGAAGCCAGCGCCGAAACTATTGAGCGCCGGGTGGAGGATCACCGGGAGGCGGTAGCCAAAGTGGAATTGGAGCGGGAAGCCGCTCTGGCCCGGGATATTGAGACCATCAATAAAACCCTCAAGGAGGCGGTTGAGCGGGCGGGGATCCGTGCGGACAAAATCGAAGACGCGGCCCTGATAAAACTGCGGGATCAGGCCCAGGACCGGCTCAAGGAGTTCAAGAACCTCTGGGAGGAAAAGATCAAGACCGCCCAGGAAACCGTAAAGACCCGGCTCGGGGAAATTCAGGAACAGCTCAAGAACAACCGGGAGGAATGGAAAATCGAATCCGCCGGTATTGAAACCCGGCAAAAAGCCTACCGGGACGAATGGAAGAAAGATGTACAGGACTTGAACGCTCTGGCAAAACAGCAGCGTATCGAATTAAGCGCCGCCTTTGCCCAACAGCGTGAGGAACTGAACGCCGAGGCAGCGGTGCAGCGGGATGAGTTGAACACGGCCATAAACCGGCAGGAAACCGAGTGGAGCCGGCGGTTCCAGGAATTGAGCGTTCTCTCCACGGAACAGGCCGAAACGCTGAGCGCCGCCATTGCCGGCCAGGGTGAAGCATTAAACGCCACCCTTGCTCAGCAGCGTGAAGACTTGACTAGCGCCATCACCGGCCAAGATGAAGCGTTAAGCGCCGCCCTTGCTCAACAGTGTGAAGACTTGACTACCGCTATAACCGGCCAGGGTGAAGCATTAAACGCCGCCGTCAAACAACAGCGGGAGGAACTCAACGCAAAGGCAGCGGCGCAGCGGGATGAGTTGAACACGGCCATAAACCGGCAGGAAACCGAGTGGAACCGGCGGTTCCAGGAATTGAGCGTTCTCTCCACGGAACAGGCCGAAACGCTGAGCGTCGCCCTTGTTGGCCAAGGCGAATCATTAAGCGCCGCCCTTGCTCAACAGCGTGAAGACTTGACTACCGCTATCACCGGCCAAGATGAAGCATTAAACGCCGCCGTCAAACAACAGCGGGAGGAACTCAACGCCGCTCTCACGGAGCAGCAGGATACCTTGAACGCGGCCCTGACCAGCCGGCGGGAGGAATGGGAAAAAAATATACAGGAGCAGGCCGCCCTTGTCAGGCGGCAAAGCGGAGAACTGGACGCCGCGATCGTCAGGCAAAAAGAGGAATGGGCTCTGCTTATGCAAAACGCTGAGCGGAATATCATTACCGCCTCGGAGGCGCGGCTTATGGAGTATAGACAGGCCCAGGCGGAGGAAATCAAACAGCTGGGGAACCTCTCCGGCGACGCGGCCCGGCTGGAAACGGAACTCCGGCGTTCCATGCAGGATATGGTCGGCAGGGTCAACGCTGATTTTGCCCATTTCGAGGAAGAATCCCGCCGTACGCGGGAAGCCGCCGCAGCGGAATTCGATTCCCAGGTACAGGCCCTGCGGGCAGAACTGGACAAGGTGGACCAGGAACTGGCCGGACTGAAGTCGCAGTCTATTGAAAGTGTTTCGGAAAAACTCAAACTCTTTGAAGATGATTTCTCTTCGGATCTCGGTAGACGGAGCGCCGATATTGAACGCCGCCTTGTCGAATGGACCGAGAGGCTGAACGCGCGGCTTGAGGAACTCGCCGACGCCGGCGTACAGGAACGACAGCAGACAGAAGCCCGCCTGAACGAGGAACTGCGTCAAAGCCTTGTCGAGCAGGGCGAGCGGCTGGTATCCGAACTGGAACGCCTTAAAACCGAGACCGTGGCTTTTGAAGAGGGCATACGGGAGGAAATGCAGGCTGCCGATGAGACTCGCCGTTCTTTCAGCGAACAACTCGCGCAGGATCTGGAGGAAGCCCGGAACGCCGCCGAAAGTGAGGCTAAAACCCAGATCGGCCAGTACAGCCTGTCCATGTCGGAAACCCTGCGCCAGAATCAGCGGGAACTGGAAGAACAGCTCAAGGAGAGCGGCTCCCGCTTTGAGGAACAGATCGCCGGACTTGAGGCCTCCGCGGAAAACACCCGGCGGGACATTGAAGAATGGCAGGGCCAGTGTAACGCCCGGATACGGGACCTGGATATCTCTATGGAAGAGATCCGCCGCCGTAACCGGGACCTGGCTGCGGAAAACGATGAACGTATTGTTCTGACCCGCTCCACTTTGGACGATATACGGAAAGAACTCACCGCCCAGGCCAAACTCTTTGACCGGACCGATGAACTCAAACTTGAACTTGAACGCCGGGTGGAGGACCTGAACGGCGACATGGACCGGCTGGATCAGCGCAAGAATGAAATCGCCGATATCGAGCGGCGGTTTACCCAGATCAAACGCCTTGAAGACGATGTGAACGCCAAGATGACCCGCTTCCTTTCCGAAAAGCGCCGCATCGAAGTTATGGAAACCGACTTCAACCGCCTACTCCAAACATCCCAGGCTGTGGAAGAAAAACTCGCCCAGGTTTCTTCCTCCGACGACACCCTGCAGGCTATTCAGGTACAAATCCGCCGTTTAGGAGACGCGATAAAAGAAACCGAGGAAAAGTACCAGCGAATAGAACGAAAAAGCCAGACCCTGGAGGAAACCAACGCCGGCATCAACCGCAACTTCAAGGTCCTGCAAGAATCCGAGGCGGCCCTTAAAAACGCCGCCGATGACATTGACCGGCTTTCCACGGAAGCCGAATCTCTGCGGGCTTCCATTGAGACCTTGTCGGCGGAAAACGAAAAAGCGCGGGACGCCATAGAAAAACTCGCCACTTTGGACGAATCCCTCAGCCTGATTGAAAACAGGATCACCGAAATGAATGTCGCGCGGGAGTGGCTGGCCCGTACCGAAACCGAACTCCAGGCCCTGGACAAGGACGCCCAGACTCAGCTTCGCCTGATCCGTTCCCTTCTCAACCGGGAAACCGGCAAAGCGTCAGCAGGCGCCAAATCATCATCCGGCAAGGCTGGTACTAAAGGCGCCCCGCCCCCGAGGGACCGGGATAACATCGTCAAACTCCGCCGCCAGGGCTGGACCGTGGAAGAAATCGCCAAAACCATGGACATTGCCAGAGGCGAGGTGGAACTGGTTCTGGAATTAAGCCCCAAAGATTAATTCCCTGTACGTCTGCCGTCTCGCTTCATCAATTGGCGGGAGAGAAATTTGGAAGAGAGCCTATTTCCCAAAAGGACATATCGGATAACGGCACACCGGGCATGAAAGACAGAGGCCGCCTGCGGCCATACGGGTGAAGTCCCGGCGTTCCAGCCGCAGGCCCGCCGCCACGCGGGGGAGGATCATATCGAATATCGTGGCGCCGGAACTCATCACGCAACCGGGAACTCCCATCACCGGGACGCCGTCGTCAAAATAGGCCAGCATAAACATGGCGCCGGGCATAACCGGCGTCCCGTACACGACAACCCCGGCGCCGCTTCGTCTGATAGCACCGGGAGTTTTATCGTCAGGATCAACGCTCATGCCCCCTGAGCAGAGTATCAGATCCGGCTGTTCCCGGCGCGCGTTGGCAATAGCCTCCGCTATCAGCTCCGTACTGTCAGGCACGATGATATGTGCAATGACTTCAATTCCGTAGGTCAGCAGTTTTTTCTTCAGCGCTGGGGTAAAAGTATCCTTGATAAGGCCCGTGGCTACCTCAGTGCCGGTATTGATTACAGCGGCGGTTTTCAGGCAATAGGGCAGTATACGCATGAGCGGCGTTTCACCAGCCAGTGCCCCGGCCTGCCGCAACTTATCTTCCCTGATTACCAGCGGAACCACTTTCATGGCGGCAAGCTTGTCCCCCGTTTTAACCGCACTGTAGTTATGCCTGGCCGAGATTACTATATCTTCTATTTCGTTTATGCTGTTCAGGATACCGGTATCGTAGTAAAAGAGACCCTCTCTTTCGGCAAAGAGTTCTATTTTTCCCTCCACCGGGCCTTTTCTGCTTATACCGTCCCCCCCGCATATTTCAGCTAACACTTGGGCGGCTTCATCTTCATGAAGGGAACCGGCGGGTTTTTCCCAGATATAGATCCGTTCCTTGCCCATAGAACGGAGTACGGGAATGTCCTCTTCTCGAATGATATGACCCTTGCGGAACCAGGGGATCTTTCCTTTGCTTTTAGCGATAAGGGTCATATCATGGCAAAGTACATGTCCCACCGCTTGTTCAACCGGGATCGTTTTCATACACGGTTCATTCAACCTCCGATACGAAACATCGCCCTGTCACTGTGGTTTTCACGCCTGTTTCCGTAAATACCGGAAAAACTGTGTCTTGCCGGCTTCCGGCCAACCAGTCCCCGTACAGCCTCAGCCAGGCCGGAATCTGACGCGCCGGAAAGCAGCAAAGAACGAAGGTCCAGGCTGATATCGCTGGACAGGCAGGGCTGTAACAGCCCTTCGGCGCTGAGCCTGAGGCGATTGCAGCTTTCGCAGAAGCCCTCGGTTACCGCGTTTATCATCCCGATTAAACCGGCGAAGCCGGGAACCGCGTAATACACCGCAGGCCCATTGCCGGGTTTTTCCCGAGTCGGCCGCAGTTTGCCAAAACGCCCTTCCAGGATTGAACGCAGCTCCGCCCCACTGACAAGTTCCGTTTCCCCGGCGCAGCCTATAGGCATCAGCTCAATAAAACGTACCGCCTTTACGGTTTTTTCTGCCAGGCCGGCAATATCACATAACTCTTTCCGGTTAATACTTTTCAAAGGTACACAATTTATTTTAACCGGTATACCCAGGAGCCGGGCCCGTTCCATATTTTTAAGTAGAATATCCGGATACGCACTCTGTTCACGCCTGGTGATACGGCGAAAGGTTTCGAAATTCAGCGTATCCAGGCTTATATTGATCCCCGCCAGCGGAATCGCCGCCAGTTCTTCCAAATACTTGTCAAGCAGTATGCCGTTAGTAGTTATGGTGACCTGTTCTATTTCCGGAACGGCTTTGAGCCGGCGGATGAAATCAACGGCCCCCTTCCGTACCAGCAGTTCGCCGCCGGTTACTTTCACCTTTCGTATACCCAAACCCGCCATTACCCGGCAAAGCCGCAGGATCTCCTCAAAGCTGAGCATGGAATTATGAGGCTTCCATTCAACTCCCTCTTCACCCATGCAGTAAACGCAACGAAGATTACAGCGGTCGGTAATGGAAAGGCGGAGATAATCAATGTTCCGTCCAAAAGAATCAACTATGCCCGGCATCTTCCCGCCTGTAATGACCGCTCTTGCCTCCGGATTTTTCCCAGAGCCGGATATCGCTTATCACCATAGTCCGGTCCATAGCTTTACACATATCGTAAATAGTGAGAAGCGCGATTGACACGCCGGTAAGCGCTTCCATTTCCGCCCCGGTCTTTCCGGAGAGTTTTACCGTACAGCAGGCCTCAATCCGCGATTTCACCTCATCAACAAAAAAATCCACCGAACAGGAATCAAAGACCAAGGGATGGCAGAGGGGGATAAGTTCCGCGTTTTTTTTGGCCGCCATGATTCCCCCAATCCGGGCAACCCCCAATACATCGCCTTTTTTCGCGGCGCCCTGCTGAACGGCCTTGAGGGTTTCGACACTCATGGTAATGATCCCTTTGGCGACTGCGGTCCTGACGCTTATTTTCTTGGCGGAAACATCCACCATAACCGCGCCGCCTGCCGAATCAAAATGATTAAAACCCTTATCAGCCATGCTTATATTATAACACAAAAACACGACTCTTCCTGCAGCCGGGGATCATTATTCGAAAATCCGGTCAATATCCAGCGAACCTTCGGTTCACTCTGCCCTGTGGAACCTCACTCCTCGTCATTTTCTTCGATATTGGCGGTAAATTCCTCCGCCGTGACTTCGACTTCGGTTTCAGCGAGAGCGGCTGCCTCAAGTCTGCGTTTTTCGAGGATCTCATGCATATAGACGTCCATGTCCTGGCTGTCCTCGTCGTAGAGTTTGATGTCCCGGTAACGCTTCATGCCGGTACCCGCCGGTATGGGGTGCCCGATGATGATATTCTCCTTGAGGCCTCGCAGGTAGTCAGTAGAACCGGCAATGGCAGCGTTGGTGAGTACCCTGGTAGTTTCCTGGAAGCTCGCTGCGGACAGGAATGAGTCGATATTGAGCGATGCCTTGGTGATACCCTGGAACATGGGCTGGGCAATGGCGGGCTGACCGCCTTCGGCAATGACTCTGTCGTTTTCCTCGTGAAAGCGATACTTGTCCACCATCTGGCCGTAGATGAACTTCGTATCTCCCACAAAACGAATCTCTACCTTTCGCAGCATCTGCCTGATGATAACGCCGATATGCTTGTCATTAATTGAAACACCCTGCAGCCGGTATACCTGTTGAATCTCGTCCATCAGGTAACGCTGCAGCGTACTTTCACCCAGGATATGGAGTACATCATGAGGATTGACCGCTCCCACGCAAAGGGCTTCCCCGGCCTCCACGCTGTCGCCGTCCCGCACCAGCAGCCGCTTGGCCATAGGGATGAGGTGGGGATATTCCTTGCCGAAGGCGTCCTCAATACTAACTTTCCGTTTGCCTTTGACAATACCCCGGAAATAGACGGTTCCGGAAACCTGGGCAAGCACTGCCGGGCTTTTGGGCTTGCGGGCCTCAAAGAGTTCGCTGACCCGGGGAAGGCCGGAGGTGATGTCCATGGCCTTGGCGGATTCTTTCAGTGTCTTGGCGATAGTTCTTCCGGCGTTGATCTTCTCACCTTCGTCAACCTGGATATACGCGCCTCCGGGCAGGAAATAGCTGGCCGCTTCATTACCGTTCTCGTCAACGATATATATCCTCGGCTGCTTGCTCTCAAGCTGGAACTCGGTGATCTGTTTCTCTGTGTTTCCCGTTTCCAGGTTGATATCTTCTTTGAGAGTGGTTCCGGGAATAATGTCCTCGTATTTAATGATCCCGCCCGCCTCGGCTATGATCGGGTCGGAGAAGGGGTCGAAAGTGGCGATTGTTTTTTCAGCCCCCACGACGGTTCCCTTCTTTACCACAAATTCGGAGCCATTCCTGATTTCTATTTTTTGTTCCTGGCCGATAAGGTAGAGGGTCTCTGAATCCTCTTCGGGGCTTTTCAGGATCAGAGCATAGGCGATCTCTGGAGAAAGGACGGTTTCACCGCTGCGTTTGATAATCGATTCACCCCGGATAATCCGTTTGCCGTCTTCTACCAACAGTTTGTCGGAAGGTTCCAGTTTGTATTCCTTCATTACCTTGTTGATCACCGTGTGTCCCTTGCGGGTAAAGAGCCAGCGGCCGTCACTGAGTTCCACGTGGGCACCGGATACATCCCGTATATACACCGGGTACTTGAGGAACGTACGATTTTCCTCACTCACTTTAGTGGCAACGCCGCCGATATGGAAAGTCCGCATGGTAAGCTGGGTACCCGGCTGTCCAATGGACTGAGCCGCAATGGTCCCCACCGCTTCACCGATGTCCACCGAGCGGTTTGTGGCAAGGTTACGGCCATAACACTTACGGCAGACGCCGTGCTCGGCCTCGCAGGTCAGGACCGTCCTGATCCGCACGGTCTCAACCCCGGCGGCTTCAATCTGCACGGCGATCTCTTCGGTAATTTCCTCATTCACATCAACGATGAGTTCCCCGGTAATGGGATGCTTCACCCGTTCCAGGGTATAGCGCCCTACAATACGGTCACTCAAAGGCTCAACGATATCCTCGCCGTCCTTGATCGCCGAATAGGAAATTCCGTTAATAGTACCGCAGTCGTCCTCATTTACCACCACGTCCTGGGCAATATCAACGAGACGCCGGGTAAGGTAGCCTGCCTCAGCGGTTTTGAGGGCGGTATCGGCAAGCCCCTTGCGGGCGCCGTTAGTCGAAATAAAGAACTCAATAACCGAAAGCCCTTCCTTGAAGTTTGAGCGGATAGGCAGCTCAATGATGTCGCCTGAGGGTTTCGCCATCAATCCGCGCATACCCGCAAGCTGACGTATCTGGTTACGGCTTCCCCGCGCACCGGAATTGGCCATCATATAAATTGAGTTAAAACCGTCCCGGTCCGCTTCCAGGGTTTTCATCATGATATTGGTCAAATCTTCGTTGGTCTTGTTCCACACGTTCACCACCCGGTCATACCGTTCCTGCTGGGTGATATGTCCCTGGCGGTACTGTTTCTGGATGCTGTCCACTTCCTTATTGGCCTTGTCGATCATTTCGGTCTTTTCCTTGGGCACCACAATGTCGTCTATCCCAATGGTGGCGCCAAAGATGGTAGCATAACGGTAACCGGTAGATTTGATGGCGTCTAACATTTTTACCGTTGTCCAGGAACCCTTCTCATTGAATACATGCTCAATCAGGACACGCAGCTCTTTGTCTTTGAGTTCATAATTGATAAAGGGAATCTCAGGCGGCAGTTCCTCGTTAAACACCAGCCGCCCGGCGGTGGTTTCAATGGCGCCGTCTTCCCCGGGCCCGGCCTCCCGGCCCGCCTTGTCCCAAATAGGGAACTTGGTGGGCTTTACCCGGATCAGGGCTTCCCAATCCAGAGCCTTACTCTCCACCGCCATGAGGATCTCTTCCATGGTGGAGTAACAGGGAACCCTGTCCCTTGTTTCTAGCTTGGAAGAACCGGGCCTCCTGGCGTTGGGTTTGATTCTGGTAAGGAAATTGATTCCCAGTACCATGTCCTGGGAGGGGAACACTATGGTTTTCCCGTTGGCGGGGTTGAGGAGGTTCCTCGCGGAGAGCATCAATGTCCAGCATTCCATCTGGGCCGCCTGGGTTAAGGGTACGTGAACTGCCATCTGGTCACCATCAAAGTCGGCGTTAAAGGCGTGACAAACCAGCGGGTGGAGTTTGATGGCTTTACCTTCCACCAGTACCGGCTCAAAAGCCTGAATACCCAGACGGTGCAGGGTAGGCGCGCGGTTGAGAAGTACCGGATGTTCCTTTACCACTTCGTCAAGGATGGCGAAGATCTCGGGCGTCTCCGCCTCCACGAGCATCTTGGCTTTTTTGATATTATAAACCACATCCTTATCAACGAGTTTCTTCATGATAAAGGGCTTAAAAAGTTCCATCGCCATTTTTGTGGGAAGCCCGCATTGCCACATCTTGAGGTCCGGCCCCACGGTGATTACCGAACGGCCCGAATAGTCGACCCTTTTCCCGAGCAGGTTCTGGCGAAAACGGCCCTGCTTCCCCTTGAGCATATCGCTGATCGATTTGAGGGGCCGGTTGGAAGAACCCTTCACCACTTTCTTCTTTTTGGAATTGTCAAAGAGGGCATCCACCGCTTCCTGCAGCATGCGCTTTTCGTTGCGGATAATGATGTCCGGCGCATTGAGGGTCTGAAGCCGTTTAAGGCGGTTGTTCCGGTTGATCACCCTGCGGTAGAGGTCGTTGAGGTCCGATGTGGCGAAGCGGCCGCCGTCAAGCTGCACCATGGGCCGCAGTTCAGGCGGGATAACCGGGATCACGTCCAGGATCATCCACTCTGGCTTGTTTTTGGAGTTGCGGAAATTCTCAACAATTTCAATGCGCTTAAGGAGCCGTTTGTCGCTCTTAGCGCCTTTTTCGATCATCTTAGACCGCAGTTCGGCGGCCAGCTGATCCAGGTTGATGTTTTCCAGCAGGGTACGGACCGCCTCGGCGCCCATACCGGCCGTAAAGCCGCCGCCGTAGCGTTCCTGAGCATCATAGTATTCTTCCTCGGAGAGAAGCTGGCCTTTCTTTAAATCCGTATCGCTGGGATCGATGACTACGTATTTCTCGTAGTAGAGCACCGAGCGCAGCGCGGTCATGGACATATCGAGTAACAGACCCATGCGGCTGGGGACCGAACGGTAATACCAGATATGGGAAACCGGGGCGGCCAATTCAATGTGGCCCATCCGTTCTCGGCGGACCTTGAAATGGGTAACCTCAACGCCGCAACGGTCGCAGATCACTCCCTTATAACGAATCGATTTGAACTTTCCGCAGTAACATTCCCACTCCTTGGTGGTCCCGAAGATCCGTTCGCAGAAGAGTCCGTCCTTCTCGGGCCGGAGGGTCCGGTAGTTGATAGTCTCCGGTTTTTTGACTTCCCCGTATGACCAGGCCCGGATCATCTCCGGCGAGGCCAGCCGTATCATTATCGAATCAAAGTCCTGTATGTCTCGCATTTATCTCCCCCGTTATTTAGTGTCTATCCATAAAACCGGCTGCCGTATGAATAGACCTTATCACGCCCCGGAAGTTCAGAAATTACTTCCGCTCTTGGCTATCAATTCCTCGTCCTTTTCGGTGAGGGGTATCTGTTTGCCTTTGTTGTCGAAGATGGTAAGATCAAGGGCCAGGCCCCGCAGTTCCTGCACCAGTACGTTGAAGGATTCGGGGATGCCGGCGGTAGTGGAAGGTTCGCCTTTCACAATGGCCTCGTAGATTTTGGAACGGCCGGTCATATCGTCTGATTTGATCGTGAGAAGCTCTTGCAGAGTGTTGGCCGCGCCGTAGGCTTCCAGCGCCCATACTTCCATTTCACCTAACCTTTGGCCGCCGAACTGGGCTTTGCCGCCCAGGGGCTGCTGAGTTACCAGCGAGTAGGGGCCGGTAGAACGGGCGTGCATCTTGTCGTCTACCAGATGATGGAGTTTGAGGAAGTAGATCATGCCGCAGAAAATCGGATTCACAAAGGTCTCACCGGTTTTGCCGTCCCGCAGAATAGTTTTACTCGTAACGGGTAGTCCCGCGTCTTTCAGTTTTTCCTCGATCTGCTCTGCGGAAGGCGACTGAAATACCGGCGCGGAGTACCACTCATCCAGAGTGGAGCCGGCCCAGCCAAGCTCGGTTTCAAGAAGCTGGCCGATATTCATACGGGAGGGAACGCCGAGCGGGGTAAGGCAGAGATCCAGCGGGGTACCGTCTTCCATGTAGGGCATGTCTTCCTCGGGCAAAATCCGGGCCACAACGCCTTTGTTGCCATGGCGGCCGGCCATCTTGTCCCCTTCGCGGAGCTTGCGCTTAGTCGCGATCAGTACCTTCACCACCTCGTCAACGCCGGGGTTAAGATCATCGCCCTCGGTCCGTTTGAGCCGCTGGATGTCGATGATGGTCCCGTCAATGCCGTGGGACACTTTAAGGGAAGAGTCCCGCACTTCCTTGGCCTTCTCGCCAAAGATTGAGTTGAGCAGCTTGAATTCCGGGGTGGTTTCGGTTTCACTCTTGGGCGTCACCTTCCCAACCAAAATATCTCCGGAACGGACCTTGGCGCCTACACGAATAATGCCCTCACCGTCCAGGTTGTCAAGACTCTTCTCGGAGGTGTTGGGAATGTCACGGGTGATTTTCTCCGGCCCCAGCTTGGTTTCTCTCACCTCGGTGATAAATTCCTTGATGTGGATAGAAGTGAACATATCGTCCTTTACTACGCGTTCGGAGATGAGTATCGAATCTTCGTAGTTGTAACCGTTCCAGGGCATAAAACCCACGAGGATATTCCTCCCCAAGGCAAGCTCGCCGTTTTGGGTTGCGGGTCCGTCTGCGATTACCTGCCCCGTGATAATTTTCTCGCCGAGCTTAACGATAGGCCGCTGGTTGTAACAAGTATCCTGATTGGTCCGCTGAAATTTCACCAGGCGGTACAGGTCATTACCGTTTTCGTCGATAACCGCCTGGGCCGAGGGCTTGGCGTTACCCGGCTTATCAGGCTTTATGACGATCTCCTGGGAAGTAACCCGGACCACGGTACCGCCCCTTCGGGCCTTGGCGAGTACGCCGGAGTCGTAGGCGCACTTTCCTTCCATTCCGGTACCAACCCTCGGCACTTCGGGGAAAACCAGGGGCACCGCCTGGCGCTGCATGTTGGAACCCATGAGCGCCCGGTTGGCGTCGTCGTGCTCCAGGAAAGGAATGAGCGAAGCGGACACCGAAATAATCTGTTTGGGCGACACGTCCATATACTGAATGTCTTCAGGCGCCCTCGTGGTGTAATCGCCCTGACGGCGGCAGGATATTTGGGCGTCGGCAAAAGAGCCGTTGACATTGAGTTTCGCCGAAGCTTGGGCAATGTAGTAGCGGTCCTCATCCATGGCAGAAAGATACTCAATCTCCCTGGTGGCGACGCCCTTCTGCACCTTGCGATAGGGGGTTTCCAGGAAGCCGTACTCGTTGACCCTGGTGTAGTTCGCCAGCGACACAATAAGACCGATATTCGGGCCTTCGGGTGTCTCAATAGGACACATCCTGCCGTAGTGAGTGTAATGGACATCACGGACCTCGAAGCCCGCCCGGTCACGGGAAAGGCCCCCCGGTCCGAGCGCGTTGAGCCGCCGTTTGTGGGTCAGCTCCGCCAGGGGATTTACCTGATCCATAAACTGCGAAAGCTGGCTGGACCCGAAGAATTCCTTGATCGCCGCCACTACGGGCTTTATGGAAACCAGGTCCTGGGGCTTTATGGTGTCGGTCTCTTTGAGGCTCATCCGCTCCTTAGCGATCCGCTCCATACGGCTAAACGCGGTCTTCATAGTGTTTGCCATCAATTCACCCACCGAACGCACCCGCCTGTTGCCAAGATGGTCAATGTCGTCGATAAACTCAACCCCCACATAGACCTTGATGAGGAATTTCATGGTGGCGATGATGTCCTGCTTGGTAAGGGTAAAATCTTCAAGACCCGGATTAAAGTCGAATTTTTTATTGAGCTTGTAGCGGCCCACCCTGCCTAAATCGTAGCGGCGGCTGGTAAAAAACATTCCCGACAGGTCTTTCTCTGCGGCGTCTACGGTGATGGACTCACCGGGCATCAGCACCGAATAAACCGCGATCAGGGCCTCATCTGTGGAAGGCTCATCACGGCCCGCGTCTTCCTTGACAAATTTGATCTCCTCCCGTTCAAAACAGTTGAGGAGCATCGGCGAATTGAGGGAACCTTCGGCCTCGAAATTAATAACTTCGATGGATTTAATGCTATTGGCCAAAAGCTCGTCCACATTATGAGGGTGGAGTTTTTCACCGGCCCGGTAGAACTTCTTCATGCCGGTATGTTCATCCGCACCTTTGCCGTTTTTGGGTTCCACCGCCTCATCCTTGATCCACACCGCCCTGGCGAGGACCTTGCCGGAAATTTTTTCCCTGGTTTCCCGGTCATCCTTGAGTTTGAATGTCTCGGTAGTATAGAAAGCCTTGATGATCTCCTCACGGCTGTCATAACCCAAGGCGCGGAGGAAGATGGTTCCCAGTATGCGCTTTTTCCGGTCAATTTTGGCGTAGATAAGCTCCCGCTTCTGATCGATTTCAAATTCCAGCCAGCTCCCCCGGTAGGGGATAATTCGAGAAGAGTAGATTCCCTTCTCATGGCTAAAGATAACGCCCGGCGAGCGGTGAATCTGGGAAACCACTACCCGTTCCGCACCGTTTATAATAAAGGTACCCCGCTCACTCATGATCGGGATATCGCCCATGTAGATGTCCTTTTGCCGAATCTCGCCGGTCTGCTGGAAGATCAGGTTGATCCGCGCCTTGAGGGGAACAGCGTAGGTAATACCCTTCTGCTTGCAGTCCAGCTCTGAGAACTTTATGTTGTCCTCGTCCAGAGTGTAGTATTCGTATTCGAGAACCATGTCCCCGTTAGGGCTCTCGATAGGAAAAGTAGACCTGAATACCTCTTCGAGCCCCTGCTCCACGGGCTTCTCGCCGTTTCTGAGTTTCTCCCGCTGCAAGAATCTTTCGTAGGAACAAAACTGAATGTCGATAAGATCCGGCAGATCCATCACATCCTGAATGTCTTTTCCGATGTACATTCGTTTTGCGATTGTTTTCCCTTTTGTCATCGATCCCCCCTTCCTGCTCTGTTTATACTTAAATAATTAAACAGTTAAAGCCCCTGAGGCCTTAACTGCTGTTTGAGAAAAGAAACTGTATTTCCCGCGTAGTTACTGAATCTCAACGGTACCGCCCGCTGCGGTGACGGTTTCTTTGATCTTCGCGGCTTCTTCCTTGGGAATGCCTTCCTTGAGGGGCTTGGGAGCGCCTTCAACCAGGTCTTTGGCTTCCTTGAGACCAAGGCCGGTAACGGCCCGCACTTCTTTGATAACCGCGATTTTCTTGTTTTCGTCATAGGCTTTGAGAATGACGTTGAATTCGGTCTGTTCTTCTGCGGCCGCCGCGGCTGTTCCTCCCGCGGGCGCCGCGCCAACGGCCGCTATCGCCACAGGGGCGGCGGCGGAAACTCCGAATTTCTCTTCCATCATTTTGACCAGTTCCGAAACTTCCAGAACCGTCATGGACGCAATTGCTTCTAAAATCTCTTCTTTTGTGGCTGCCATATTATCTTCTCCTAAAATGTGTTACGCGCCTCATACGATACGCGTCCCGTTAACCGGGTATCTCAAACCTGACAGATTAGCAACCTTCAATACTGAAGTCTGACAAGTTTTAATTTGCCGCGCCTTTCTGATCGGCGACGGCCTTGACGGTCCGTACCAATCGGGCCGGGACATCATTGAGAGCGCCGGCCAAGTTCCGGGCAGGGCCGTTCATCACCGACATAAGCATGGAAATGAGTTCCAGCCTGCCAGGCAGTTTGGAAAAAGCCTCGGTCTGGGCAGCGTCATACACCGAGTCGCCCATCAGGGCGCCTTTGACCTTCAGAGCCGGCGCCTCCCTGGTGAAATCAAAGAGGAGCTTAGCGACCTCATTTGAATCCTTGGGGGCAATGGCCACTGCGGTAGGACCCGTCAGGTAGGAGGATACATCCGGCGCGGAAAGCTGCTCAAAGGCAAGCCGGGCGAAATTGTTCTTTACGACTTTGTAATGAACTTCCTTGGTCCGAAGCTGCTTACGCAGGGCACTGATCTGCTCTACCGTAAGCCCCCGGTAATCGGTGAATATAAAATCCTTTGAAACGCCCAGGGTTTCTTTCAGTTCCCCGATGGCCCTGGTTTTGCTGTCCTGAATCTTTTTCGCTACAATCGCCATATTTTACTCCTGATCACTTATAGCGACCCATACGCCGGGCCCCATGGTGGATGCCACCGAAACGGTTCGAATGAACTCACCTTTGGCATCGACCGGCCGTTTCCGCTTGATCTCGGTAACCACCGCCTTGATGTTTTCCGCGACTTTTTCACTCTCCATGGAAATTTTGCCCACCGACAAGTGTACCACGCCGGTTTTATCGGCCCTGAATTCCACCCGGCCTTTTTTGAGTTCGGCCAGGGTACCTTTGAGATCAAAGGTAACGGTACCGGTTTTAGGATTGGGCATAAGGCCCTTGCGACCCAGCACCATACCGAGCTTGCCTACATCCTTCATCATATCCGGCGTTGCCACGGCCACGTCAAAATCGGTCCAGCCGCCCTTCACTTTTTCAATGAGGTCATCGGCGCCGATAAAGGTCGCGCCCGCTTCCTGGGCCTCTTTTTCCTTTTCGGGTTTGCAGAACACCAGCACCTTTTTTTCTCCCCGGAACTGGTTGGGCAGTACCACCGTATCCCGCACGGATTGGTTCTTTTTGATGTTAAGTTTAACCGAAATATCCACGGTCTCGTCAAACTTGGCGAAGGCCATAGTCTTGAGCAGCCCCAAAGCCTCGTTCAGTTCATAGGCGTTGACGGGATTGTATTTTTTAAGGCTTTCGCTGTATTTTTTACCGCATTTCATTTTTCCACCTCAACACCCATGGACCGCGCCGTACCGGCGATAATTCTCATAGCGGCGTCAATATCGTTAGCCGTAAGATCCGCCATCTTCACCTTCGCAATCTCCTCAAGTTTTGCCTTGGGAATCTTGCCGACCTTGGTCTTATGAGACTCCGATGAACCCTTTTCCAGCCCGATTGCCTTTTTGATAAGCACCGACGCGGGCGGCGTCTTGAGGATAAAGGTAAAAGATTTATCCGCGTAGACGGTAATCACCACCGGAATAACCAGTCCCGGTTCCATGCTCTTTGTCCGGTCATTGAACTGCTGGACAAACTGAGGCGCGCTAACCCCGTGGGGTCCAAGGGCGGGTCCCACAGGCGGGGCCGGAGTGGCCTTTCCCGCAGGACACTGCAGCTTGATGTACGCCGTAACCTTTTTCTTTGCCATTCAATACTCCTCCGTGGTATGCCGGCGGCAGCCGGCTGGCGAGGTTTGGGAACTCAGCCCCGGAACCTCTTCCACTTTTTGTCTCACACTTTCTCCACCTGTAGAAGGTCGACTTCCACAGGCGTGTTTCTGCCGAAGATGCCAACCATCACCTTTAATTTGTTTTTTTCCTGATTAACCTCTTCTATGGTTCCGGTGAAGGACTCGAACGGCCCGTCGATGATCTTGACCTGCTCGCCGGGGGAGAAGGCTTGGCGGGTACGGACCTGCCGCTCACCCTTAATCTCCCCGGACTTCTGCAAAATAGACCGGGCCTCGTCGCTGCTCAGAGGCTGGGGCTTGCGATCCGCAGGGGTTCCCACAAAGCCGGTAACGCCGTTGATCTTTTTGATCTTGGAACAGGGAACCTTCCAGCCCATATCTGCGTCGGGAAGATCCATTTCCACCAGGATGTAACCGGGGAGGAATTTCTTAGTCATGATACGTTTTTTGCCGTCCTTGACCTCGATCACTTCCTCCGAGGGGACTTTTATATCGCGGACAATTTCTTTATCCAGTTCCCCGTTCTCGATCATCATGCGGATAGTTTTTTCTATTTTACTCTCATATCCTGAAAAGATATGGAGGACATACCAGCCTGTCGCCATTTGTTCCTTTAAAAAACAACCCTTATCCCGAAAAGCAGCAATACATCTATCAGGCCCAAAACCGCCGCGACAATAATAGTAGAAACAATCACGACCTTCACCGAGCTGACTACATCATCCCTACCCGGCCAAATCACCTTCCGAAGTTCAGCGTAAGATTCTTTCACAAATCGAACCAGTTTGTTCATGCCCTTCCTCTTTTATACAAACATTACCCAGGCCAGGTAGGACTCGAACCCACAACATCCGGTTTTGGAGACCGGCGCTCTACCATTAGAGCTACTGGCCTAAAATTTACTTGATCTTTGTTTCTTTGTGAAGCGTATGTTTCCGGTCAAACGGGCAATACTTGTTGAATTCGAGTTTTTCCTGGGTATTCCGCCTGTTTTTCTGGGTGGTATAATTTTTCCGTTTACATTCACTGCACTGCAGGGCTACCAGTTCCACCGCTGTCTTTTTGCTCGCCATACGCTACCTCTTCTGAGCCAAATTTTCCCCTGTCAGGGAGTTTTCACCTGTAAAAAACCTGCAAGTACAACAGGCTGCCAGCCCTCGAACAGAATCGAACTGTTGACCTTATCCTTACCATGGATATGCTCTGCCAACTGAGCTACAAGGGCATTAACCAACAATTGAGCAAGTCTCTTTACGATAGTAAAAAAGAGCAATTTAGTCAAGGCTATTACCAGGGAAGGCAGCAATTCTCCATTTACCCGTCATCTTCATCACCGATAACAAAAAACATGAAATCCTCCCAGCTTGCATGCAAAAACCGCCGTAGCGAAAACCTCAATCCGTTGAAAAACTCCTCCCGCCTCCCAAAACTCCCCCGGGCTTTCCCGTATTCCTCGTCGATAAGTTGCAGTATCCCGTGAAACTGAAAGCTCAACAGGTTGGACCGGTCGGCGATCATCTCATCGGTATACCCTTCGTTGGTAAGCAGCAATGCCCTGTTAAGTAAACGCATATGGGTATTAAACCCTCAACACGAATCAACCACAAAACACTACGGGGTACTAATATCAGTGCCAATACCCTTATTGTCATTTCGGATTATCTCGTCATAAACAGCCGTGGTTTTACTTACAAAAAACGAACTCTCGGACACACGTATCAATCGGTTAAAATCACAATCCCGGTTTGATTTATTGAAAGACTGGCCGGCCCTGACCAGGATGGCGTCTTTATTGGGCGCGTTCCGGGGACTGATTACTACCGAGAAGTAGTTTCCAACGCCGGACCATTGCCCGCCGTGCTCGTCGGGATCCTTCCCCCTGTACTCCTGAGGCGGATTATACATTGATACGGTTATAGTGGCTGCCCCATTCAGCAGAGCTGTCCCCATGGCCTTAGGGGGATCCCGCTGGGACATGCTGTCTGTAACATACACATATACTTTATAAGCGGACTCTCCATTAATGGTAAGCGGGACATTGCGTATGGTAATCGCGTCGATATGGTTATCCGCTCTCGGCTGGCCGGTGGGCAGGCCCGTACAACCGGCAAGGCACAGCGCCTGGAACCCCAGGCAAAGAAAAAGCAGTGTTTGTCGCATTCTGTGTCTCCCTACTGTTCACAAAGATATCCACCTATTGATTACCGTTATGAAAGAAATTACGAATGAGAGACGCGGGACTCGAACCCACCGCCTTCAGCTCCGGAGGCTGACGCTCTATCCAGATGAGCTAGTCTCTCACGCTTGTTTCCACCGAAATAAGGTAAAGGACGCCTCAAAAACTGAAAATTCTCAAGGGCCTTGAAATCTACCATATCTCAATACTCACCACGTGTCAAGATCGGCTGTGGTTCGTTTTTTGACGTGGCGCAACACGGATCGGGGAATCGTTAACCGGGAATTCAACGCCAAGTGCCTTTTCTTTCGTAACGCCTCATTCTGACTAGAAACGCCTTGTTTCAGAGGCCGCCGCTTGGTATCTTGAATACATGGAACCTATTATTCTGGCTTCCGCTTCCCCGCAAAGGCAGGAATATTTCAGACTTCTCGGACTGCCTTTCAGCGTCATGTCCTCCTTTATCGACGAGGAGATCGAACAGGGGACGGATCCCCGGAAAACGGCGGAGGGATTGGCGGTACGGAAGGTACAAAAAGTTGTGGAGTTGCTGGATGGGCGAAAACCGTCCTGGATCTGCGGGGCAGACACGATTGTTTCGGTGGACGGCGGTATTTTCGGAAAACCTGCGGACCGGGAAGACGCCAAACGGATGCTGCGCCGTCTGGCAGGCCGGGAACACGAGGTCATTACCGCCGTCGCCCTCCACAGAAGACCGGCGGGAAACACGGACTGCCGCTCGGCGGCTTGTGCGGTCACTTTCGCTTCCCTTTCTGAAGACGAAATCGAATGGTACCTCGATACCGGAGAATGGCAGAAGGCGGCGGGCGCTTACCGCATACAGGGGCTGGCGGGCTGTTTTATCAGTTCCATTACCGGTTCGCCGAGCGCCGTGGTGGGCTTGCCATTGCGCGATTTTTATGTTATGTTACGTGAGAATGGTTATCCTTACGGGGCTTAGCCATAGGGGCCGTTGGCTCTTGATTTTCCATCCCCCCGCCCTTGCGGGCTTGGGGCATGAGATACAGGGAAGGTTGACGAAGCGCTGTCTAAGCCAAGACGCCGCTTTTCGTCTTGGGGCTGTCTAAAAACACTGGTCCGCGCTTAACAGGCGATTTTACGTGCGAGGTGTAACAAATTTCCGGACAGTTCCCGTGAGGAGGAAATTTTGGCTGTAGTTACCATGAAAAGTCTCCTGGAATCAGGGGTACATTTCGGCCACCAGGTGAAGCGCTGGGACCCGAGGATGAAAAAATACATCTTCGCGGAACGGAACGGCATCCACATTATCGATCTGCAAAAGACTATCCAGGCGATCAAGGACGCTTACGATGTGGTCCGCAAAACCGTAGCGTCCGGCAAGACCGTGCTCTTTGTGGGTACCAAGAAGCAGGCGCAGCAGGCGATCCAGAAAGAGGCTGAACGATGTGGTATGTTCTACGTGAATAACCGCTGGCTTGGCGGCATGCTCACCAACTTTGTGACTATCAAGAAATCCCTGCTCCGTCTGAAAAAACTGGAGAAAATGGAAGTTGACGGCAGCTTTGAGAATCTGACTAAGAAGGAAATCGCCGCTTTAGGTAAGGAGCAGGCAAAACTCCAGAAGAACTTGGGCGGCATCAAAGAATTGAAGGAGCTGCCGGGTATTCTCTTTATTATTGACACCCGCAAAGAAGCGATTGCCGTTGCCGAAGCCCAGCGCCAGGGTATTCCCATTATAGCGGTGGTAGACACCAACTGTAACCCCGATGGTATCGACTACCCCATCCCCGGCAATGACGACGCCATTAGGGCGATCACTCTCTTCACCCAGATCGTCGCCAATGCGGTTGTGGAAGCGGATAACGAAGTGGGTCTCAAAATCATCGAGACTCTGGGCGACGAGGGCGACGACATGGAAGGGCTGCTGACCGATGTTTCCAGCAAGGAGGAGGATCAGGAAATTGATATTGAATCCTATTCCACCGAGGCTGCAGAAGAAAAGCCGGCTGAAGAACCCGAAGTGGAAACATCCGGTGAGGATGATCATATCCAGGTGGACGTCGATAAAGTTTACGATGAAGAATGAACCGTTCTCTCAAGATCCCCGGCGGGTTTTAGGAGACATTCCGGAGGAAACCAATGCTCCGGTGTAAAGGGATTTACGCAAACGCGGTGGACTTTAGTCCGTTTTTCCATTTGAGGCTGTTCCAAAATGTCAGATTTTGGAACAGCTTTCCCAGGAGCCTGTTGCGCTTGTGGATTTTTGCGGCACTTTATGCCGCAAAAATCCCGATTAACGGGCTCCTTACGGAGTTTGCAGGGTAAAAAATCGCCTGAATGGCGATTTTTAGAGGTTTTATGCACGAAGTGCAACAAACTCCTAGATTTAGTGTATACGAAGATCTCTAAAGACTAAAATTTTGGAGGTCCCCTAATAGAGTCCGTCAATAACGTGCGTCTGTGGGCGGATTACCTTAAAACAGGAGATAGACTTATGGCTGAGATTAGCGCTGTTGATGTTAAACGACTCCGGGAAAAAACCGGAGCGGGAATGATGGAATGTAAGAACGCTCTGGTTTCCAGCGACGGCAATTTTGAGGAGGCTGAAAAACTGCTCAAAGAAAAGGGGCTTGCCGCCCTTGAGAAACGCTCCGGTCGGGCGGCCAATGAAGGCAAAATATTTGTAAAAATCAATGCCGGCGGTTCCGCCGCGGTTCTGGTGGAACTTTCCTCTGAAACCGACTTTGTGGCCCGGAACCCCGATTTTATCGCCTTGGGAGGGGCTATTGCCGGCAAGGCTCTGGAAAAAGACTGGACCGAACCTAACGACGAACTTAAGGGTATGGTGACCGACCTTGCCGCCAAGATACGGGAGAATATGGGACTCAAGCGGCTCACGATAGTCAAGGCCGGCGCTAACGAGTTTCTTACACAGTACATTCACGGCGACGGCAATATCGGCGTGGTGGTCAAGTGCGATTCCGACAAACCTGAGATTTTCAAGGATGAGGAAGTAAAGGACTTTATCTTTTCCCTGGCCCTTCATATCGCCGCCTTTAATCCCCATGTTCTGGATCGGAGTAAGATCGATCAGGCCTGGCTCACGGGGCAGGAAGATATTTTCCGTAAGCAGATGGAGCAGGATGAAAAGCTCACGGGCAAACCGGCAAATGTGCTGGACGGCATCCTCAAGGGCAAGGTGAACAAATACCTTTCGGAGATATGCCTCCTTGAGCAGGGTTATGTAAAAGATGAAAAACTCACTGTCGCCCAGGCTCTGGCGGAATGCGCCAAGAAAGCCGGCGCCAAGCTCAATATAACAGACTTCGTTTATTATAAGGTGGGAACCTAAATGCAGAGCGTCATTTCCTCATCTGAGGAACGGATGAAAAAGACGACGGCGAATCTGAAAGACGGTTTCGCCTCGCTACGTTCCGGACGGACTTCGGCTTCGTTATTCGACAAGATCCGGGTGGATTGTTACGGTGAAAAATCGCCTCTGAACCAGGTGGCCAATATCTCCATTCCCGAGGCCCGGCTTGTCGTTATTCAGCCCTGGGATAAAACCCTCATCGCTGAGATCGAGAAGGCGATCCGCAGCTCGGAACTGTCGCTGAACCCTTCCAATGACGGCAAGGTGATCCGTATCGCCATTCCTCCCCTTACCGGGGAACGGCGCAAAGAACTGGTGAAACTCGCCAGGAGCCAGGCCGAGCAGGCGCGGGTGGCAATACGCAACATCCGCCGGGACGGCAACGACGAACTGAAGAAACTGCTGAAAGACGTATCCATCACCGAAGACGATGAAAGCAAGGGTTCCGCAGAGCTGCAAAAGTTGACCGACAGTTTCATCACCAAAGTGAATCAGGTGCTGGAAGAAAAAGAAAAAGAAATCATGGAAGTGTGATGGGTACAGATATCCCGGTTCACATCGGCGTCATCATGGATGGAAACGGCCGCTGGGCGCGGGCGCGGGGCCGTGTCCGTACCCAGGGGCATCTTGAGGGCCTTAAGGCCGCCAAACGCATAGTCAAGGCCGCCAGCGATATGGGCGTCAAATATCTGACACTTTACGCTTTTTCCACCGAGAACTGGAAACGTACCGCCGACGAGGTAGGCTTTATTATGGGGCTGGTAAAACAGTACCTTCGCGGTGAGCTTGATTTCTACCGGGAAAACCGTATCCGTATTCGCCACGCCGGCGACACGGAGGGGCTGTCGTCTGACATTCAGGCCGAGCTTGCCGGCGCCGTAGCGGAAACCAGGGATTTTAAGGGCATGCAGGTAATCCTCGCTATTAATTATGGCGGCAGGGATGAAATTGTCCGGGCGGTACGGCGCCTGGCCGCCGGGGCGGATATGGACGCTATTACCGAAGAGCACATTGCCGCTTGTCTCGACAATCCGGATGTGCCTGACCCGGACCTTATCATCCGTAGCGCCGGGGAATACCGGACCAGTAATTTTCTGCTCTGGGAGGCGGCCTATGCGGAATTGTACATTTCCCCCAGGTTTTGGCCCGACTGGACCGGTGAGGACCTTGCCGCGGCCATAGATGATTTTCAGAACCGGGACCGGCGTTTTGGCGGCGTTCCTTCCGCTCTTGCCGAGGCAAAGGCGGCTGACGCCGTTAGCGGCTAACAGGGCGGAGTATCGGTAATGGACAGGCTGCCATGAAAAAAATGTTACAGCGCCTTCTGATATTTTTCATTGGTCTCCCTCTGGTTGTGTTTGTTGTATGCTTTCTTCCCTACTTTCACCATCTGGCCCTGAATCTGACGGTGATTGTCTTCAGCGCCTTGGGCGCGGCGGAACTCGCGGCAATACTTGAAAAAAAAGGGCTGCGCGTCCCCAAAACTGAGGCGATGATCCTGGGCGCCCTGCTGCCGGCGGCGGAGACCCTGGCGCTCAGCCTTAATTGGGATGATTGGGTTACGACTGCTTTTTTTGCCGCCGGCGTTTTCTGGATACTGGTATCAGTGGTTTTTTTCCGGCTTAAGGATATGGATCGCTGCGTTAACCGTATAGCGGCCGGTTTCACCGTGTTGATTTATCCGGGTTTTTTGCTCGAATGGATAATTAAAATGGGCGGATGGGAAAGGGCGGAAATTATCATCATAGTATTTCTGTTGAGCGTTATGGGCAATGATTCGACGGCATGGGCTGCGGGTATGCTGCTCGGCAGGGGAAACCGGGGAATAATTCCGGCAAGCCCTAATAAAAGTGTCGCCGGTTTTATCGGCGGAACTATCGCTTCAATTGCCGTGGGCGCCGGCGCCGCGCTGCTCTTTCCCGGTGTTTTTGTTCCCCGTTTTGATTCAGTGTTTTTCATATCCTCCGCCCCGTGCGCGGGGATTATTCTTGGGCTCTTGTCCGGCATTGCCGCCGCCTTAGGTGATCTAAGCGAATCGGCGATAAAACGCAGTTCAGGCAGTAAAGATTCAGGGCATATTATGCCCGGAAGAGGCGGGGTTCTTGATTCTATTGATTCCATAACCCTGGCGGCGCCTGTGTTTTATCTGGTTTTCAGCCTGCTCTTCAAACAGCCTCAATCACGGATGTTATTGTGAAAAAACGCGTTGCGGTTCTTGGCGCCACCGGTTCTGTTGGGAAGAGCGCTATTGATGTCATCAGTCAGGAGACGGATGATTTTGAGCTGGTGCTGCTAAGCGCGCACAGCGACAGGGAAGGGCTTGAGAAACTGGGCCGGGCCTGGCCCGGCGCGGAACTCGTCCTTGCGGGCGGTCCCGGCGGGCGAGAACGGCTGCTTACCGCTATCGCTGCGGCAGAGGCCCATATCACCATTAACGGCATTGCAGGCGCGGCGGGCCTTGAACCTTCAATGGCGGTAATAGAAGCGGGCTCCGATCTTGCCCTGGCCAACAAAGAAACCGTGGTAATGGCGGGAAAGCAGGTTTTCAATCAGGCGGCGGTACATAAAGTAAATATCCTGCCGATGGATTCAGAACATTCGGCGATTTTTCATTTGATTCGCCGGGGGGACCTTTTCTCCCCTGCTCCCTGGGGTGATTGCATTCTGTACAATCAGGCGGCGGAGCGTGTACCGGATACGCCGGCCGTGCGGGGTATTGAAGAGTGGCCCGAAACGGCCTTAGACGAAATTTTGCTTACAGCGTCGGGGGGGCCTTTCAGGCAATGGTCCCTTGACAAAATGGCCGGTGCAAGCCCGGAGGCGGCCCTTGCCCACCCCACCTGGAATATGGGTCCCAAAATAAGCATCGATTCCGCGTCTATGGCAAACAAGGGGCTTGAGATCATTGAGGCGACACGCTTCTTCAATATACCCCCTGAAAAAATCAAAGTGGTTATTCATCCCCAGAGCATAGTTCATTCCATGATACGCCTGCGGGACGGCGCGGTATACGCTCAGCTTGCCCGGCCCGACATGAGACTTCCTATCCATCAGGTCCTCTACTGGCCCAACAGCAGACCCACCGGTTTTGGGCGGCTTGACTTCGAATCCCTTACCCTTGAATTTGAAAAGCCTGATACAAAAAGATTTCCCATGCTGAGTCTTGCCCGTGAGGCGGTCCTGCGGGATGGGCTGTACCCCTGCGCTTATAACGCCGCTAATGAGGTGGCGGTGGCCGCATTTCTCAGGCGGGAAATTGGCTTTCTTGATATACCCCGGATTGTAGCTTATGTTTTAAATAAAGACTGGGGCGGGGAACCGGCGGATATCGCGCCGGTATTGGAAGCGGATACACGGGCCAGGACAATAGCGAAAGTGTTTATGAAGGATAAAATATGATTTTTGTTAAAATAATCCTTGGGGTGATTGGCCTTGGGGTGGTAGTTTTTGTGCATGAATTGGGGCATTTCCTCGCGGCGAGGCTTGTGGGCATAGAGGTGGAAGCCTTTTCCATCGGCTGGGGTAATCCGATTTTGAAAAAGAAGATCGGCAAGGTCGAATACCGGCTCGGCATGTTCCCTCTGGGGGGCTACTGTAAGATGCGGGGTGAAAATGAATTTCAGGAGGCCTGGGAAAACGGGCAGCGGGGCTTAAGCCCGGCAAAGGGCGACTATCTGGGAGCCAGTCCCCAGCGCCGAATCCTGGTTGCCTTCGCCGGGCCTTTCTTCAATCTGGTTTTCGCGGTTTTGACGCTTTCCGTTATATGGGGCGCCGGTTTTGATGTGCGTACTCTGGGCAACCGTATCGTGCTGATCTCGGAGATACACCCCGGGGAACAGTATCCCGCTGATGAGGCAGGCCTTAAAACCGGGGACCGGATCATTGAGATAGACGGAAAAAAAATCCAATACTACCATGAAGTTCAGGAAAATATCGCCGTCAACCCTGAAAAGCTCCTGTCTGTTACCGTTGAACGGAACGGAGAGCAGTTGCGGCTGAACGTTACGCCAAGCCTGGATAAAAGTTCAGGCGCCGGGAAAATCGGGGTATATTTCTGGACTGATCCGCTCATAGAGGCGATAGCCCCGGAAAGCCCTGCCGCCTTGGGGGGGCTTTTGCCCGGTGACCGTATCGAACGTGTTGACGGCAGGCCTGTTTCCAACAGCATGGATTTTCTCGTGGCATTGGAACCCAAGCCTGCCGCTCTCACCATTGACTATGCGCGTAACGATGAGAAGGGACAGGCCAGCCTTATTCCCGAATATGGCGATGACGGAGAAGCGAATTTGGGTATCACCTGGACTTCCATACAGTACCGAACCCCGCCGCTTTCGCCGTTTGCGGCGCTCGCCAAGGGCGCGGCCGAATCCTGGAAAACCCTCGTGGTCTCTCTGCGGAGTCTCAGACTCCTCTTCAAAGGCATTGATCTCACTCAGGCCGTATCAGGACCGGTACGCATCACCTACATGATGGGGGATGTGGCCGCCGAGGGCTTTGGGCAGAGCTTCGGCGTGGGTCTCCGTTCTATGGCGGATTTTCTCGCCCTTATCTCCGTTGCTCTCTGCGTGATGAATCTCCTGCCCTTGCCCATTCTTGACGGCGGCATGATTGTGCTCTTTTTATTCGAAATGATACGCCGGAAACCCGTCAATCCCCGTGCCGTCGCGGTTTTTCAAACCCTGGGAGTAGTGCTGATCTTCGGTCTTATGATCCTGGCGATATTCGGAGATATACTGTACCTGGCCCGCAGGTAGTTGCCGCGTTAAGGAGTCGGTCTATGAAACGGAGTATTACCTGCCCCTGCGGCAGGGGTTTCTCAGTTGAGGCGGAAACAGAAATCGATCTTGACAAATCGCCTGAGTATATTGAGAAAATTGTCGAAGGCTCATTTATGAATTTCACCTGCCCCGGCTGCATGAAAAATCACAAGCCTGAATACCCGGTAACGCTTCTGTGGCCGTCCAAACGGCTTACGCTCGAGGTTTTGCCCGAGCTTGATCGGGGCGAATTTTACCGAAGAAAAACAACGCTTGCCGGTGTTGAAACCATTATCAGTTATCCGGAGCTGTCGGACCGCGTCGCGATTATCCGTGACGGCCTGGAGCCGGCCGCCATTGAAGCCCTGAAGTACTACCTCCTCCTCAAAGCCGAGGAGACCTACCCGGAACAGGAGATAAGCGTCTGGTATCAGGGAAAAAATACCGGCGGCGTCGAATTCCATCTGCACGGAATAAAGGCCGAAGAGGTGGCGGTAACCAGGGTACCTATGGATGTCTATAAAAAAACTCTGGCGGATTTCAGGGAACACCCTAACGCTGATGTATTTGCTTCACTGCGGACCCGTTCCTACCTTTCGGTACAAAATATGCTCCGCCCTGACGCCTTAAAATGAACGTAAAACAACCGCCGCTTCGCTGTCTGTCCTGTCCGCGCTAAAGGCCGCTCTTTGACTGCACGAAGGTGGCCATGCGGAAATCATCACCCTTGATATGGTTCAGGAGCCAATCGCCGATGGTGGTGGTCACGATATCGATCATCTCCTCGGTGGGGCCTTCCTTGATCAGCCGCCCGGTTAATTGGCTCACCGTTATCTTGAATTCATCGTGATAGCGCTTGTGAACCAAGTAGTCGGGATAATTGTATTGTATCTGAAATTCTTCCTCGGTGGAGAAATGTATAATTGTATAGCCGGTCAGAAAATCCAGGGTTTTGAATATCTCTTCTTTTCCTTTTCCCTTTTGAGAGGCTTCAATGATGTTATTCAGCGCCGCCACCAGTTGTTTGTGCTGACTGTCGATCTTTGCATGTCCGGTCTCCAGAGTGCTGTCCCATTGATACGCCATATAAGCGACTCTCCTCAAAAGTTCTCTCCATAAAGCAACCGGCCCTATGTCCGGACACAATAGTACGCAGCCCAAAGGCCGCGAAGACACGGAAACAATCGCGCTTCGAGTAACTTATTTCTATGCGTTCCAATCCGCTATTCCAAAGGCGGGAAATACCCCGTACTGTCCCGCCCCGAACGTTCCATCAGATACACTTCCGCCTCTACCGGAAGCCAGGCCCTGCCGAAATCGGTTGGAAGCTGAGAGCGATAGCTCAGAGTATACAGACCTGAGGGACTCAAGGCAATACTCCGGATCATTTCCCCTATTCCTTCGGGACGGTAAAGCGGCAGAGCCTGGCCGCCGGTTTCCCGGCAAAGGTAACGGATCTCCCCGGAGGGCGCACTGCCGCCTACAATAACCGCGTTGAATACTATACCGTTATTCGCCAGATAAGCCGCCATCTCTGAAAGGCTGTACTGTTCAAAGCCCAGTTCCCCGACAGCGCCGGAACCGACGTATACTACGGAGCGCTTCTTTTCGCCGGGCAAAAGGTCCGTGGCAGCCAGCCGCAGTCCCAGGTCAAAACGCCAGCGGGGGCTGTAGGAGGCGGAAGCGCCCCTGGCCGCTGCCGCCAGGGTGTTTTCATGCCGTTCCCGCTGGGGCTGGACGCCTGCGGAAACCACCGAAACAATCCGCCCGTTTTCTTCAAGCGCGTTATTAATGTCCCTGGCCGCCGCCGCAAGATCATCTTTCAGATTCTCGGTTGCCGGGGAACGCTCCACCAGGAGTGAAACATCCGCCCTGTTTGAGCGGTAGGCGGGGCTGAGGAAATTCTGTTCACTCACCGTCCGGCCCTGCTCGCTGAGGAAGAAATTCAGTCCCTCAAGGCCGACGATAGGCCTGCGCAGCCGATCCTCAACCCTCAGTTCCACCGTTACCAGCGGGAACTGTTCCACCGAAACCCGCTCGATTTGCACAAAGAGGCCCGACGCCAGATCATCGAAGCGGGTCAGCACCGAGACCTCCCCGGCGGCAAAATTCGCCGCCAGTACATTGCCGTTCCTGTCCATATCGGCACCGACTATACGGACCCGCTCGTTTCCGGCAAGCCCCAATTCACGGACAATGGCGGAATCAATATCAATGAGCAGCACCCGGTTGGTGTCCGCCGCCAGAAGCCTGCCGTCGGAAAGAAAACGGAGGCTTTCAGGCCCCCGGAGACCTTCGCCGGTGAGTATCCCCAGGTAATTTCCATTAGGGTCAAACATGTATATCTGTTTTGCCACAGCGTCGGCGGCGTAGATTCTGCCGTTTTGGGCGGCAATGCCGGTAGGGGAAAGAAAACCCGGGAAAAGGGCGTTTTTCAGGCCAAAAGAGAGGATAAAGGCCCCGTCGGGATCGAATTTAGATATTCGCCGGTTGCCGTAATCCACCACATAGAGATAACCATCCTCATCAACCGTGAGGTTCTGCGGGCCGACAAACATATCCTCCTCGAGGCCTTTAGAACCGATGTAGGCCTGCCAGTCCCCCTGACTGTTGAGGATGCTTACCCTGCCCCCCCGGTACTCGGAAAGGTAGAGTCTGCCTCCGGTTCCTTTAACCAAATCGTAGGGCCGGTCAAACCCGTTGAGAGGTCCCCGCCTGCGGTCCTTTACCACGCCGTTGACATCTATCCTGACGATTTCGTTGCTGCCGTAGGCCACTACCCAAGCGGAACCATCGTCCATAGGCAGCACCGCCGTGGGCTGACGGTAGAGCACGTAATTCTCATACCGGCCGGGATAGCGGCCCGCCTCCACATAGCGAATCTCGTCATCGGCCACCGGCAGGAGGAAGCGGCGGTTCGCCACGGTTTCAATACGGCTGAGGAGGAGCATACCCGGACCGCTGTTACGGCCATAGACCTCGGCGGCGGCGCGCCATTGCCTGAGGGCAATCTCCTCAAAACCGGAACGGTAATACGCCTTGCCCAGCCAGTCCAGAATGATCGCCTCTCCGGGCCGGAAGGACAAGGCCCTCTCTAAAGAGAGAATCGACTCGTTAAAGGCGTAGCGATAGTATGCCTGCACCCCGAGGCGGAATTCCTCCGCGGCGTTGACAGCGTTGACATCGGCGCCTCCGGTCACGGGAGCGCGATCCTGGGCTATAAGAAAAGGGGAACATATTAACAGAAACAAAACCGCGGCGCAGAACGGTTTTTTCATACGGCCTCTCCGGTCACTATTTTGAAGTGTTCCCGTATCTCCTGTTCGTTAGGCGCCAGATCCAAGGCCCGGCGGAGCCACGTACGGGCTTCCACCGGTTCTCCGCTCTTGAAATAGGCCCAGCCCAGGGAATCAAGGTAGGCCGGGTTTTGGGGCTTTTCATCCACCGCCTTCCGGCAAAGCCGCAAACCCCGCATAATATCAATATCGGCGTCCGCAAGAATAAAGCCCATACTGTTCATTGCCGTGGCATTATTTTCGTCAATGTCCAGGGCTTTTTCGTAGAGATCTATGGCGTTCTTGTAGTGCTTTCGGGTCCACGCGGCGTAGGCCAGGGTATTGTAGAGCTGGGCGGATTCAAATCCGCTGCGCTGCAGCCGCTTTAATTCAAATTCAGCCAGCTTGATACGCTGGGTAATGACATATATATACGCCAGGGTCATACGGCACTGATAGACCCTGAGAATATTCTGTCCGGCTACCACTACCTGTTCCAGGTACAGCAGGGCATCATCATAACGGGTCAGTTTGGTGTAACACAGCCCCATGAAATAGGCAAGTTCAGCCTGATCCCCGGCATCAAAGCCTTCGGTCTTTATCCGCATGAATTCCTCCAGGGCCTTCTCCCATCGTTTCATACGGAACAGCCGTATCCCTTCTTTAAGGGTCCCTTCCGAGGCGGGAACTTTCCTCCGCGCCGGGTGGTTTAATTCAGGCTCAGAGGATTTATCAACGGCGCGTTCAGTCCGCAAAACGTCATTGGGGCGCTGTTCCTTTCCTCCGGGCCGATCTCCTATCATGCTAAACCTTTTCCCTCCCCCTCCGGACTTCATCGAGGGTCACCGGATGGATAAACACGGCGCTCATTGAGGCATGATTCCTTGACAGCGCTTCCCAGTCCGAACCCTTTTCCGGCCGGGCGCCGATCTTGCCGGTTCTGGCAAAACAATAACGGCCGCCGCCGGACGCCTCATAGGGATCTATACGATCATTATAATGCCGTATCGAGGGAAAAGCGGGAACTAACGCTGCAGGCGCTGCCGCCGTATTGGGGATATTCACGTTCACAAAGGTATCGGCCTTCCAGAATCGCCGCATCTCCTCAAGCCGCTCAACCGAGAAGGAAACAGCCGTTTCCCAGTGCCAGGTATCGCCCTCAACCAGCGAGAGCGCCAGCGAGGGAATGCCGATAAGGCTCCCCTGCCGGGCTGCGGCGGCGGTTCCGGAATAAATCAGGTCGGTTCCGACATTCGCGCCCCGGTTTATCCCTGAAATTATCAAGTCCGGGGGTATTCCGGCGTCATCATCCAGGATCTTCAACTCCGGAATACCCCCCAGCAGGGCGAGCACCACACAATCCGCCGGGGTTCCCGAACAGGACCAGGTGTCTTTTTCAATTTCGGTCAGTTTGCGGGGGCCATTAAAAAAAGAAATGGAATGGGAAACCCCGGAACGATCCGAATCTGGGGCAAGCATAAACACCCGATGGGCCGCTTCCCGCAGGGCTTTTGCCAGGAGGGTAATGCCTGGAGAGGTACAACCATCGTCATTGGTCAGCAGAATTCTCATATATTCATTATTGTCCGCCGTTCTTTAGGCCGGCGTCATACGGCTGCCGGTGGCAAGCCGCACATCATAGATAACCGGATGAAAGCCGAATATCCGTTCGTAATCTTCAAGCCGCTTTTTATATTCCCCCACCATGTCACCGGGGATTATGGTATAGGTACAGGCTCCAAAACCCTGTCCGGTCAGGCGGGAACCAACGATCCCCTCGATCTCCTGGGCCCGCTTCACGAGCCAGTCCACTTCGGGACAACTTACCTCGTAGAGATCCCGCAGACTCTCATGGGAATGGTAGATGATTCGGGACAAGGCCGGCAGATCCTTCCGTTTCAGGGCGTTTTCGGCGTCGTAGACCCGGCGAATCTCCTGTACGATGTGCATGCTCCGCCGGCGGATCTCCTCGGGGAGATTCCCCATATAGTCCATCAGGTCATTGGTAGCGTAGTCTCTGAAACTGGCGCCTTCCCGTTTTTGGGAGAGCATTTCAAGGCCCTTTTTGATATCCTGCCGCCTGTGGCTCAGCTCATTTTCGACATCTATACGGGGTACCCGTGAATCCGTGAGCAAAAACTTGCACCGTGAAAAGGGGGATTTTATCTTTTGGACACTCAAATTCGTCTCATCAATCAGCAGGAACCGATCCTTGCGGGCGGCAAGCAGAATAAGATAATCCACCGCGCTGGTTTTGCCTCCAAAGAGGAGCGTGTGGGCTTCGGTGATTTTATTAAGCAGCCCCCGTTCATTGAGCGGGGCGTGGAAAAGCCCCCGCAGGGCCATAGCCGCCGCTACCTCAATGGCGGCGGAAGAGGCCAGCCCCACCTGCTGGGGTATGTCCCCCATAACGGTAAAGTTAAGGCCCTTGACCGGGTAGCCAAGAACGGCAAACAGTTGAACAGCGATCTTGATATAGTTCGCCCAGCGGTCCTCCCGCTTGTACTTCAGGTTGATCAAGGTGGTCCGCTTCCGTTCCTCCATGTCGGCGGCGTAAAAACGGAGGGAATTGTCCCGCCGCGCGCTTACAGCCACCTTGACATGACGATCGATGGCGGCGGAAAGGTACAAGCCCGCCCCGGATTCCCCGTGCTCACCCAGAAAATGTACCCTGCCGGGCGCCTCGGCGACGGCAATAGGTCCTGATTGGCCGGTTTCAAGATCATATTCCTTTCGGTGGATAGGACCAATATCCAGCATCTATATAAACCTCACCATGTTTTGTATCAAAGCTCTAACGAATGCGGCCCTATAAGGGCATTACATTATTGTATAGGAAAGAATATTTTTATTCAATAAAAAACAGGATAAAAACAAGGGATTCCGCCGGTTTCTCCCGGCAGGTATGCACCTCGCCTGTCAGACACCGGTGTTTTTACGGCACAAAGTGCCGCAAAAACCTACACGCGCAACAAACTCCTAGCCCAGTCCGTCCTGATCCCTGCCGAGACGCTGAGCCCGGCGGTAGTACTCGGTCTGCCGTAATATGACGGGAGGATCATTGACGTAGATCCTGTCGTTAATCAGGTTGATCCGTTTGGTTAAGAGGAGCTTCTTGAACAGGGCGTCACTCTCACCGGAGGGAAGCCCCGCCATACCCGCCAGTTCCTTTAAACCGAAGCCGCAAAGGTGAGGCTCGTTGGTTTCCAGCGATACCCGGTCTTTTTCAAGCTGAATGAGCAGCGCGTCATAAATACGGCCCAGCGGGTTCTCAATAAGCATATTGGCAAGCTGCCGGTACATGAGCCAAATCCGTTCCGCCATCAGGGTGGTCAGCCGGGCAACCATCTCCGGATGATTACTGATAAGACCCTCGAAATTGCTCCGGTTCACCGCCAGCAGGGAGCAGTCTGCATAGACCTCGGCGGTAGCCACACGGGGCTTATCCTCCAGCAGGGCCATCTCGCCGAAAACATCCCCTTCTTTGAGTACCGCCAGCACTACCTCCTGGTTGTTCACGATCTTACTGATCTTGACCGATCCCTTTTGGATAATATAGAGCTCATCCCCCTGCTCACCTTCGGCAAAGAGGACGCATTCTTTGGGGTACGTCCGTTCCATTTTACCCGGCGGGTACACCGGTTTCAGCATTTTGACATGGGGGGCTATTTTCATCATCTCCTGTTTGACTTCCCCCAGATTATTCGCGCCGGGACAGAGGGCAGTGTACCGCTGCCAGGCGTAAAAAGCCTGGTTAAACTTGTGCTGATTGGCGTAATATGCGGCCACTTCCAAGAGGTGGCTGGTGTCCGGGACGGAGGCGGCGTTTAAGGCCCTTTTGGAAAGCATCTCGTCCAGCTCGCGTAGGCGGCTGGAGAACTGCTGGATAATCCGCACGGCGATAGGGGTATTACCACGGATAAGGTCCCCATAGTATTTCCGTTCTACCACCAGCATGATGACGTCGGTAAGGGCCACCGCTGTCTCGATGTAGCTGTAACCGGACATGGCCGACACGGCGCCGATGATATCCCCCGGTCCCGTAAGATTGCCATCCTCTTCCGTACTCTGGTCCGCTTCCCGAAGGATCCGTACCTTCCCCTGCTGTATGATGAAAAACCGGTCGGCGGCGGTCTTCCCTTCCACCACACAACAAGAATCCCTGACGAATTTAACGAGCGTCGGTTTAAACTGACCTGCCATTACTACTTCCTTTACTCGAAGGCGTTGGTTTAACACCCCGGAGCTCTGCTCCGGCTCAAAGCATGCGACTCAATTGGTCCACTATAGATAAGTGGGTATTAAACCAACGCCAGTATAATTAACATACCACGCGGCGGAGCTCGGACCTCCGGTCCGGCGCGGTATGTTGTTCTCATAGGGTATCGGTCTCGGGTTTAATACCTTTATGACCGCGGCAGAACCGCGGGGTATTAAACCCTCGCCACGAATAAATTTCCTATCGAACGATAGATTTTTCAACGAAAAATCTGATACCCAGGAGCTCTGCTCCTGGATAGTTCATACAACCTTAGCTAATAGTTGTTGATAGCGCTGATTTCGTCAAGTCTTATATGCGTCTTTGGCGGCCCTCAGCCAGGCCGACTCCCAGATGTTGACACAGGCTGGCTCAAAGAGTAAAGATAGGCCGTGTTAAGGAACGGCCCGGGAAGAGAGCGGTTTGTAAGGGGGACTGAGCGGTATGAAACGGAGCGGACACAAGCTATGGGGGATACCGGCGGCTGTGCTGGCGGCCGCGGCGATCTTTGCCTCCTGCGCCACTACGGGCGGCGGCGGGGCCCCCGTGTATGAGGGGGACGGCGTAAGCCTCGCGGAGGCCATTGAACAGTCGGCGGAAAAGATAGCGGCGGACTTGCCCGAAGGCAGCCGGGTGGCAATCGTGGCCTGGGAATCGCCCGGCGAGGGCCTTTCGGACTATATTATAGAAGAATTGACCGGCGC